>JAJYJX010000046.1 GCA_021789095.1 bacterium
TGCGGAAAATTTTCACCCGATGATAAAACCATTGCATATATCCATGATCCATTTCCTGGCGCCAATCCCATACCGAGCAGTGAAGCACCCATGAGCATTTATACCATATCTCCGGACGGCTCAAACAGGCAGCGGCTGTGCAATACGTCACAGGTATTCCCGCCAATCTCATGGTCACCGGACGGTAAATATATTTTATTCTTGATGTCCTCTTCAACAACCGGTCATATCCAGATATTTATAATGCCTGTTGACTGCAGTGCTCCTCCCCGTCCTTTATCAGACCCGTCTTTCGATTGTTTTGACCCGTCATTCTCGCCCGACGGCAATACAATAGTTTATACATCCAATCAGTACGGCAATTCCAGGATATTCATAATGAATGCGGACGGCTCAAACCCAAGGGAGCTGACAAATGATGTGCATCTCAATGATCAGCCAGCATGGCAGAAAGGCATAGTATTACCTGTACAGTGATAACCACATAAATGCATTTGAAAATAGTGAACGAGTAAACTGCCTTATTGCATTTTTGAGGATAGGGAAGCTCCTCCTCTTTCTAAGAATAGGCTTTTACACATTCTACATACCTTATCTTGAGAAGAGAAATGGGCTGAAGGAGCTGTTTATTATACTATCAAAGAATGGAGCCCCGGCGGTAAGCGCGCGGCCCCTTGCGAAGGCTGATAAGAAACCGTATTACTATGACAAGTCTACTATCAGAAGATATGTTCATGCATGGATGCGCATAAAGGGCTTATTCATAGCCCAGCACTGCTGGAGCAGAACATTACTGCTTTATAAATTCTTAAAATCAGCCGGATACAATGTAATGATATATACAGGTATAAGAAAAGACTCTATAGATAATATTTCAATAATAGGACACAGCTGGATCACCATTGACGGCGATGTATTTGATGACAGAAGCGATGTTGCCGAAGCTTACTATGTAACATTTTCTTACCCATGACCGGACTGTTTGATCCACTCAGAAAACTGCTTGCAGATACATGTTCACCTGTAAAATCTGCAGAAAAGATAAAGCAGTTAAAATACAAGCTCTCTAAGATTAAGCCTGAAAAGCTTAAAAAGCTTGCAGATACAGAATTTCTCCCTCCGCTTCTATACTATCATCTTAAGACCTTCAATATTCCAGGATACAGTCATATGCTGCCGCAGCTCAAAGACAGCTATATGCGCAATACTGCACGCAATGTTCTGCTGCTGAAGCAATTAAAAGCGTTAAAAAAACAGGCGGAACAGAAAGGTATAAAGATAATCCTGCTCAAAGGTGCTGCGCTTGCCATGTCCGTTTATAATGAAATAGGACTCAGACCAATGGATGATATAGACATACTTGTCGAACAAAAGCACGTTGACAGGATAAAGGAGCTTATGGAGCAGAACAGTATGCATCCATTATTCAAGGATACAAATCAAAACTGGCTTTTCAATATAAAATCCCATATAGTACCTTACCAGACTGACGACAGTATCCTCTCTCTCGATGTCCACACGCGATTGTTTGATGATAGGTTTATACACTTTGCAGAGCTAAAACCCTTTGAAAACACGTTCACAATAAACTGGGATAATGAATCATTTCTTACTCTCGATCCGTATACAGCATTCATCTATGGACTTTATCACATCGCAGTACACCATAACTTCTCATGTAAGCTAAGGGATATTATCGATCTTTCATACGCTGTATCTTATTATGGCCTTGTACCCGAAAAAATATTTTCTTATATTGACTCCACACATGCAGCAGGACTGTTTTTGCCGCTGATAGATACAACCTTCGAACTTTCCGGCGTTAAGCCGGAACACCATAATGCTGCAACAATCAGCCATGCATACCTTTACTGGACAAACAGTGTTGTTATGAAATACCTGCCTATACAGGCATCATCCAGATTATCAGACCCTGCACTAAGGATTGCCACCGTTTTAACGTCTGGAGTTAAAAAATGGATGCTTCATATCTTCAGATTTACAGACTATGAAGTCTCTATATTCTATAAATCTCAGAAAGGCGGCATACTGAAAAAGGCTTTTATGGGTATATGGACGATTGTTATTGCTATCATTTATATTGTTGTGCTACCACTTTTTTATATTAAAGTAAAAGTACAAAAAATACAAACGAAATAAGAAAAGTGTCATTGCGAACCGCTTAAGAGGTGGCGAAGCAATCTTGTTTTCGTCATTCCGTGTTTGACACGGAATCCAGAACACCATAATAAACAAAACACTGGATTCCCGTTTACACGGGAATGACAAGCAAGTAGTAACCCTGTAGCAAGTTACAGGGAATTATTGTACTAAATAGAAAACATTAAGAAGGAGGCTGTATGTATACACTATCAAAACTCTTTTCAGCATGGTTTTTGCCGCCGGGATTATTTGTTACAATACTGGTTATATGGGCAATAATTCTTATAAGAAAAAAGAAAACAGGTATAGCTGTTTTAATGTTGGTCTTTTCGGGCTTTATCTATGCTCTCAGTATAACGCCGGTAGCAGATAAACTCATACTGCCTCTTGAAAACAGTTATTCACGGCTTGATGTTAAAAACATAACAAACCATGATATTTATGCAGTGCTTGGAGGCGGCATACATGATAATTCGCCTGATATCGAAGGTGAAGGCTCGCCAAGTGGCGATGCATTGCAAAGGCTTGTCTATGTCTTCAGGCTGTACAGGTTCCAGCCTTTACCGGTCATTGTTAGCAGCGGTAAAGGGTTCAAATGCCAGAAACCGGAAGCACCTGTAATGAAGCGCTATCTTGTTCAAATGGGTATACCCGAAAAAGACATATACATGGATACAACAAGCAGAAATACCTATGAGAATGCCGTCGAAATAAAGAAGCTTTGTGAAAAGCTTGCGTGCAAGAGAGTAATCCTTATTACTTCAGCATATCATATGAAAAGGGCTGTTTATTCGTTCAGGCATGCCGGGTTAACGAACGTGGTGCCTGCACCCGCTGATTATAAAACAAGCAGGACTTGTTACAATTTCATAAACTATATGCCGGATATGGAAGCACTGCTCAACACCTACAGGGCGTTACATGAGTACATAGGTATGCTTTACTATAAGATCCTTGTAAGGGTATAATTATTTTTTTCTCTATAATCCAAGCTTATATTTTTGCAGCCATTTAACAAGCACGAGAAGCGGCCAGAGCTTTTTCCTATGATCGTAAATCCTTGACGCATGTTCTTTTAAAAGCCTGTCAATATAAGCATGATTAAATATGCCGTTGCCTCCGACTGAATCTTCCGACAGGATTGATTCAGCTTCATGCCTGAAATCATTTTGCAGCCATCGAGTAATAGGGATGCCGAAACCCTTTTTCTTTCTGCTCACCACTTCCCGGGGCAATTTATTTCTCATAAGATTCTTCAAGAGATATTTCCCGGTAATCCCCCTGATTTTATACTCAAAAGGAAGGGACATGCTGAATTCAACAAGCCTGTTGTCAAGCAGAGGGACCCTTGATTCTATGGATGCAGACATGGTTGCACGATCAACCTTTACAAGCAGGTCATCCGGCAGATACATAAAAATATCCAGTATATTCGCACGTTCAGCTTCTGACATGCCTGGCACATCTGTAACCAGTTCCTCCGCCTGTTTATAAATGCCGTTATCGATATCCTTCAATAGTTCCTCTTTGAATATCAGGCTTAACCCTTCTGCAGTAAATCCTGACATCCATTGTATGTGCCTTTTATGTACAGGCATCAAGGCTGAACCGATGAATCTTTTTGCTACAAAGTCTAAAGAAAAATTCTTCGACGAAACCGGCAGCATGTGTATCAATGGTTCAAAAACTCCCTTCCTTACAAGGGCAGGCAGAGAACTGTAAAAAGATATAAACCTGTGAGCGATGTAGGTAGGATAGCCGGCGAACATCTCATCACCTCCCTCGCCGGAAAGCACGACCTTTACATGCTCGCCTGCCAGCCTGCTCAGGTAGTATGTCGGGATTACAGAAGGGTCTGCAACAGGCTCATCTATAAAGTCTGTGATCCTGTCAAACAGCTCCCTGAATACAGTGTAGGTAAACAATTCCGAGTAATGCCTTAATCCAAGTCTCCTGCTCACGATCATTGCATATCTGCTCTCGTCAAACGAAGGTTCATCAAATGCAATGGAAAAGCTGTTGATGTCTGCTGCTATTTTTGATGCAAAGTACGCAATTGTGGAGGAATCAATGCCTCCTGAAAGCAATACACCAACAGGCACATCAGCCGCCATCTGGTCCTTTACAGCATCCGATAAAAGTCCCTCTAACTGCATTTCAAGTTTTTTTTCATTCTGTATTCTGTTGTTCTGTACTGTCTTGTTTGTATGAATCTTGATCTCTGAAAACGTTTTTTTATAAATTCGATCCTGCTCCTTAACAATGCATACACCAGGCATAAGCTTAAAAATGCCTTTTATAATCGTGTTTGGTGCAGGGGTGTAATCATGGGTAAGATACTGTGCCACTGCCGGAAGATCCAATTTGTATTCACTGTTCTGTAAGGCAAGCATGGCTTTCAACTCCGATGCAAATACGATACCATCTGTTAAGCTGTAATAGAGCGGCTTTATACCAATCCTGTCCCTTGCCAGTATAAGCCTTTTGCGATTCCCATCGTATATTGCGAAGGCAAACATCCCGTTGAGTTTAGCAAAACCCTCTATCCCGTACTGTTCGTAAAGATGAACAATAACCTCTGTATCCGTACCTGTGTAAAAGCCATGACCCGCCGATGCAAGATCCTTTTTCAGCTCCCGGAAATTATATACCTCGCCGTTGTACACAATCCATAGAGAGCCGTCTTCGTTATGAACCGGTTGATCGCCGTTTTTTATATCAATTATTGAAAGCCTGTTTGCGCCGATTACGCATTGATCGAACACACGAAGGCCTTGCTGATCAGGCCCGCGGTAACGCATAGCATCAAGCATTGTCCGTGATGTTACGATCAGATCATCTTGTGGAGCATGCCTGTATATGCCGCATATTCCGCACATATATCAAAGATTGATTTTTTCCTTTATTGTATACACGGCATTGCTTATAGATTCGTGATAAAGCCTTATGATCAGTTCTGCTATAAGCCCGATCAAAACAAGTTCAAAACCTATCAAAAACAGAAATACAGCGAGTAAAAGGAGCGGATTCTTATAGGCAAAGACATGCAGATAAAACTTCTCGTAAAGCACATACAGACCTATTAAAAAACCGACAAGCATAAACATGAAACCGCTGCCGCCGAAAAGATGTATGGGTCTTGTAGAAAAATCACCGAGAAATTTTACTGTGAGCAGATCAAGCAATACCTTTATCGTCCTTATAAAACCGTAATGAGAACTGCCGTAAAGCCTGCGCCTGTGGTGTGTCTTAACCTCGGTAATAACTGCACCTGTCCATGCAGCATAAACAGGTATAAATCTGTGCATCTCCCCGTACAGCTTTATGCCTTTTATCAAATCTGCCTTATAAGCCTTGAGCGTACATCCGAAGTCGTGCAGTCTGACGCCTGTAACAATACCTATTATATAATTTGCTATAATTGATGGCAGTATTCTCCTGAAGAACCCGTCTTTCCTTGGTCTTCGCCACCCGCTTACAAGATCATAACCTTCATCAATTCGTGATACCATTGCAGGTATATCGTGCGGATCATTCTGCAGATCCGCATCCATGGTAATAATGATCCGTCCTGAGGCATGTTTAATCCCGGCAGACATTGCAGGCGTCTGTCCATAGTTTCTCTTAAAGCTTATGATCTTAACGGATTTATCTTCTGCTGCAAGCTGTCTCAGCTTTTTCTGGCTCTCGTCCGTGCTGCCGTCATTGACAAAGATAATCTCTGCATCATAATGCTGTTTTACGATAACATCTTTAAGTTCTGAATAGAGCTGATCAATAGAATCAGCTTCATTAAATACCGGTATTACAACAGATAAATAAACGCTCATGGGTTTTTAATACCAGAAATACAGTAGAAAGTGAAATAAAAAAGGCGCCCCGCCTCAGGTGGGCGGGGCGCCTTTGAATTCAGATTTGCATAAGGTTAAAACAGAACTGTGAAACGCGTTACGAATGCAAAAACACCGTCTGCGTTGTTATTTATATCCTTGAACACTGCACCCGGTATAAAGTAACCTGTCTGGAACCCGAATATAAAATTGTCCGACATGGTCGTATCGACGCCAAGGTCCGCTTCATAACCAAGGTTCCTTGCCGGTTTGCCCGGTGTCCTGCCTGCATAAGCGGCATAATTTGTAAAATCGTTTGTTTCTGCCCATAGCAGCTGCAGTTTTGCTTTAAGGAAATCCGCGGGTATAAACTTTACCATTGGCGCAATGTATATAAAGTCATCTTTTAATGCGGATTGCGATGGTATAGATGTGGGTGGAGTATTAAGCTTACCCAATCCATTGAGTGTTGCCAAGGTAGGATTCGGGAACGAATTCGGTCCTGCGAGCCCTGTGTTGTTAAACAGTATAAGGCTTGAGTTATAATCATTGCTGAATGGGTAGGTTTCTATATCACTTGAGGACTTACCGTTTGCGGGTGAGAAACCTAATTCAAGCACATAATCCAGCGGCTTCATTGAATAAGTTCCTCTTAATATACCGCCCTGCGCATCCACAACCTTAAGCTTGTTTGTTCCTATACCTGCCTGCAGATACTGTGCGGCAACGCTTGATGCGGTAAACGGCATTAAGCTGCCGCTTATATAAAAGTAATCCAAAGCAAGCTTTAGATTCTCTATTGGTTTTACATCAGCATAAAGCTCTAAAAGGTTGATATTTTTCTTAAAGGAATTCTGTTCTTGATGCTGTAACAGTAATAAGACAGTTGCTTCCTTTGTCATATAACCCGGAATAAATGTGTACCAATCATCATCATCATAAGGGTTGTTTATGTCATTTCCTGCTATCTTTGCATAATCAAGTATGGTGATAAGTGGTTTGTCCTTGCCCATAGGCATGGTGGCAAACTGTATCTGGTCAGCAGTATTGCCATAATAAGCATCTCCCCATTCATTCTTAAATCCATCTCCACTATTATACAGAACTCCCTCCCCAAAACCATAAGGCATACGGCCCAGGGAAAAACTGCCTACCGGTGAATGATACTCAAGCCATACCCTTTTAACATTCATGTTCAGGAGCGCTGTACCATCGGGTGTAGTTGCACTGCCGGGATAATAAGATGAGGTATTCGAAGGATTGCCTGTGTTCACAGAGTTGCCCGAATCCACGTTATCGCCCCACAGCACGTCGTCAAGCATGTCGATCTGCGATTTGATGACAATATCTTCATTAATATTTACCTGCGGCTCCAATCGGAATCTCTGATCAAAATAAGATGTGTTTTCAGAATTTTGCGTTGCAATATTATGGTAGTAAACTTGCCTTACCCTGTAATATCCATCAAACTTAAAGCTTGATGCCTCGAGAAGACCCGCAGATGCCGGCACGGATGCAAGCATCATGATCAATGATGTAATGACAATGGTCAACAGCATTATACTTTTTTTGATCTTCATACTCTACCTCCTTTTTCTACCGTTTTTACTTTAAAAACACCAATTCTGTCAAGGAATATCCAATACTCTCTTCGCTGAAGTTTATCTACCTGCACCATAATTCTCGTGCATACCTTTGCCTGTTCTGCTTTGTGTCAAAATACCTTTCTTATCCTTTTGTTTTACCCCGTTAGAAAGCCCCCCCTGTATGGTAGGGATACTACGATACTATTTAATTCCTTATAGAAAGGGCGTGGTTTAAAGCCACGTCCTTTCTAACGGGGTTTACTCCCCGCGTATTGCTTTCTTAAAGCGACTTTGTTAATTTTACCTACACTGGTTTTGGGAATTGCTTCTACAATTTCAATATGACCTGGAATTGCATAACTGTCCAATTTCCCTTCTTCCACAAACTTTCTCATAAACGTCTTAATGTCATCACCGGTAATTTTATCTTTATATTTTGGCTTCAATACTACCAATGCCAGGGGACGTTCCCCCCATATTTCGTTCGTAACTCCGATAACTGCCACTTCATGAACCGCTTCGTGCTGACTGATACAATCCTCTAATGTTAAAGAAGAAATCCATTCTCCTCCACTCTTAATGACATCTTTTAACCGATCGGTAATTACAACATAACCTTCTTTATCGATACTGGCCACATCTCCCGAATGCAACCAGCCGTTTCGCCACAAATCTTTACTTCTTTCCGGATCCTTATAGTATGCCTCTGTAAGCCATGGGGTACGGATGACCAGCTCTCCGGTAGCTTTCCCATCATGAGGAAGAAATTTACCATCATCAACAATCTCTACTTCACAGAGAGGGAATGGCACCCCTGTTTTAATAAGGTAGTCAAGTTTCTTTTCTGTATCCCAGTCCTCCATATACTCTTTGGTAAGAGCAAATGTTACGGCTGGACATGTTTCTGACATGCCATAGGCAGCCCAGACTTTAATCCCGAGCTCCATTGCTGCCTTAGCTAAACCTCTCGGTAAAGCTGAACCGCCAATGTCTAACTGCCAGTGAGAAAGATCGATTGTTTCAGCCATTGGATGGCCTATTACCATTAAAAGGATCGTAGGTATGCAATGACTAAAAGTGACCTTTTCATCCCTGATAAGTTTGAGTATAGTTTCGGGTTCATAGCGTCCTGGGTATACCTGTTTGGTTCCCAAAAGAGTAGCTACATAAGGGACCCCCCACGCATGCACATGAAACATAGGGGTTAAAGGCATATAAACATCTTTCGACCGTAAACTTCCAATCCCTGACTCATAAAGACTCGCTATTGATATTCCGAGTGTATGCAGTACCAGCTGTCTGTGAGAGAAATAAACCCCCTTGGGCGATCCGGTAGTGCCCGTCGTATAAAAAATGGTAGCCCTCGTATTTTCATCCAGATCCGGGAAATCATACGACGGCTGTGCATTCTTCAGCATCTCCTCATATTCAAGAGCAATGGGTACTTTCGTTGCCGGCATTTTTTCTTCATCTTTCAGAAGAATAACCTTTTTGACCGTTGTCAATTTGCCCCAGATAGATTCCAGCAGAGGAAGGAAATCAGCATGCACAAATACTATATCATCTTCAGCATGGTTCATTGTATAAAGGATAGTTTCCGGTGATAAACGCCAGTTCATTGTATGCAGTACAGCCCCCATCATCGGCACAGCAAAATAGGCTTCTAAGTAGCGATGACTGTCATAATCAAATACGCATACTGTATTCCCGGGTTTCACACCTATTTTTTTCAGACCGTCGGCCAATTTATTAATCCGCTCATAGAGGGTTTTATACGTCAGCCGTACTTTATCCCGGTAAACAATTTCCTTGTCCGGAGAATAAATGAGCGGGGTATTCAAAATCTTTTTGATAATCAATGGATACTTATAATTTTCACCTGCTTGATAATTTTTCTGTGTCATGTTTAACCTCCTAAAAATCAAAGAACAATTTTTTTAAATTTTACAAAACGTTTAAAACTTATCCTTGTAATTATAAAAACCTTTGCCGGTTTTCCGTCCTCATTCCTTTTTGACGAATTTCTCAACAATTGTTGGTGAAGGCTTTTGAGCCGGATTAAAAAAGTGCATGTTACATACCTTATCCGGACGGCTTGTAGCATCGGCGATTTTGGAGCTGACAATAAAGGAGCTGTTGGTTGCCAGAATAGTATGCTTTGGACAGATCTTATCTAACTCGGAAAATAACCGGCGTTTTATCGCGAGCTTCTCTATAATAGCTTCGATGACAAAATCGGCATCCACTGCCGCTTCCTTAAGGTTAGAAGTAAAAGAAAGATTGGTTTTGGCTTGCTGAGTTACTTCCTCAGTTAACTTTCCCTTGACAACGCGATCAGGTAAGTAGGCATCAATAAATTCTTTTGCTTTTTTGATGGCTTCTGAATTGACATCCGTACAGGCAACCTTATAACCGCTTAAAGCCTCAAACAGGGCAATTTCGTGCCCCATGATTCCTGCGCCAACAACACAGATTTTTTTGATGCCAGAAATGGTCATCATAACATCCCATTAACTTTTTCTTTATTAAACTTGCTTAACGATGGTTGATTAAACTTTAACCAGGCGTATAACTTACCCGCCTTTTTCCAGCTTGTCAAGGATGGAATCTATCTCATCAAGTTCTTCTTTTTTTTGCGGCTTTGCTTTTACTTCAGTAATTTTTGGGGTAATACGCTGGGCAGAAGCTACAGTCTTTTGTTTAGGCGGGTTAAGTTCCTGTGCTGCAGGGTGCTGTTCAATAATTATTTCCTGTTCTTCTGCAGCAGTGGCTTCACCCATCTCTTTCTTTTCTGTTTGTAAGTCTGTTATGCCGAGATCGGCCGTAACACCATCGATAATCCTGCCGTCTATTAACTTTGCCTTTACAAGGAATCCTTCAAAAAGCGCATTCGATGTAATTATATTTATCATCCTCGGTATACCTTTTGAATAACGGTGGATCTTTTCTATCGCATCCGGTGCAAATATTTCATCTTTACTGCCTGCAAGTCCCAGCCGATGCTTTATGTAAGCCTCTGTGGATTCATAATTAAATGATTCGAGCCTGTATTTCAATGCCACACGCTGCGCGAGCGGACCATCCAGCATAAGGTTGTCCTCTATTTCTGGCAGGCCAAAGAATACGAATGTGATCAGCTTTCTGTCGGTTGCCTCAAGATTCAGAAGGCCTCTGAATTCTTCCATCATCTCCCTTGTTTTCAACATTTGCGCCTCATCGATCAACACAACCGCCTTTTTACGCTGCTCGTACAACTCACTTAATCTTCCGTACAACTGTGACAGCAGTGTAATCTTATTTTCTGAAGGCTCTGAGATACCAAGCTGCATTGCAATTTTTTTTAACAGCCAGTCAGCTGTTATGCCTGAATGAATAATAACAAGCAGGGCTGATTCATACTCTTCTTCCGGAAGACTGTCCAGCATCCTTCTTGCGAGAGTTGTTTTGCCCGTACCTATGTCCCCTATAAGAAGCGCAAGTCCCTTCATTGAATCAACAGCATACATAAGTCTAACAAGTGCCTTTGAATGCTGGGCACTGTTGTAATAAAATTTTATGTCCGGGGCGCTTGAAAACGGTTCTTCATTCAGCTTATAAAAATCTAAATAGTTCATTTAACCCTCTTTTTAAATATAAGATACCCTTTTCTTGGGTTGCTTTGGCTTGCTCTGTTCAACATTGGGTTCTCGTTTTTGTCCGCCCGTATCATCAGTATTTACCTGCCCTTTCAGTTCGTCGGCCGCAGGTCTCTGGTTATCCTTTGGTTCAGCTGATTGCTTCCCTGGTGTATTCTCTTCCATGAGATCATCCAGTGTGAATTTCTTCTCTTCCAATTGTTGTACGTTCTGCACATCGGGCTGCTCATCCTTTACAAATTCACTCAGTTTAGTCAACTTATCTCTAGCATCTCTGAACTTTTCATCTATTTTGCTTACCTCTTCAAAGTACCTGTAAGCACTCTTCATATCCCCGTATGCCTCAAAAGAAAGGGCAAATTCATATAATAGGCCTATAGTATCCTGTTTTATTCCACCTTTGATCTCCAATGCCTGTTTATACATTTCTATAGCTTTGCCAGGTAATCCCTTCCCCATATAGCTCATACCAAGCATTATAAGACCATCTGCTTTTTTATCGGGTGAAAGTATTGCTATGTTAAATTCATTTATAGCTTCATCTATCAATCCCATTTCCTTGTAAGCTATGCCAAGATTATAGTGCGTTTCTGCGTCCTCTTTATCAACGTTTTTTTCAACACCCTTTTTGAAAGCCTCGAGCACTTCTTCAACACTGACCTGCTGTTCTTCCTCCACAGGCTGCTGTACCCGGGTTTCCCCTATGGTCGTTGACAGCTCATTTTCAAGTTCCTGTGCAAGATCAAACAAATCCTCGCCGGCTGATACTGCGATAACGGGTTCTGTTTCCCTTTGAATAAACGGCTCTTCCAGTTCGGATAGTGAAGGCTCTGCAGTAACCGGCCTGGACTCTTCCTCTTTGGCCAGTATTTCTGCAAGCCTCTTTTTTGCACGTTCTTCATCAGGCACTGCTTGAAGTATTCTCTGAAGGATCGCCCTTGCTTCTGTTAAAATACCCTGCTGATAATAGAATTCCGCCTCATCAAGTGAATCGATGATATCTATATCAGGCTTTGCCTTATGTTCAGAAGCCTGGACGGCCGGTTTAACATGGTCTGCAGGGATCAAAGGCTTTTCTGAGCTTATCTCTTTTAATTCGTCCTCAGAAAAGCTGAAATTTATCTCTTCTTCCCGGCTTATTTCAACGGCGCCGCCAATATCTGGCTTGGCACTTTCCGTTTCGGGTATAAACTCTATCTGCTCAGGTATAGGAATATCTCCCTTTATTTCTTCCTTGGCTGCTTCATGAGTTGATACTTCCTCTGCCTCAGGCAGCACTTCTGAAACAGGCGGTTGTTCCTGCGCATGTTCTTCTGCTGCGGGAGAAGTCTCTACCTCAATCTCTATGCCGGTATCTATTTCATGAGGGCCTGCTTCAATTTGTTCTTCTAATGGGGGTATCTCCTCTTCTATAATCTCTTGATCTGCAGCAGGAGCAGGCTGCTTTTTAAGCTGTTTTCCTGCAACCTTGGCAGGTTTTTCCTCTACCGCAGGCTCCGCACTGTACCCTATAAGGGCTTTCAGGCCCTCATTGCCAGGATCGCTGTTTATAGCCTGTCTGACAAATGTTTCTGCCTTACTTATATCACCTTCTGCTATTAAAACATTATATAATTTTACAGCTATCCTGGAAACCTCTTTGAACTTCTTTTCCATTTGATACAGTTCAAACAGCTCTATCAGTGCTGTTCTGTGTGAAGGGTTTACCTCCAGAACCTGATTTAATTTTTCTTCTGCTTTTGAGTTTAAACCGTACCTCTTGTATACCTGGGCCTCCGAGAATAATTTGTCTAATTCGTCTGACGGCAGCCGTTCTTCTTTCCCTGCTGGTGCTTTTGCCGTTATTTCCGCTGCAGGTTTTGTCTGTGTTTTTTTCTCCAGTGGTTTTTCTGCCTGCTTCTCTACCCTCATTTCCGGCTTTTTCTCCGGTTTTTTAATGCTTTCAAGCGGTTCTGGCTCGATCTCTGGCATCGGCACAGGTGCTACCCTTGCACCAACTACAGCCTGAAGTGCCTGTTCATCTGTCGGGTCAAGTTCCAGGATCTTTTTGAATACGTCATGTGTCTGGGATGCCAGGCCTTCTTTAGAATATAATTTTGCGACCTCCCTGTATGCAGATATCGCAAGCGGGATCTTTTCAAGTGCAACATATGCCCTTGCAAGGGCCATAAGCACTTCTGTATCTGACTTTCCTGAAGCTATAACTTCTTTTACCTTTAACAGTACCTTCTGATAATCACCTCTGGACATATACAGCTTTATGAGCTGTTTGAGTATATTTATATCACCCGGCTTGAGCGCAAGCATCTTCTCATACACGATGATGAGATCCAGTATTCTTTTCGCTTCTATAAGTTTTTCTGCAATCTTGGAAAATTCGGTATACGCCTGATCCTTCAAGCCGTTCTTTGCGTAAAGTTCCGCAAGCTTAACCCTTCCGGGAAGATTTGATGGCTCCAGCTCTGTAATGGTTTGCAGTATCTTCAGGGCATCCTGAATCCGTCCTTCTTTTTCGTATATAGCTATCGCAACTTTGTAATTTGAGACTGCCTCTGCAGAGAGATTTTTCTTTCTGAAAAGATCCGCGAGTTTAAGATAGGCCTGAGAGGATACAGGATTGATTGTAAGCAGCTGCCTGTAGACTGCTATTGCTTTGTCGTAGAATCCGCTTTCCCTGAAAATAGCGGCGGCAATATCGTAATAATTACAAGCGTCATCTTTCCTTCCCAGTTTCAAAAATAGTTCTGCTATCTTCAGTGCAACCTGGTTATTTTTAGGATCTAATTCAAGGACTTTCTGCAAATCCTTTATAGCTTTATCAAACTGGTTTTTAGCTATAAATTTGCT
>JAJYJX010000047.1:0-1333 GCA_021789095.1 bacterium
AAATTTTGTTTTCCGTGAACTCCGGATATTTTACGAGCACAGGGGCCAAAGACATTAAAACTTCACATGCCGCCTGATGGAATTCACTCTCGCCGGGATTGCGTCTTACTACTTCTTGATAAACACTATCGATTAGTTCATTTGCCGGTACCATAGAACCTCCTTATTAGGTACAGAAACTATTTTATTTAAGCTTTAAACCCGATTTCACGTCAATCAGAAGCAGTGTTAATGGATAATAAAAAGTCAAAGTGAGCTACCATTCGACGTACACCTATTAAGATATCACCCTTTTCTTCGGCTTGACACTAATTCAGAAAGTGGTACAAAGAATGATGCTGGGTAGAGCCGGATTCACCAAGCGGTATCGGTATCTTGGAGCGTTGTCTGTAACCAGCTGGTTTAAAAACGTTTTTTCACTTATGGTGGGTGTAGCTCAATGGTTAGAGCATTGGACTGTGGCTCCAAGGGCTGAGGGTTCAAATCCCTTCACCCACCCCATTATCGTACTACCCTGAAGTCCTGTACGGTGCTTGCGGTTTCCAATTCCTGTATATCTATGTCCGTGACGCGTGCACCGGGTGGTCCCTCATGGCACCACTGGATGAACTTTTCGAGAATATCCGTTTCACCCTGAGCATCAATCTCCACGGAGTTGTCCGGCAGGTTCCTGACCCAGCCTTTTACACCAAGGCTGTCGGCAATCTCCTTTGTGCTTGCCCTGAACCATACACCCTGTACCCTGCCGTGTATTATAATATGGACGTGTCTCAGATTACCCACGATCTTAGTTTTCTGTTATACGGTTTTCCTGCTTCAGGTATGCTGTTCTTTTTTCAGTGGCAGATAGAATGCGAGAACGATCAAAACTATGGACCCATCTATGACAAAATTGGACAGGTAAAGCAGCGCCTTTTGATACAGTATGAAACTTAGGAGTGAAATAAGGGATGAAGTTGTTTTACCTACAATCAAAACGGGTGTCAGGTTAAGGTTCTTCAAAACGTCTTTGCTTATAAGATAAGCAATGGCCGTAACGCATGCCATAAATGCCACGGCGAGGTCCAGATAAAATTTTTCCATATTTGGCGGGATAGACTGAAAGTAACCGATCTTTTCTGATACCGCATTAAAAACACTTATAATGTGGTTTGGAACAATGTAGAACGTCAGGCCTGCTATTAAAAACAGCCAGAACAGTAACAGCATAAGAACCCTGTAGTTGTTTTGTTTGGATGTTAATTCTGCCATTTTCATTCTCCTCCGGTTTAAATTTATTACATCATAGCCTTAACATGCTCCAGAAGCTGCGGTAATACAGCACCCGCCCGCC
>JAJYJX010000047.1:1343-14053 GCA_021789095.1 bacterium
AAAAATAATTGTCTATGTCTGCATAGAATGTTTCCCTTGGGTTTACGTCGATAAGCAGGGCACCCGACCTTTTTGCATACCTTGGTACCTCTGATATAGGATAAACAGTGCCTGATGTTCCTACAATAAGCACTACCTTTGCCTGTTCTATCTGCATGTAGGACTCGGGGATCATCTGAACAGGCTCGCCAAACAGTACTACGTCCAGCCTTGCCTTCCCGCCGCACTTGCATGATGGCATTGCGTTAATTATGCGTTCCATCGAACCAGATTTAAGATCATCAACGGCCTTTTTAAGAAATCCAATAAAGTCCTCTTTGTTAAACTTCATTGTTTCATTGCACTGTATGCATCTGAACCTGTAGATATTCCCGTGGACCTCGATAACATGCTTGCTTCCGGCAGCCTGATGCAGGTTGTCAATGTTCTGTGTGATGACACAGTCGAGCAACCCCATTTTCTCAAGTTCTGCTATTGTGCAATGCGCAGGGTTGGGAAGCGCATTGCCGATTGAGTTGATGGAATCTACAAGGAAATCTATGAGTTTTTCCGGCTTATTCATTGCAAGATCTACAATGCCCTGTGTAGTGCCAAACTCCATTGGATTAAACCTGTCCCACAATCCGCCTGGGTCCCTGAAGGTCGGAATCCCGCTTTCCTGCGACACACCCGCGCCTGTAAAAGCTACAACACGGCCCCTTTTGACAATTTCTTTTGCAGCCTTTTTTATAGAGTCATTACTCACTCTTCTTTTCCTTAATAGTTTTTTCTTTTTCCCTTGCCCTGAGTTCTTTTTTTAACACTTTACCAATAATATTTTTCGGAAGATCGTCAATAAATTCGATATATTTGGGTATTTTGAATGCTGCAAGTTTTGAGCCAAGATATGTTTTAATCTCTTCATGCCCGGCACTTTCGCCGGGTTTTAGCACTATAAATGCCTTTGCCTCTTCTCCCATTACAATGTCATGCACGCCTATTACAGCCGCATCCATGATCTTTGGATATTCATACAGTACATTTTCTATTTCCTTGGGATATATGTTTTCTCCTCCGCGGATGATTAAATCCTTTTTTCTGTCAACGATGTAAAAATATCCATCCTTGTCCATATATCCTATATCACCGGTGTGCAGCCATCCGTTCATTATGGTACTGGCGGTCTCTTCGGGACGCTTGTGATAGTGCTTCATAACGGCACCGCCGCGGATAACAAGTTCTCCAAGTTTGTTTACCGGAAGCTCTTTGCCGCTGTCATCAACAACCCTTACCTCCTGTCCCGGCAATGCCTTGCCTATGGAACCAATTTTTCTCTCGCCGTGCAGCGGGTTAAGCGTACTTGCAACGGTTCCTTCGGTAAGCCCGTAACCCTCGATGATATCCACGCCATAGGTGGATTCGAATTTCCTGAATGTTTCCTCCGCTAATGGAGCAGCGCCGCAAACGCCGAATTTCAAGCTGCTGAGGTCATGCTTTTTTATCTCGTCAGAGAGAAGCGTAAGAATATTGTATATGGCAGGGACCCCGCTGAAAAATGTTGCCCGGTATTTCTCAACAACCTCGCCAAATTCTGATGCAGAAAACGTCAGCCTGAGCGTAACCGTAACACCCGAATACAGGGCACTGATCATGGACATCATGGCATTCACATGAAAGAGAGGCAGAAAGATAAGGGCCACCTCATTTCCCTGCTCCTCGTCGGAATGCAAAACAGACCTTATTCCCATGACAGCGTACAGTGCATTGGAATGGGTCAGCAGTGCGCCTTTTGGCTTTCCGGTAGTACCGGAGGTGTAGAAAAGATAGGCGGCATCTTCCGTGGATATTTTTACGTTTTCAAGCATATCAGAGTGATTGACAAGCTCCCTATATGATACCGTGCCTGCCGGGGGATCTTCGCCCGAATAAATTATTTTCTTAAGATAATTCAGGTCCGGCTTTATGGGTTCGATGTTGGGATAGTATGCAGACTCAACAACGAGGTATTTGCCTTCAGAGTCATTCAGTAAAAACTTTACTTCTTCGGAATTCCACCAGCAGTTTATAGGCCCTGCAATTGCACCCAGTTTGTTTGCTGCAAGTGCTGCGTACAGAAATTCCGGTGAATTATTCATGTAAATATGAACTGTATCACCCTTTTTTACACCTAAGGATTTCAAGCCGTTTGCAAAGCGATTGACCCTTTCATTGAACTGGTGGAATGTTACAGCATTGTCATAGAAATGGATATAGATTTTATCACCGTTTTCCTCTGCCCGTTTCTCAACCATTTCCCTCAGATCGTTATAGGCTGGCTTCATAAACCCTCCCTTTGACTATAAATCAATTTTAAAATCCCAATTGTGAAAAAGTCAAATACATTTATGACTAATACTGGGTTTTGCCACATTAGAAGGCAGACGCGCTTTTTACAGTGGAACGATAAAAAAAGTATGTATGGCGCGGTTGCAAGTCAGCTCAAGGCTTTCTAACGAGGTTGACTAAGTATTTCATAGTAGTATATAAGAATTGAATAATTATGTTTATAAAGAGGTTATCCGCAATTATCATATGCCTGGAATTGGGGACTTTGTTGTTTTCTTCAAAAGCGTTGTCTTCCACGAAATCACTGCCTGATACATTAAGCAAATACCCGGAGATTACCTCCACCACAGCCGTTTATGTGACGGGTACAAATCCAACGTTAACGAGCGGGAATACGTTTACAGAAGCGCTGTATGATATATGGATAAAGCAGCATACTTCAGAAAATATCGGGGACGTTGTAACGCAGCTCAACAACGTAAAGCTGGACAACGGGTTCATGAATCTTTATCCTTACAGTCTTGTCCTGCTCAACGAGTATAACGAAAACTATTCAAAACAGCTTTTGCAATATGCAGTACTCTTATCCCCTTCTATGTCGGAACCGTATTTCAAGCTTTCCTACCTTATGCTTACAGGCAGGGACAGACACTATGTACTTGCCGGCATTTACATGCTAAGGGCCGCAGAGACATTTTTTAATGACCCGTACAATATGCTCAGGTTTGTTTCCAACAGGTTTATAAATATTACCCTTGCCGCCCTTATCGTTTTTTTCATTTTTAGCTTCCTGCTTATTATAAGATATTCCATGCAGATATATGCATATATAAAAGGTAAGCTTCCCGAATCTGTTCCGGTTTATGCCACAATACTGTTTTCTGTCATTATAACTATGATTCCGTTTCTGTTTGGTGCCGGGTTTTTATGGCTGCTCGTACTCTGGCTGGCGCTGACATTGGCATTTCAGAAACCATCGGAACGCTTCATGAGCATGGGGTTTATAGTCTTTTTTACACTTCTTACGTACATAGCGCTGGTTGTTGTTGCCACCATATTAAAACCGGCCGAAGAACCTTTTACGGGCATAATGAGCGTACATTACGGAAGTCTCTCCACAAAAGATGTAGACGGGCTCAATACCTATGCAGACAGCCATAAGGATGATCTTTACAGTAATCTTTATATGGGTGTGTATTATAAAAGAATCGGGATGTACAACACGGCATACAACTATTTCAAAAGATTGCTGGATAACGGGTATGGTAATTCCTCCATGGTTATATCCAATATCGGCAATCTTGAGTATGCACTGGGAGATGTCGCTTCAGCTGAGGATAATTACCGGAAGGCGGTTTCAATAAATCATAACTTTTTTGCTGCCCATTACAACCTTGGACAGCTGTATCTGATAAAAGCCAATATAGAGGGGACGAACGAGCTGGATATAGCAAGGGGCATAGCCCCCGGGCTTTTCGCATATTATGCATCGATATATCAGAAATCCAATATAAACAGGATATTTGCAGATGCGCTGCCTGAACCCAGAGAACTTGCCTATAATATGTTTAAGGAAACACTGCACAACGAAACGGCCGTAGGGCTGGCGGATGTTATGATAAGCAGGCTGATCGCATGGCCATCTGCAAAACACCTGCCGTACATGGGTTTATGGCTTTTGCTCTTGTTCATGGTTATAATAACACTATCCAGATATGCAAGAACCCGTCTTCGCTGTAAGTCATGCGGCAAGGTATACAGTAGCTTTAATAGAAATGATGAGTATAAAGAGGCTGTTTGTATTGATTGCCTGAGATTCAATGTACGGAACGACATAAAGGACAACAAAAAAAAGCTTGAAATAACACAAAGAGTGCGGAGATGGAAAAAAAGTTTAAGGATTATGAATATTGTAACATCGGCGCTTATACCCGGCAGCGGCTATATAATCAGCGGGCAGACGGTAAAAGGTATGGCCGTGCTTTCACTCTTTAGCTATCTCATGGTAGAGTATATAAGCTCCTTTGGCTTGATAACATCCGTGCTGCCTTTAAGCAATCCATATATAGGCATGTTAAAGGTATTGGTACTTATTATAATTGCGGGTCTGTATGCCGGGAATATTATACTGGCAGTAAAAACCGAGGCAAAATGGTATTAAAAGGTTCACTCGGCACATTTGATATTATATCCATTATCCAGATGATAACATCTCAGCAGGCTACCGGTGTACTCCATATAAAGGGTACTGAAAAAAAGGATGTCTTTGATATACTTATAGATAACGGCAGGCTCATAAGGATTATGCCGCTTTTTGAAATACCGGTTAAATATATTGCAGAACGGCTGGTAAAGGCAGGATTGCTTGAGTCAGGGCAGTTGAAGGTAATATTAAATGCCGTAAAGAAGGAAGATTTCAAAGAGGCAGACATACCAAAGCGCTTTTCAGTATCTGTGTCCTCATTGATGAGGTTGACACTCTCTGTAACGTATGAGTCTTTGCACACAATGCATCATTTCAGGAAGGGCACCTATGAGTTTGAACCCAGGGGCATAGCGTATGATCCGGAACTCAATGAGCCCATGAATACCGAGTTTCTGTTAATGGAGTCATCAAGGGTGGTTGATGAGGTATCCCACCTTAACTGGAGGTACAACGACGATATTGTCTTTGATAAGACGGTAACGGAAGACAGCGGCAGACAGCCGCCACCGCAGGTGAAACAGCCGGCAAAAAAGAGCAATGCAGGGGACGAATTCGTTATAGAGAGAACATCCGTTTCCTTGGAGCCGGATCAACAGCCGGAGGAGAGTGCCCTTGAAGAGAAGCATAAGTCTCCGGAAGAGATCATCCTGGAGCTTGTGAATGGCAGAAGAACGGCAGGTGAAATCTATTATTTAAGCCTTTTAAGCAAAAACGAGGTAATACTGGAACTGGGCAACCTGATCAGAGAAGGCAAGATAAGTGTTTTATCCTATACGAAAGAACCGTTCAAGCCTGTGAAAAAATCGGTACTGTCGAGGGTTGTTGATTCTGCAAGATCGGGTATTATACTTCTGCTGAACCTGATAATAATTATCATGATCCTCTCTTATTCCAGGATTAATCCATTCAGAATGCAGGGTGTAAGAACAGACATAACCTATACAAATTTATTAAAATATGCGGGTAATTATCAGCAGATAAAGCTGTCAAACGCCCTGGAGATCTACAAGCTCGAGTATGGATCATATCCGGCTTCACTTAAGACATTGGTTGACAGGCATATCATAAGTAGTAAGGATTTGACATTCCCGTATGGCAGTGAATACTATTATAGTAAGCAGGATGGAAGCTATATATTACTTGCACCCAAATATGCGGCCAAGTAAGGTGTTATCATAGGTATGGAAATAAAAGATGCAACCCAGGTCTTTGAGTCGAACGAACTGGCGAGAGTTCTTTTCGGTGTTAATAATGAAAACCTCAAGGTTATAGAAAACAATCTCGGTGTAAAGCTCAATGTCAGGGGGAATGTCATAAATTTCAACGGGGAAAACAGTGCCATTAACTTTGCCAGCAAACTTTTAACAGAACTGTATTCCGTAGTTGATAAGGGTTATGCTGTTGGACCAAGAGATGTTTTAAACGCCATAGACATACTCCGTGAAGACCGTGCCATAGATCTGTCAACAATATTTCTGGATACTTCTTTTATCAACCTGAAGAAAAGGAAAATTGTTCCCAAAAGTCTTAATCAAAAGCTCTATCTCGATGCTATAAAAAAATATGACATTGTTATAGCAATAGGTCCTGCGGGCACAGGTAAAACATACCTTGCAATGGCAATGGCCCTTATAATGCTGATCCGAAAAGAGGTTGACAGGATCATACTTACAAGGCCTGCCATTGAAGCCGGTGAAAAGCTCGGGTTTCTGCCGGGGGATATGTATGAAAAGGTTTCTCCTTACCTTAGGCCGCTGTACGATGCCCTTTACGATATGATGGACCAGGATCGGGCAAATGATTTAATATACAAAGGTGTAATCGAAGTTGCTCCCCTTGCATTTATGAGAGGACGGACACTGAATGATTCTTTTATCATCCTGGATGAGGCCCAGAATACTACGTCAGAACAGATGAAGATGTTCTTGACCAGGATCGGGTTCAGCTCAAGGGCTGTTGTAACAGGCGACATAACACAGATAGATCTTCCGCGTGACAGGCCGTCAGGTCTTGTTGAGAGCATAGACATACTGTCCGGTATCGAAGGCATAAAATTCATAAGGTTCTCCGAAGTCGATATTGTAAGACATAAACTTGTTCAGGAAATAATCAAAGCATACGAATCGAAAGAAAGTAAGGACCAGGAAAGAAATCCCCACAGAAACTATAAATGAACCTACTATCTGCTGCAAAGGCAGTCGTAAAAAACAAATATACGGTATTCATGCAGAAAATGACTCCCTTAAAAATTCATCCTTATGTATTGAAAATTTTTATTGTATCCGTCGTAAGCATTATCATTGGTTTTATAATTGCGCCTGTGACCAATGTCAGGAGCATTTCCAATTATCACATAGGTGATATCGCAAAACAAACGATCTACGCGCCTGAAGACATTGAAGCGACCGATGTTATAGGAACTGAAAGGAACACAGAAAAGCTTTTGAAGGAAATGCCTCCCGTTTTCAGATATAACCCTTTTGCAAAACCCCGCATGTACAATGCCCTGATCAGGGTTTTCAACACCGGCAGGGAAATGATCGGAGAGCATAGGGACAGCGGTGAAGTGATCAATAGCGTCAGAAGCGAGACAAAAAGACTGACAGGGTTGTCTCCGTCCGAGAATTCTCTTTTGTTCCTGTATAAAAAGGATTTCAGCAAAGCTTACGAGGATCAACTGCTTGCTGTAGTCCAGAGGTTTTATGATAAGTACAAGGTCGCTGAAGAAGGGTCCGATATTCAGAACTATTCAGGCACAGGCATACTGCTTATAACACCCGGTGTGGGAAGGTTGTTCATAAGGGACATGAACAACTTTGTAGATCTCCAGGGAGCAAGGAATGTAATCTTCGACTATATTTCTGAAACTTTTCCATTCCTGTCCATAGAAGGCCATATTTTACTTACAAACTTTTTGACAAATTTCATTACCGGTGATGTCGCGTATGACAAGGAAACAACGGAAAGCACCATTGCAAAGGTAAAGGCCTCTATAAAACCTGTAACCATGTATATAAAGAAAGGCGAGATCATTGTAAGGGAAGGGGAAAGAATAGACAACAACGTTTATTCAAAATTAAAGGTAGTGAGCGAGAGCAGGGTTGTTAAAAGCTGGTACAAACTGGTGTTGTTCTATGCCCTTATATTTTTTATAGTGATCTTTTCCGTTCTTGAATTCTCACAGAGGAACATACGGAAATTCAGCATAACATTGAAAGACGGTATATTCCTTTCCATTGCCCTGCTGCTTACGGTTTTGATTGCCAGGCTGTCAACCATGTTTACAAATATCAGCGAGATTGCATCATTCAATATTCCAAAGGAGGCCTACTATTACGCTGCTCCTATTGCGTTTGGCGCTATGATCGTAAGACTTATCCTTAATTCAGAAATAGCAATAGGGTTCAGCATAGTTGCAGGTATGGCTGCTGCGATGACAGTTTCCAGCAATATCTCTGTCGGCCTGTACTATATAATAAGTGCGATTATAGGGGCACATACGCTTGCCAAATGCGAACAGAGATCCTCCATTATCAAGGGTGGATTGGTTGTAGCCGGTGCAAACGTCCTGCTTGTGGGAATGTTCGCACTCCTCCAGGGAAACCAGCCGACGACCCAACTCATCATAAGTATACTTGCAGCATTCCTTGGCGGAATAACGTCTGCCATACTGGTAACAGGACTGACACCGGTGTTTGAGTCTGTATTCGGTTATGCAACAGATATAAAACTTCTTGAAATTGCAAACCTTGAAAACCCGCTTTTAAAGGAATTGTTCATGACAGCACCCGGCAGCTACAACCACAGCATGATGACGGCTACACTTGCGGAAGCAGCCGCTTCATCCATACATGCAAACCCACTGCTCGCGAGGGTTTCATCGTACTATCACGATATCGGCAAGATAAAAATGCCCGATTATTTCATAGAGAACCAGCATTACACATCAAACAAGCACGATAAGCTGTCTCCCAGCATGAGCAGCCTTATAATCATATCGCATGTTAAAGAAGGCAGGGAACTTGCCAGGGCCAACAAAATACCGCAAAGAATCATAGATATCATTATGCAGCACCACGGTACCAGTCTTGTTAAGTACTTCTATGAAAAGGCAAAAGAAAAGAACGGAGGCAATATCCAGGAAGAGGAATATCACTATCCCGGACCCAAACCGCAGACACGGGAAGCCGGGATTGTCATGCTGGCTGATGCCGTTGAGGCGGCGTCAAGGACACTTACCGAGCCTACCCCTGCCCATATAAAGGCAATGGTGGAAAAGATCGTGAATGCAAGATTTGTGGACGGGCAGCTTGATGAATGCACGCTTGCGCTCAGCGATCTCGATCAAATAAAAAAAAGCTTTATCAGGGTCCTTTCGGCAATATTCCATAAAAGGATTGATTATCCCGGTTTCAAATTTAATGCCCCATCAGCAAAAGCTAATGGACATTCAAATATCTTTCATATACAGAAAAAACAATAATATTTTAAAGTCCGTATCAGCCACATTGAAGAGGTTTGCAGCCATTATGAATGACAGGGCACGGGTGTATGTTGCATTTGTCGACGATCCGGCAATACAGAAGCTGAACATGCAGTTCAGAAAAAGGCATAAACCTACGAATGTGCTTTCTTTCGAAATAAATCAGAAGGACCCGGAGGACGGCAGGATTGTTATGGGAGAAATTATTATATCGGTCGATACTGCAGCCAGGGAAGCCGGGAAGGCGGGCATAACCCTGTCCGAAAGGCTCGAGGAACTGTTTGTGCATGGGTACGTGCATCTGCTCGGGTATGATCATACCCGAAGCAGGACGGATGCCATGAAGATGAAAAACAAGGAACAAATACTGATAAAAAAAATCGATATGTACAAGAAAAAATATAACAAACGGGGGTAATGTATGCCGCTGTTTCTTTCTGTTCTTTCAGGAGTGCTGGCCGGCTTTAGTTTCCCCAAGCACGGGTTTGCTGTTTTCGCATGGGTAGCCTATGTTCCCCTTCTGTTTTCTGTCAGGCTTGCAAAGGGTTCAAAACCTGTTCTGAAGAGTTATCAGTACGGCTTTGTTTCCGGTTTTATTACGAACATCATCCTTCTTTACTGGGTTGTCGTTGCAATGAATAGGTACGGCAACATCGGTATGCCTGCCAGCATACTGGGGCTTGTATTGCTGGCAGGCATACTGAGCGTGCTGTATTATGGAACGTTTACCATGATCATAAAGTTATTTTGGAGCACAAAAATACCCGGAGAACTGCTATTTATCCCGGTTGTCTGGGTTTTGCTTGAATACCTAAAAACCTACCTTTTCTCGGGATTCCCGTGGGAACTCCTGGGCTATTCGCAGTATAAGAACCTGCCCCTTATCCAGATTTCAAGGGTTACATCCGTGTACGGTGTTTCATGTGTGGTTATGCTGTTCAATGTGCTGATCTACGAATTCACGGTATGGTGGTACGATATAAATACTGTAAGGACAGCCAAGTATCCGTTCCTTTTTGCAAAGACCATTGCGGTCCTGCTGCTGATAACGGGGATACTTGTTTACGGTGATATCACGATAGATAATACAAATGAACTTGTTCGACGCACGGGTAATGATATCGATGTGGGATTGATCCAGGGCAATATAGATCAAAGCCACAAGTGGGATCCTGCCTATCAAAGAGAGACCATGGCGTCTTATTTTTCTCTCACACGGCAGGCTTACGAGAAATCAAATCTTCAGCTTGGAATCTGGCCCGAAACAGCGACCCCGTTCTTTTTACAGTCAGAACCTGTGTATATGGCACAGATGAGTGATTTTGTGCGGTCTCATAATTTATATATGCTGTTCGGAAGCCCTGCCTACGAATACACAAACAGAGGAATAGATTACTTTAACAGTGCATTCGTTATGGCTCCGTCCGGCGCCATAATAGGAAGGTATGATAAAAGACACCTTGTCCCGTTCGGCGAATACCTGCCTCTCAAGCACATTTTCTTCTTTCTCAAGAAATTGACGGGCAGTATAGGCGATTTTACTGCCGGCGGGGAAGATAACCTGCTTCAGTTCAACAACATTAAAATCGGAACGCTTATCTGTTATGAGATCATCTTTCCGCAGTTATCGGCCAGTGACTGCCGCAACGGGTCAAACCTTCTTGTTACAATAACGGATGATGCATGGTTCGGCGATACTTCAGCCCCTTACCAGCACCTGTCCATGGCGACGTTCAGGGCGGTTGAGGACGAGAGGTTCGTACTCAGGGCAGCAAACACCGGCATATCCGCTGTAATATCTCCCACGGGGAAAATCCTCGATTCAACAAAATTATTTGTTCCGGCTTTTATAGATTACAGGGTCAAGCTGATCAACACAAAAACGTTCTACACGGTCCACGGGGATGTATTCATACTGCTCTGCGCAATAATATTTTTCCTGTTTACTGCATACTACATATACAACCGGTTGACGCTCAGGGAACGTATTAAAGAGGTGCCCAATTTTAGTTTATGATATTTCAAAATTATTTCCACTTGGTTTTGATCTATGATATGTGTCCTGTATGGGAATAAAGTTGATCAATCTTTTTAATAATAGGCTTGAAGCGTCTTTGCACAATGCATATAAAGTGCACTTTTTTTATTTTCTGCTGTTTTTTTCTGCCGTTCTCATACTGCTTTTCCCCTTATCCATAAAAAATAACATGGTAAAACCAGGCAATATGCTTTTTACTTCCATTGTTCTTGGCATCATACTATACATCATTTACATAATCTACCTGGCAGGCGGGTTTAATGTTTAAAAAAATTGGTTATCATGGAATATTATTGGTAATATTACCGGCGCTATTATTGCTAACAGCGTCTTATGCCTGCGCACAATCATTCAATAAAACAGTGGATGATTTTTGTTCAGCCTTAACGAACAAAGACATAATAAGCATACACACAAGGGCTATACTCAAGCCATTCTTTTATTCGGATGATGACATGTCGAATTTTGTAGTCTCTATGAATATTAAAATTCAACAAGCGGGTTTTGGAGATTCCATAGTACGCAGCTGCAAGCCTTTGACATCAGCAGTAAAGGGATCGAGCGCCGACCAGGTACTTGATATTTCAGGTAAAGGCAAGGTGTTTTTTATAAAAAAACACCTTTTAATATCAACGCACTGGATAGAGCAAAGCTCAAGGTGGTATCTGGAAGTCCCTTCGGTGATCAGCAACCCGGATGTGCAAGATTCTTCAGGGGAGCATTGACCCGGTCAGAAAACATTGGCGGCCTTGCTTTCTATCAGGTGTTGACGGAACGATAAAGATCTTATAATTTATACCATAAGGGGCAGTAGCTCAGCTGGGAGAGCGCCACGTTCGCAACGTGGAGGTCGAGGGTTCGATCCCCTTCTGCTCCACCAATCTAAATCCGCTATAACAATTGAACTTTCATACAATTATTATATAAACAAAGAATGAATGATTTAGACATCATGCTGACCAATCTCTATCCGTGGTCTTACTTAATTGTGGGTATCGGCGTGATGATAGAGAATGCAGGTGTACCTGTGCCGGGTGAAACAATTATGGTCACTGCGAGCATACTTTCCTCAGCGGGAAGTCTTGATCCGTATCTTGTGATTATAAGCGGTGTGGCAGGTGCTGTTATAGGTGATAATATGGGATACTGGATCGGAAGGATTGGCGGCAGAAGGATCATAGAACGCTTATCACAAAAACTGCCGTACACAAAAATAACGATAAGCCGGACAGAAAATTTTTTTAAAAAGTACGGCGGTATAACCGTGCTTCTTGCAAGGTTTATAACAGGCGTAAGGATATTTGCAGGACCTGTTGCAGGAGTATCGCTCATGGATTTTAAAAGGTTTTTTTTCTATAATGCCCTTGGTGCAATTATATGGGCATGCACATTGGTATTCGGTATAATGTACATTGGCAGCGTTTACAGAGAGTATATAAGGGATTATGAGTATGCGAATTATATAATCTATGGACTTTTATTCATTGTATTGCTATTAATTGCCTATAAAATTGTAAAAAAACTCAGGTCCACCGGATAAAGCAATTGTGTATGGGGAAACAGCTATCCTTTATAAATGAAAGAGCCGGTTTATGATGGAACGGAAACAGAAGCACGGTTTGCTTGACTTTATAAGTGCAGTATTGTCAGGACAGGCAAGGCGCAGGGCAGCAGCAGCC
>JAJYJX010000048.1 GCA_021789095.1 bacterium
CCCCTGAGACACCATCAGGTCAGAGTTATGCTCCTGCGCCAGGGGTAGAGGTCTTTAGAAGGCCTGTCAGCACGAACGGAGGTGTATCAGTTTTCAGAGAAGGCAGGCAGCCTCAGAGCATGCAGATAAACAGGGTTACAAAACCTGGACCTGCTTATACCCAGAAGCATGGTGCAGGCACTTCAAATACCGGGAACCTGAACAGAGGACCTTCCACGCAGAACACTGGCAGCGGTAAGCAGAACATGCAGGGATTCTGATTGATTAACCCCAAAAATGCAATAAGGAAGTTTGCTCATTACTCAAACTCCCTTATTTTGCAAATACATTTTTTAGGTTTAACAGAAACTGCTAACCTTGCACAAAAGTCCGCAGCAGGTTTTCATAATCTTTCAGAAGGTGCAGCAGAAAAGGCGAGATCCATGCTATGACAGGGGTCAATATTGCCGCACTGATAAGGCTGTACAGTATCATGCGTTTTCTCTCTGCACCGAGAGCCTTGAACATAAGCACAACGGTAAATGTGCCAAGCACGAAAGGACCCAATATCACAGTATAGAGAAGGCCTTTCCCTTCTATAAATTTCGTAATCTTCTTGCTGCGCTTTCTTTCTATATACTGCTTTATACGGGGTATATGTTCAAACCAATCGATGCACAGTATGAGCAATGCTGCCAATATAAAATTGCTTATCCCTGATGCAATGCATACCCACAGCACCGGCAATCCAAGTCCGATGCCGAGCGGTATGGCAGCACCCCTGCCGGTCAAGGGGTTCAGGGTGGTAAGTACAACTGCAAGCCATTTATCGAACGGGGTCATTTTATCATATCCGCACGTATAATAAATACTGTTACAGCTTAAAGAATTTGAACAAATAGTACTTTGGGAAATCAATGATAAAAGCAAAGGTTATAGAGAACGCAAAAACGATCAGGATCTGACTAAGAGAGACAGATGGAATAAGCAATCCATAGTAACCCAGCAAACCAAAAAGGAGAACGGTCGCTATACTGAGTATCAATAATGTTGTACCGGGCATAGAAGACCAGAAGTGCCTTCTTTCTCTTACTATTAATACCCTGAACTGACTGTTAAATATAAAGCTAAGAAGCACAATAGAGGTCAATTCATGGAGAGCGGTAAGATGGAAGTATTTTTGCATAAATATTATTATAAGGAGATCTTCAAGTATTAAAATGCCGGCTATATATAGAGATGCAAATGTAATGTTTTTTACATTCCATGCATTTGGATTACTTGTTTGCCTTACATTATCTGTAGACAGGGACATGGTTACAAAATCGTTTGCAAATATAAGCAGTGCCATACCAAGTAATGAAAGAACAACCTCGTGGAGCCAAAAGAATGCAACAGTAAGCAACCCAATGAATTCTACAACCTTGGTAACTTTGTTTATGACCCATGTAAGCATTCTTTGATATGTTTGCCTGCTTATCTTTATCGCATCTATTATAACACCTATGCCGGGCTCTGTAAGGACTACACTTGCAGATGCCTTGGCAACATCGGTTGCATTACTTACAGCTATACCCATTTCTGCCTGTTTCAATGCCGGTGCATCATTTACGCCGTCGCCAGTCATACCGACCATATTTTTATGCGACTGCAATAACTTTACAATCCTGTATTTATCTTCAGGATATATCTCAGCAACCCCATCGCTTTCTTCTATCTTCTTTACCTGTTCATCCTCGCCAAGTTTAACGATATCAGGGAGCCTTATGATTCTATCGCCAAATCCCACTTGTTGAGCTATCTCAGTTGCTATAGCGATATTGTCTCCTGTAAGCATTATTGGCTTTATACCAAGTGCCTTTGCTTCAGCTATCATCTGCTTTGCCTCTGCCCTCGGTGGATCCGCAAGTGACAGTAGTCCCATAAATTCGAGGTTTTTATCATTTTCATCTATAGATTTGGCCACCGCTATAGTTCTTGAACCTTTGCTTGAAAAATCCTTGATTAAGGCATCTATATTTTTTTTGATCTCTTCATCCATAATCTTACACATAGGTATAACTATCTGATGGGCACCTTTCATTACTTTAAAACGTTTACCATTTGTTTCTACCACAGCCTCTGCCCTTTTAATGGATGGATTAAAGGGCGTGTAAGAAATCTGACTGTACCCATCGGTATTGACCCGCATGCCTTTTGCATACTCGATAATTGCGAGGTCTATCGGATCCATACCTTCTTCTTTTGAGACGAGGACTGCCATAGTAACCAGTGACTCTTTTGTGTATCCATGAAACGGAATACCATCCGTAACAAGCAGCTTGTTCTGGGTTACTGTGCCTGTCTTATCAAGGCATAGAATATCTATAGATGCCGCATCCTCTATTGAATCAAGTCTCGTCACGAGTGCGCCTTTCTTTGCAAGCTCCATTGCGCCTACAGATTGTACTATTGTAATAACCGCCGGGAGCGCGGCAGGCACAGCCCCCATAAGGAAGATCAAAACAAATATTACCACCTTCATTGCGCTAACATGCATAAAAAAGGCATACACAGCCACAAGGATCGATGCAGTAATACCGATATACATCATATACCTTACTATGGACATCATGATCTCTTGCTGATGTGATTTCGGTTTTGCTATTTTGACAAGCTCAGCGGTTTTGCCAAAATATGTATGTACACCTGTATTCAGTACGACGCACCGTGCGCTGCCCCGCTTTACAACAGAACTTGAATATACGATGCCGGATTGGGACACACTTACAGAAAGCGATTCTCCGGTTAAAACGGATTGATCGATCGAGAGTTCGCCGCTTATAATCTTCGCATCGGCAGATACTATATCACCCAGTCCGACGGATATTATATCTCCCGGCACGACATCCTTGGCCTTTATGACCGACCATTTACCATCCCTCAATGCCTTTGCATTAATGGTTAACCTTCCCTTGATAAGCTCTACTGCTTTCTGCGAATTTCTCGAGTGTATATATCCTATAATTGCGTTTGCAGTTATAAGCACAAAGATTATTATCCCCTCCAAGTAATGTGACACGGCAAACGAGATTATCATTGCAATTTCAAGCAGCCATGGTATGGGGCCCCAAAATCTTGATAAAAAATCCAGGAGTGGATTCTTCTTCTCCTCTTTGATCTCATTGTATCCAAATTGTTGTATACGCCTCTTTGCTTCATTCTCACTGATGCCCTGCTCTGATGTTGCAAGTAAATCAAAGGTCTTTTCTAAAGGGATAACTTTATACTCGGATGTGTTTTTCACCATTCGTTCCATAACAATCTCGACTTACACAGAGCTTTTTTGATCCTTTTTAACCCTTTCATAAAGCCCCTGGGCAAGGATTAACACCTCATCTGGCTGGATCGCATCGAGGCATTTCAGGTTGTATTTACAGGTGCTCGGCGTGCATTTGCCGCAATCTACATCCTTTTTTATCCATACGTTAAGCGGGCTGTTGGGCGGCTCCCAGCTGACAGGATCGCTTGGTCCATGAACCGTAACCGTCGGTGTTCCCATTGCAACGGCAATGTGTTTTATGCCGTTATCATTGCCTATATGCATATCTGCACGACATATCAGCGCTGCAAGCTCTTTTATTGTCTGCGTCTGGGGCGACAGGAACGGTTTCTGCTTCATCATATACATGATCTGCTGGACATAGGTCTTCTCGCCGGGACCCCATAAAAAGATCAAACTGGCGCCGAGCCTGCTGATAAGCATATCGGCGAGCACGGCAAACTTCTCCGGCTGCCACTGTTTATAAGCCCTCCTGCTGACAGGAGAGATCGTTATAACCGGCCCCCCGTTCCTCCTGACGCTGTTGAGGAATTCCGAAGCAAACCTGTGCGCCGCCTCAGGAACAAACAGGTCGAGCCCGAAACCATCTCCTTGTATGCCCACAGTCTTGAGCAGGTCGTATTTAAAATCAACGCTGTATTTAGGGGACGGATCTCTTTTTACGATAACATTGTACGCGTATTTACGGAACCTGAGGTCATAACCGATCCTGTGTTTTGCATCTGAAAACCATGTGATGAACGCTGTTCTTGGATTACACAGATAATCAAGCACGACCTCAAACCTTCTTTTCTTTATGCTGAGCAGGAACCTGGTATAATCTCCCACAGGCATGGACTTATCAAGCAGCATGATCTCATCCAGATAAGCATTATACGTAAAAACATGGTAGTTTGAAGGGACGGTAAGAAAAGCGATATAAGCATCGGGCGTGTTCTTTTTTATGCTCCGTATGACCGGCGTAGTAAGGAGATTGTCTCCGATCTGTCCCGTGTGCACGATTAAAAATCCCCTGCTTCCCTTTACCGATTCCATCCCTAGATCCCTTAGTCCCTTCTTATCTCTTCCAGCCTATAACTTCTGAGTAGAAAAGCTCGGTTGATTCTGCAAAGGAATTTATCGAGAACTTCTGCTCCGCAAGTTTACGAGCACTGTAACCAAAAACCTCCCTTAACTCTCTGTCCTTTAACAGCTTAATAACCGCGTCTGCCAGTGCAACAAAATCCCCCGGTTTTAATACAAATCCCGTCTTCCTGTTCTCTATCAGCTCGGATACATCACCCACATCCGATCCGACAACAGGCACACCGCATGCCATGTATTCAAGCGTTATGCGCGAATGATTTTCAGAGCCGGTTGAGCTGACAATACCGATATCAAGGCAGTTTATCAGTTCTTCCACATTATCAACGTAGTCAAGGAATACCGTCCTTTCAAGCACACCTGCACTTGCTGCCATATCCCTGAGAGCATCCAGAGAAACAGTATCGTTAACGCCTGCCGTAACGAAAAAGGTATTCTCGATCTCGCTTTGAATAATATGGGCGGACTTGAAGAATACATCGTATCCCTTGACAGGCGATCGCCTTGCTATATTCCCCACAACAAGGGCATCCCGGGGTATGTTAAAGCGCCGCCTTTCCCCGGTTTTGTCTCCAATCTGTTTAAACCGGCCCGTATCAACACCTGCATGTATTATCTTTACCCTGTTTTCCGGTAAATCGGTGAACGAAAGTACCTCGCACTGATCTGCTATATTTGCGACTATAATGCCGTTCACGCTCCTGTACGAGAATTTGTTGAAAGGATAATGTTTGATCTTCCTTGAATCGACTCGCGTCCTTATCAGCTTGTACCTGAGGTTAAACAACGCCCTTGCAGCAATGAACATGGTCTGCGCATGGGCAGTATGGACGTTCACGATCTGGGCATCGTTGTAAACCGTCCTGAAGGCGTTCTTTATATTGAAAAGATCCCCTATAAAATGCGACGCCCTGAAGTTAAGCACTGTATCGACCTGAAGATTGCATTCAACCGCCTTCTTGCAAGAAGGTGTACCCTCCTCGCACATCACTGTTATATTGTGTCCTCTCTTTGCCATGGCATCCGAAATTGTAACGCAGTATTCTGCTGATGCGTTCCACCACGGCACATTTATAACTTCCACGACCCTCATCTATCCCTCTGTCTCTTTATCCCTCTGCCCCGTCTCCCATGTCTTTGCATACTTCACAAACACATGGAAGGCGGATACACACGCAGCTATGAACCCCTGCATGCCGTCCATAAATCCTTTCTTTATAAAAAACATTTTCATGAACATACCCCAAGAATGCACTATCATATCAATGCAACCGACGTACCTTCCGGATTTTATCAATTCCAATGAAGCCGAATCCGTAAAATAATCGAGCTTCTTTATATGGTGTGAAAGGCTCCTGAAAGAATGGTGAAGTATATCGCCTTTTAACATGCAGACCCTGCCTTTTACTTCAAGCACATCGTGGGGCTCAAGTCCTCCCCATGTTGCAGAGCCCTTCCTGACAAGCCTTATCTTTCTGTCGGGGTACCAGCCCGAGTGCGTCATCCATCTGCCAAGGTAGTATGTTTTCCTGGGCATTGAATAAGCTGTACAGTAATTGCCCTTTGTGCCAAGTACAGTTTTTATTTCTGCAATCAATTGCTCCGACAGCCGTTCGTCGGCATCCAGTGAAAGTACCCAGTCCCTTGTTGCGAGTGTCAGCGCGTAGTTTTTCTGCGGTATGAACCCGTCCCACTTTCTGCTGTAGATCCTGTCGGTATAAGACCTGCAGATCTCCACTGTCTGATCGGTGCTGAAAGCGTCGACAATGATGATCTCCCGGGCCCAGACAACAGACTCAAGGCATTGCCTGATCCTGTCCTGTTCATTCTGAGTAACAATTACTACCGACAGTTCTTCCATAGTTATATCTCAAAGCCGGGGCGTGGTGCCAGCTTCAGCAGCCTCGAAACCGCAAACTCTACCTCATCCACGGTAATGTTATCCATGCACCTGTGGTGGCTGTATATACATACGTTTGATCCATGCAGGCTGCACGGCCTGCACGGCAGCGATTTTTCAATAACAATACTTTTTGCACTTTTAGGGAAAAACCCAAACTCTTTTGTAGTAGGACCGAACATTGCAACAACAGGTGTCCCGGCGGCCTCTGCAAGATGCATAAGACCGGTGTCGCCGCTTACAAATACATCCATCATTGAAATGGCATAGCCGATTTCCCTTAACAGGTAATTTGATGTGTCCAGGGCTTTTAAGTCTGGCGCCTGGGCCATCAACGCTTCCCTGTCCTTTTCATCTCCCTTGCCGAATACAAAAACTGCATCAAATGATTCCCTTCCAAAATTCCTGGCAAGTTCGATGTACCGTCCGATGTCCCATTTCTTTGTATCCCACTTCGCTCCTGGTGCAATGCCGACTATAATTTCTTTGTCAACGCCGGCATCCTTTAATATATGGTAACCCGTGTTTCTGTCCTTACGGCTTATCGGGAACCATGGTGTTTCCGGTATGTCTTTAAAACCGAAGATATCCATATACCGTTCGATAACAGAAGGAAACGATGATATTTTCAGACCTGATTTCACAAGAACCCTTCGTGCAAATGTTCCTTTTTTGTACCTTTTCCTGGAGCCAGCCTTTAAGAAGGGCGTAATCGCTACGGTCCTTAGACTTGCATGCAGGTCAGCCACTATATCATAGCCCTGCTCGTTGACCTTTCTTGCAAACGGTATGGTGCCTTTATCATCAAGATAGACAACCTTGGCAAAAGGTGACGGAGGGGTAAACAGGTCCCTGTACTCAAGCTTTGTGCCGAGATCTACATGGGCATCGGGGTATTCCTTTTTTAAGGCCAGTGCAACAGGCATTGTCAGTATTACGTCACCGAGGGAACTGAATCTTAGGATCAGCACTTTCATTCGTGGAACAGATTGGCCCAGAAGCTATCGCTCTGAAAAACGAACTCATTGCACCTGCTGCATATGGGTATTTCACCGTGCCTGCCGCGGAGGTGCAGGTCCCTTAACTGCTCCATCTCCTTGCCCTGCCAGATCTGCTCTATTGTTTGTTCCATAATGCTGCCGACAACAAGGGTGGCATTGAAATCCATGCAGCAGAATGCAACACTGCCATCGAAATTTATAACCATTTCCCTCCACGGATTCTTACAGGGGAATAAAAATCCTTCCGCATCATTCCTGCCGGTATTCCTGTCCGGGAATACGCCGGTCCATGTATTGTAATGGTTGATATAAACGGTATCGGCATAGCCGGTCCAGATCTTTTTGAATGGTTTTACCTCTGCGTGCGTAATGTCCATATCGATGATCGTAACCGAAACCTTTACACCAGAATGTAACTTATTACGCTTGTCCAGAAAATGTTTTATGTTGTTCGTTACCGTTTCAAAATTTAACTGTTTTCTTACTGCCCCATATGTCGCACCGGTTGCACCGTCTATGTCTATATTGACCACATCTATGCCGGACAGGAGCAGCTCATCTGCAAGCTTGTCGTTCAGGAGCTGGGCATTTGTGCTGAGATTAAGCTCCACGTCAGGCAGGGACTCTCTTATATATTTTATGATCTCTATAAGCTTTGGGTGCAGCAATGATTCGCCGAACCCGAATACGTTAAGCTTTTTCAGAGGCTTTTTGTAGGCATCCCTGCACAGCATCTCTACAACGTCCATGCTTATATTGCCTATCTTCCTTGTAAGCTGGTCTCTCGGGCACATTACGCATTTTGCATTGCATGCATTGGTCAGCTCAAGGGATATAAGCTTCGGGAACTTCAACCTGCGCTTTATAATGAAATCCCTTACAGGTTTTCTCAGCGGGCCTGCCAGTCTGATAGCTTTGTTAAACTGCAATCAATCCCTCCATCTGCATTAAAACATCTTCTACTTTTATTGCATCCATACAGTTATAATGTAAACATTTTTTATCACATGAATAATGCCGATCACATAGTACATCTGGTTCTACTATTGCAAGGTTATCGATCAGATATGGCGACCATCTCGTCTTTGACTGCGCTTTTACAGGGGAGAAAATGGCAACCGTAGGCCTGCCGAGTGCAGCCGATATATGCATGGGACCCGTTGACGGCCCTATCATGGCTTTTGAAAAAAATAAAACTGTTTTTAACTGCTGAATGGATAATATACAGCACATATTTTTAACATACATAGTATCAGCAAGTTTAGCAATTATCTCATTTATAAGGGTGTTATCCACAGTACTGCCTGTCAGGATTACGGGCAATTTATACCTGCTGCTCATTGCATTGATCAACATCGCATATTTGTCTGAAGACCAGTTTCTTGCAGATCCTCCCATGCCCGGATGCACCGAAAAGTAATGAAATGGCTTAATGCCCTGGTTCAAAAGGAATTTCTCACAGCTGTCCTTGTTATCGGACAGGTACACATGCGGTTTTATATTCATATCATCTATGCCCAGAGGTTTTAATAACATAAGGTTGTATGCTGCCTCATTATACAATGACTGTTTTCGGTGCTGCTGTATAACATGATTTAACAGCACATAGGAATAGATCCTTGAGCCGGGGCCTATAATACGCTTAATGCCTGCAAGCCTTACAGCAAGTGCGGGATAGAACGACATAAACAGCTCGACTGCAACATCTATACGTTTGCGCCTTATTGCTTTTGAAAGTGCCACAGCGCCTTTAAATCCATGGTGAGTACTTTCGGGGTCATAGGTTATATATTCATCCACGAACGGGTTGTTGCTTATAACATCTATAACGCCTTTACGCGCCATGACAATTGTATAGGCATCCGGTATGTGCTTTTTGATCGCCTCAAAGACCGGTGTTGAAAGTACCAGGTCGCCTATTCTGTCTGTCCTGCTGACAAGGATCCTCATTTGTCCCTGCTCAGCATTTTGCCGTACTTATAAACACGAAAAATAGAATAATGAAGTTTGCTCATTCGTTCAACCCTGCGATCCATCTAAGACACATACGATCTTCTTATAAATGATGTTTAAGTCCTCTGTAAGTCTATATGCAAGCAGCTTGTCTTCTTCCTTTTGCATACATTCGTAGCAGCCTCTCTTTGACGCAGGCTTTTCACTCATTACACAAACTTCATTATTTTCAAATGCATCTTTTGGATAAATGATTAATCTTGGTTCGTTGTTACTCATATTTTATTCAATAAGTCTTTTACCGCCCTGAACACGGTATCCGGGGTAATGGATTCCATGCATAAGAAATGGCCTTCCGGACATTCCCTGGGCCCGTGCGCTGAGCAGGGCCTGCAGTAAAGTCCTTTACTCTCTATTACAATTGTATTAGGTCTTATGGGAGCAAAGCCTTGTTCAGGTATTGTAGGCCCGAAGATCGCCACTACCGGCGTATTAACGGCCTGTGCAACCTGCATTGCGCCGTTATCATTGCTCACCAGAAGGCAGATACCCGATAGCAGATCTGCCAGCCCGGGCAGGTCTGTTTTGCCTACTGTGTCCTTAACTTCGCCGCCTGCCATGGATTTTATCCTTTCCACAGTCTTTATGTCATGCTTGTTTCCTATGAGCACAACGCTAAAGCCCAGTTCGTGCAGTTTTTTTATAAGTACCGCATATCCGCTTTCTGTCCATTGTTTTGTCCCCCACACAGAGCCCGGAGCAATACCTACGGTATTTTTGTCCCTGACCGTATTTCTTGTACTCAGCACAGGATACCTGTCCGCCCCCCCGGACTTTATGCCAAGCGGAGCAAGCAATGCAAGTATGCGGTCAACCTCGTGCAGCTTTTTATCACGTTTTATCCGTATATTGTAAAAGGGCAACAGGTATGGAAGTTTATATCCGATCCTCTTCGATGCACCAGAAAACAGGGAAATAATACCCGACCTTACGGAACGGTGCGGGCATATAATTGTGCCGATACTGTATTCCCTGATCTCCCTGATCTTCCGAACCATGGATTGAACGCCCTTTTCTTTGCCGTTCTTGTCGTAAACGATAATCCTGTCTGCCACCTGCTGGTCCCTGAGCAGAGATTCACCCACGGGTGTTGTCAGCAGAAGAATCCTTGCACCTGGTTTGTGTTTTTTCAGTAATCGTAAGAGCGGCAGCGTTAAAACAATATCGCCGAGAAAGGCAGTTTGAATAACAAGGATGCCGGCAGCGTCATTTTCTTTGTTCATTAAGCTTTATTGCCTCGTCAATAAGCATTACAGGTATATCGTCGACTATGGGATATTTGAGACTGCACTTATGACATACAAGCCCGGACTGGTCTTTTTCAAGTTCGAGATCGCCCTTGCATTTTGGGCACGCAAGTATATCAAGCAATTCTTTACTTATAGCCATTGATAAGCTCCTTTATATTGGCTGGGGGACTAGGATTCGAACCTAGATAGGCAGATCCAGAGTCTGCAGTCCTGCCATTGGACGATCCCCCAATAACTCCAGATCTATATAATATTTGTACGCTTTATTGTCAATAACCGTTTACCCCGTTAGAAATCCTATAACAAATTTAATTCCGTACTCACGTGTCTTTTTGGGATAAAACGATCCTTTGTACAGAAAAAATGAGAAGGATTTCTAACGGGGCTTACCTGAACTCTCCGAATACCTCTTTTAAAGTACCGGAGATTTCTCCAATCGACGCATACGCCTTAACAGCCTCGTATATATACGGCATGATATTTTCTTTTGAGCTCGCAGCCTGCTTCAGCCTTTTAAGCGATGTTTCCACTGATTTGTTGTCCCTGTTCTTCCTGACCTCATCAAGCCTTTTTGTCTGTGCCTTTTCCATCTCAGGATCAACCTTTAATATATTAAACTGCGAGTTGTCCTGCTCTATAAATTCATTCATACCAACTATGATATTTTCCTTTTTCTCGACAGCCTGCTGGTACTTATAAGCCGATTCTTCTATCTCGCTTTTAAACGTGCCGTTCTGGATCCATTTGATCGCTCCACCGGCCTTTTCGATCCTCTCAAGATAACCGTTTACCTTTTTTTCTATCTCCATGGTCATTGACTCAACTGCATAAGAACCGGCCAGCGGATCCACAAAATCGGCGACCCCGGACTCGTGTGCTATAATCTGCTGTGTCCTGAGCGCAAGCTTTACAGATTCTTCCGACGGAAGCGCAAGCGCCTCATCCTTTGAATTCGTGTGCATGGACTGCGTGCCTCCCAGTACAGATGCAAGCGCCTGTATCGTGACCCTTACAACATTGTTGTCGGGCTGCTGCGCTGCAAGCGTGGAACCGCATGTCTGAGTGTGGAACCTCAGCATCATTGATCTGGGGTTCTTTGCGTTGAACCTATGCTTCATGATGCGTGCCCATATCTTTCTTGCGGCCCTGAACTTTGCCACCTCTTCGATCAGGTTATTATGTACACCGAAGAAAAAAGACAGCCTCGGTGCAAACTCGTCAACATCGAGCCCTGCTTTGATCCCGCTCTTTACATACTCGATGGCATCAGCAAAGGTAAACGCAAGCTCCTGTACGGCATTGGCACCTGCCTCCCTTATATGATAGCCGGATATGCTTATCGTGTTAAAATTGGGCAGATATTTTTTACAGTACGCGAAGATATCCGTTGTTATGCGCATGGAAGGCTCGACAGGGAATATATAGGTTCCACGGGCAATGTACTCCTTCAATATATCGTTCTGGATTGTGCCTTCAAGCTTATCGTGGGTCACACCCTGTCTGTCTGCAACCGACATGTACATGGCAAGCAGGACCGCTGCCGTTGCGTTGATCGTCATGGATGTACTGACCCTGTCAAGCGGTATGCCGTCAAAAAGTACCTCCATATCTTTCAGTGTGTCAATGGCAACGCCTACCCTGCCTACCTCGCCCGAGCTCGCAGGGCTGTCGGAATCGTATCCCATCTGCGTGGGCAGGTCAAAAGCAACGGAAAGCCCGGTCTGTCCTGCATCAAGCAGGAGTTTAAACCGCTGATTTGTTTTCAATGCATCGCCGAAGCCGGCGTATTGCCGCATAGTCCAGAACCTCGTTCTGTACATAAGAGGCTGGATGCCCCTTGTAAACGGATACTCTCCAGGAAATCCTGCATCCGGAATATAATCCATGGAGTGAAGATCAAGCGGCGTATAAAGAGGCTCTATATCTATGTCCGATGAAGTGCTGAACGCTTTTTTCCGCTGTTTTGCCGATCCATGCGTCTTGTTCCATTTCTCAAAATGGCCCATGAATTCATCATGATTGCCGTCTTTTGTCATGGCTTTGCCCCCGTATCAATATCCAGAAGTACCGCATCCTTTTCCACCTTGTCATTGGCTTTTACATGGATCTCCGTTACAATTCCGTCTGCAGGGGCTTTCAGTTCGTTCTCCATCTTCATTGCTTCAATAACAACCAGCGACTGTCCTTTTTTTACCCGCTCTTCCTGCAAGACCTTTACAGCTACAATCTTGCCTGGAATGGGTGCAAGTATCCGGAAAAACTTCTCACCGTCATGAAGTTTTTTTTCTCTTCCCTTGTGCAGGGTGAAAGGGCTTTTCAGATCAACTGTATAGTTCTGCCCGTTAACACATACAACGCTGCTTGTTTTATTCTTATACAGGATAATATCGTATGACTTACCACGGCTTAAAACGGAATACATACTCAGGCCGCTGCCCTGGTGCAGCAGTGACACATCAACATCTACATCCCTTCCGTCTACAAGGCATTTATAGCTGTTCTTTTCTGCAGTCACAATATCAACCGTATGTTCGACACCATCGATACCCACGTTTATCTTCATATTATTGCTGTATTTTCTTTGCTCTTTTCTTTACGGCGCGGATAATATCAGGAAGTACAGCATTGTTTGCCAGATTTATGAGGGGATCAGGCAGGACAAAGCCCGGGTCCGTAAATACAATGTATGCAGTAAGGGTATTGCTGCCGTAAGGGGTAAGTATCCATGAGCCCTGGATCGATTTAACATTACCAATGACCATATCCCAGCTTTGCTGCCACCTGTTTTGCTCTTTTATGTCTGTAAGTTTAATAATATACCATCTGTTATTAAGCGGCCACGGCATATCAATAATACTGAAGAAATAACCTGTTGCAGTGTTCATTGAAGGGATCTCCTGTTTCTTTATAAAATCTATAAGCACATCAGGGTTGCTCGTTGAATGATCAAACCTCAAACCAAGTACATGGTTGATCGCAGAAGGATTAAACAGTATGCTGTCAACAGTCCTCGGCATAAAGTCCCTGAAGTGGTTATTATCGTGTATAACCGCCCATACCTTTTCCATGGGTGCATCAATTAAAGATATAGCCACCCCGCTTTTAATCCCCGTGCCGGCAACAGATTCGAGAAACCTGATGATCCCGCCCTTTTTAATCTCCTGGATCTGCTGATCCGTAAGTTTTAATTTATACTCCTTTTCGACACTTTCTTTTGTCAATTCCATAACAGGCAATCCTTATTTTTGCGTATCATCTATGCAGGAGAAGTGCAAGTGCATACGACGAAGAACCGGCATAGCCAACTTTACATAACCACCGTCAAAGACGGAGGGTTTCTACGTTAGTCTAAAAAAGGGGAGGGGAAATTGGTATTATTTTTGTCCCTGTACCAGCTTCATGAACTCATCCTCTGACAGGACCTTAAGACCGAGCGAACGCGCCTTATCGAGTTTAGAACCTGGCTGATCCCCCGC
>JAJYJX010000049.1 GCA_021789095.1 bacterium
CATGACTGTGCTCAATCCGGAGCGTATCGGCGTGGCCATGATGGGTGTCGGCATTATCGCCGCCATCTATGATTTTTGCTTCAAGTACGTTCAGGAACGCAACGCCTTCGGCGGGCCCATCAGCCGGTTCCAGATCCTGCAAAACTATCTGGCGGACATGTACATAAACCTGGAGACTTCCCGCAACCTGACCTACAAGGCCGCCTGGCTCTGCGATACCGGCAAACCCTATCACCTGGAGGCGACCATGGCCAAGCTTGCGGCGGCCGAGGGTGCTCGTCATGCCGGGATCTTCGGCTCCGAGATCTTCGGCGGGTACGGCATCTGCAACGAGTACCCGGTCTCCATGTTCCTGCGCGATGCTTACCAGATCCAGTTTTCGCCCATCTCCAACGAGATGAGCCGGAACATATTGATGCAGTTTCAGGGTCTACCGAAATCCTGGCCATGATCCGAATAGTTGACCACAAAAAGAGGAAACTTCTATGTACACATTAGGAGATATCCCGCGTTTCACGGCGATCCACTATCCGGATCGCATAGCAGTCGTTTTTGAAGGCACACGTTTCACCTATCGCGAATTCAATGCCCGTATCAACCGCTTTGCCAATGCCATGATTGCGCTGGGATGTAGGAAAGGCGAACGTCTGACCATAATGGCCGACAACTGCTCCAACTATCTTGAGGTCTATTTCGCGGCCGCCAAGCTCGGCATGAGTGTAACCCCGCTCAACACCCGCCTTGGCGACGATGAGCTTGTTTTCATTATCAACGACAGTGAAGCCTCGCTTCTGATCGTGGGCGACGGGTACGAAGAAAAAATACAGAGCATGAAGCCGAAACTGAAGAACATAAAAAATTGGATCAGCTTTGAAAAGCTATCGGATGGATTTCTCTATTATGCCGCCCTTGTGGAAAAGGCCCCGGATACAGAGCCAGATATGGATCTCTATGATGTGCAGGAGGACGATCTCGCCATCCTCATGTACACCGGTGGAACCACGGGTCGTCCGAAGGGCGTGATGCTCTCACACCGCAACGCTATGATTTCTGGCACTGTGGCTGCTTTGAGCATGAACCTGAACCGCGACGACGCCACCTGCTACGTACTGCCCATCTTTCATGTTTCCTGGTGGCCGATCCTGGCGATTATGATGGTGTGCGGCAAGGTTTGTATCAACCGCAAACCCGATCTTGACACGATCTTCAAGCTCATCCAGGACGAGAAATGTACACACATGAACCTGGTGCCCACGATCTACGGCTGGATGGCTGACTATTCCAATATCGATAAATACGATCTATCCAGCCTGCGCATCCTGTCCTATGCTGGCAGCCCGTTTCCAACCGAGGTCTTGGTTCGCTGCATCAAAAGATTCGGCAATATCTTCGGCCAGGGATACGGCTCAACCGAGACCGCCGGTGCGCCCGTGACCATGCTGAGCTGGGATGATCATTACCTTGATGGTCCAAAAGCCAAATACCTTACCAGTGCCGGCAAGGCCGCCCCTTGTTCGCGCATCAAAATCGTGGATGAACACGACAACCCGGTGCCTCAAGGTGCGGTCGGCGAGATCTGCGTCAAGGGCAAGCACGTCATGATGGGCTACTGGAAAAATCCAAAACTAACTGCCGAGACCCTGCGTGGCGGGTGGTTGCACATGAGCGATATGGGTTACATGGATGAGAATGGCTATGTTTTTCTGACCGATCGTAAGGCGGACATGATTATTTCAGGCGGCGAGAATGTTTATCCGAAAGAAGTTGAAGACATGATTTATCAACATCCGGCGGTAAAGGAATGTGCCGTCATTTCAGCGCCCGATACAAAATGGGGAGAAGTGGTTCAGGCCGTTATTGTGCTTCATCCCGGTAAACAAGCTTCGGCAGAGGAGATCATTGAACACTGCAAGAAGAACCTGGCGGGATACAAGTGCCCCAAGGCGGTAGCCTTCTGGAACGATATCCCCAAAACCATTATCGGCAAGATCGACAAAAAAGATATCAAAAAGAAGTTTTGGGAAGGCACAGACAAAATGATCAGTTGAGAATTTTTATAGCCAGGGAGGCTATGTATGAGCAAAAAAAATACGGACAATTATTTTAAGATCGATCCGGAGTGCCACCTTATCGGCGACATGGAGCACCTGAACCATTTTCCAGGTGTGCAGATGTGGTGGCGAGCTATTGAGCACATATCGCGGCCGCTGGTCACCGGTGCCCCCATGCCGCTCATGATGAGGGCACTGGAAGGTTTGGAAGAATGGGAGGCGGTGAAGAGCGGCGACCCTCAGATCATTCTGCAGGTTATGGATAAGTACGGGGTGGATGTCGCCTGCCTGCTCCCGGAATCCATGATGGATACTACCGGTTTTTCCAGCCGCTGGGTTTCCAATGGCCAGATGGCGAAGGTAGTGGAGACCAATCCGGAACGGTTCATGTACCAGCCCAACATTTCACCTATTAAACAGCGCGGAGTTAAGAACGCCATCTGGGAACTGGAGTATTGGGTCAAAGAGAAGGGGGCCAAGATCTTCAAGTATTATCCGCCCGAAGATACCTTCATGAACGACCCTGAACTGTGGCCGTTTTATGAAAAGGCTCAGGAATTCGGCATCGTGCTGGATATGCATACAGGGTTTTGCTGGGTACCGCCGGGTAAGAGCAAATATTGCCATCCCGAGCAGCTCGACGATGTGGCGCGCGATTTTCCGGGACTCATAATTAATGCCTTCCACATGGGCTATCCCTACAGCGATGTCCTGAACATGGTGGCCTTAGGCCACCCCAATGTCTACATCTGCATGAGTCTGCTCGTACCATGGGCGATAACAGCACCGCGCAAGTTTGCCCGTCTTCTGGGTGAGGCAGTGCGTTTTGTGGGTCCGGACCGCATCACTTGGGGCACGGATTACGCCGGGTACGGCATTCAGGTTGCCAACGCAGTCAAGGGTCTGGCCGAGTTCCAGATTCCGGAAGACATGCAGCTCGCATACGGGTACCCGCTAATCACCGAAGAAGATAAAGCCAAGATGTTTGGCGGAAACCTCGGCCGCCTCCTGGGAATTGATACGGGAAAAAGAAGAATGTAAATAAAATCCGGAGGGAAAATGATCAGATCTTTAATAAGAGTTTTTATACTGGTAATCGTGATCTCTGTTGTCCCGTCTGTAACATTTTCGGAGCAAGCGAATCCCAGTGAAGTGGTGACGTTCGCGTCACTGTTTAAAATAAAGAACATAAACATAGCCAGGAATATCGTTCTGGAAATAAAAAAGAAATACGGGATCAAAGATGTAATAAAAGAAAGGGTGATCGATGTTCTGGCAAGGAAATATCACACAAGCGTTGAGCAGCTCCAGCAGATACAACCCGTAATGATAAACATCGGCACGCTTGCACCGGCAAATACACCGTGGATTAAGTACGCAATAGAAACAACCATCCCATTCCTGTCATGGGAAACAAGAGGCGTGGTCAACGCAAGGATTTATGCAGGCGGGGTAATGGGGGAGGATGCGGACATTTTAAGGAAGATGCGCCTTGGGGAGCTGCAGGGATGCGGATGTACTGCACAGGGGTTCATGAATGCTGCTCCGGAACTGTCTGTACTGACCCTGCCTTTACTTTTTACAAACTACAGCGAGGTTGATTGTGTTTTAGGCAGATTAAGAAAAGACATAGATGATATATTCGCCAAGCACGGATACATACTTGTTGGGCTTATACATACAGGGTTCTTTTACATATTCACCAAAAGCGATATAACGACCATTGATCAGTTAAGGCAACAAAAAGTAATAACAACGTTCGGGCAGATAGAAAGTACATACTATAATGAACTCGGCATTACCCCGATTCCAATCGCTGTACCTGATGTCCTTTCATCATTACAAACAGGTATTATAAACGTGGACATAGGACCCCCTGCATGGATGCTTGGCGTACAGGCATTCTTATATTTAAGCTATTATATGACACCTCCGGTTTTCTATTCGCCTGCTGCAATATTTCTTGACCGCAAGCAGATAGATCAACAGGGCAAGAGGTTCCCGCCGGGACTTATTGACAACGCTATTATATTATACTCAGACTTTATGAAGATGTATGAGCCAGAATGGCGGAGTGACATCGTGTCGTTTGAAAACCAGAGTCTTAATGCTTTCAAAAAAGAAGGGCTAAAGGATATAAAGATCAACGATTCTGACATGAAAACCATGAAGGCCGCTGCGGAAAGGACAGGGAAAAAACTTGCGGGTAAGCTTTATTCAAAAGAATTACTGAACAATGTCCTGCGTGAGACTAACAAATGCAGAGCTGATTAAGGGAAGAAGAATGACTGGCTCCGTACAGCACAATATCACGCGTGGGATCCTAACCCCCGGTTTCCCCATGATTATTAACAATAACTAACAACCAAAAGCTTAAATGAACTACAGGAGAGGAAACTTATTCCTTCCTCTCCCCTTTTTTTTCTACTTTACCTTCTGTCCATGAAGCTGGTGTATTTCCCGTTCCCGACGGTGATATGGTCGGTGAGATTTAGGCCAACAAGCTCACAGGCTGCCTTGAGTTTTGACGTCAACAGACTGTCTTCATTTGATGGTTCAAACCTCGCCACACGGATGATTGTGGGCCACGATAATCCCCACTGCATTCGTAAGCAGGGCACCTTTCAGAACCTCTTTGGGATATATTACAATACCTACTGTTCATAGATACTCATGCCTTTACAAGGCATATATTCAATCCCCTTATCCGTCATCTGTCTATGAGGACCAAGTTATTGCTTGATTGTTTCCCGATGCCAGTTAAAATGTCGTTTATACGCTTTAAATGACATTCCTAGAAGAGATTTATGGGTTATGTATTTCTATAGCTCTATTGCTTTTGGCTCAAATCAGGTATATATATATAGCCGTTTGACTGCTGGATTATGGTTCTAACGTTGTTTACGGTGTTCCGCCAGAAATTGTAGGCTTGACAGGACGCCCGTCTTCCTTTGTTAGGGAGCAACCTGCATGATGTCTATCTTGAGTCTTCCAACAACCCCGAGTATGTCCATCCAGTTTGTGAGATCCCCGCTTGCAAGTATGATATGCGTTGCATCGGCCGGGAATTCACCCAGTGTCGGATCAGCAGGTACCCAGCCGTTAAGATAAACAAGGGGCCATGCATGGTAATAAAAATAGCCGTCATTCATCAGTACTACTCCCATCGCCATCTTTGTAGGAATACCGGATGCCCTTGCCAATGCGGTAAACAGTATTGTATGCGCTTTGCAGTCTCCCTGCGGGTCTTTCAGCAGATCGACAGAACGCGGCAGGGCAACGGTAAAGCTGTCTGTTACATGGGTATAGACCCACTGGCTGAGTATCTCCACGGCCTTTTTTGCATCTGTCTGCCCGTTCAGTATGGATTTCGCCATGCTCACAATGTCCGGGTTATCGGTATTTATAATTGTATTGCTGCCAAGATATTCCTCTGCGGATAATGCCCCGGCACCACCTTCATTCCTGTAAGGCAGCCGGTATGTTCCAATCTTATGCGGCGTATCCAGAGTTACAAGGTTACCCTGCTGTTTCTGGAAATTAAAGGTCGGGAACGATTCTGTATCCGATATACCCGATACATAAGCCACCATATAACGTACCTGTGCAGGATCTGACACAGCAAGTCCATGTGCTCTTATGGCTGTGGAAGAAATCAGATCAACAGGCTCATTTCCCCATCCCTTTGTAAGGGCAACTGTCTTAGGCTCAAGTGCCGACCTGAAGCCAAGCGGACTTATCTCTTCAATCGTTTCTCCCTGCGGGGTTACCCACATGGTCTCTTTCATGTCTTTTACCGCAACTTCAAGCTTGAATGTATCAACCGGGCTGTTCATGATTTCCTTTGTTTCCCTTCCCAGCACCTTTACATGCACCGGCAGTTCCTGCTGTACCGTCGGATCAAATATGTTAAAGTTGTAATCCGATCTGCTGAAGCCGTCCTTAACAATCTTCATCACGATACCATCAGAACTGAGAACCGGTTCACTCAAACGGATCTTCTGTTTTGTTTCACCGCCCGGGCCTTTTAGGCTTACGGAAAGTACATTGTTGCTGACCGTGCAAACCGCTGCCACCTCAATAGCCGAGGTCTTTAAAGAAAAATCTATACTCTTAAGGAAATAGTCGCTGTTCGTTGTTGAATCCACTATCGTGGTTATATCCTTCTGTTGGCCCATGAGCATTATCCTCATGAACATCCTTTTCCTGAAAATGTAGCCGTTGCCGGCAGGCAGCATCTGCTCATAATCGTAGCCTATCTTTTTATCGCCCATATAAAGTCCCATCCATTCTGAAACAGGTGCAACGTCCTGTTTAACTGCAACAGATGCAGGTACAAATGTATTGCTGCGGTTCGCTGTGAACAGGTATACCATACTGCCTGCCCATGCGACGGCTATGATCGAGTAAATTACAAGCTTTAACGGCTTCCTGTTTATTTCCATACATCAAACCTACACATTAACAGGTGCGCAGTCAACTTTCAGGTGACGGCTTTTGACAAAACCCGGCACGCATGATACAGGGGCGTTTATCATGGCTATACAAAGGCTCCCGTATTATTTAAAAAAAACTCTGGTTCTTGGCGGTGACGTTCATAAAACAAAAAGCATACTGAGGGCGCACGAACTGCACACCGTCTGCGAATCAGCCCGGTGTCCCAATATAAGCGAGTGTTTCTCGATGAAGCGGGCGACATTTCTAATCATGGGGCCTTCATGCACAAGGCAATGCAGGTTTTGTTCTGTTGATAAAGGCATCCCGGCAGTGCCTGACAGCAACGAACCGCACATGGTTGCGGACGCCGTAAAGGAGCTTGGCATAAAACATGTTGTTATAACATCCGTTACCAGGGATGATCTTGCAGACGGAGGCGCAGATCATTTCCTCAGCGTTGCAAGGGCAGTAAAACAGTACAACCCGGGTGTTACTCTGGAGCTTCTTACGCCCGATTTTAAAGGCGATACAAATGCAATTTTGCGACTGCTCAAGGCTGATTTTGACATATTCAACCATAATGTAGAAACCGTACCGTACCTCTATAAAAAGGTAAGGCCGCAGGCAGATTACAGCCGTTCGATCCATGTATTAAAGTTTGTAAAGCAGCATAAGAACATATCCATTAAATCGGGGTTCATGGTGGGTCTGGGTGAAACAATCGATCAGGTAAAAGATGTTCTTACCGATTTGAAAGATACGGGATGTGATATTGTTACAATCGGGCAGTATCTTATGCCGACCTTAAAGAATATGCCCGTGCATGCATATGTAGAAGAGGACGCTTACAAAGAATATGAACGTTTCGGACACGAGATCGGCATACGTCATGTCTATGCAGGGCCGTTCGTAAGAAGCTCGTACCACGCACAGGAAGTCATGGATGGGCTTGCCGCCGGCAAGCTGCTGTAGATTAATCCGCACAATGCAACAGGAAGTTTGCTCATTCTTTCGGTGGTAATCACCCGAGAGGGAACCCTTCCCTTGTATAACAGTCTTTTTTGAAATTACAGCAGCGGGTGGATGCACCGCGCAGGGTGGTCTTTGGTGTACTCCGTAAGATCGGGCTCCCTGTCACGGCATTCCTTTGTCCTGTACGCGCACCTGTCATAAAACCTGCATCCTCTGTAATCATCGTAGTGTGATCTTACATTTCCCGGTATTGCCGACAGCCTCGAAGGCGCATTTGCTGCTATATCCTCAAGCTCCGGTATGGCCATAAGCAATGCCCTTGTGTAAGGGTGATAAGGCTTTGAGAAAATCTCTTCCGCACCGCCCTGCTCAACTATAACGCCGGCATACATGACTATAATCCTGTCAACAAGTTCCGCAGCAATGCCCAGGTCATGCGTTATGAGGAGCAATGTAAGATCGTAGTGCGCCTTTGCGTATTTTATAAGATCAATGATCTGTGCCTGTATTGTTACATCGAGCGCGGTTGTCGGTTCATCTGCAATAAGCAGCAAGGGATGGTTTACAAGCGCAATGGCGAGCATAACCCTCTGCCTCATACCTCCGCTCAATTCATGCGGATATAGATCTTTTATTTTTTCAGGCTCCGGAAGACCCACGTCTCCGAGCATGGATAACACACGGGTCTCCCGATCGTTTTTTTTAATATCCGGATTGTGCGCCTTTACCGCCTCAGAAATCTGGTATCCAACCGTAAACAGGGGATCAAGCGAAGAAAGAGGGTCCTGAAATACTATGGATATATCCCTGCCCCTTATCTGCCTCAATTCCCTGTCGTTGGCTGAAACGATGTCCCTGCCATTATAAAGAATCCTGCCTGTATCATACTTCGCATTTGACGGTAAAAGTTTTACCATTGATATTCCCAGGGTCGTTTTGCCGCTTCCGCTTTCACCGACAAGCCCTATGCTTTCACCTTTATCAATAAAAAAGGAAATAGTATCAAGAGCCTTATGAATACCTTCTGCAGATGCGTAAGACACTGTCAGATTATTTACTTCAAGCAAATGCACCATAGACTTTTATTGCCAGTTTGAAGCGCTGTTGTCAACTCAGTCGGCAATATCTTTATACCGTTATTTTATATTTTTTCAGTATAGAAACGGGGTTGTATGACGATTTTGATCGCCTCAGCCCTGGACTGCCGAGATCCTGCTCACGGTTGATGTATTTATAGTTCATACACGTATGTTCGCACAACTGCTGATTTATTACCTGAGTTATTCCTTCGCAGGAGGGGTCGTATTTTTCTATATGTATGACTGCTGTATCCTGGTTGAGCTGCTCTGCTATGGAAAACGCCTTAACTTTGCCGTCAATAATGATTGTTCCGCCAAAAAGGCCCAGTTCCGCATAATGTGTAAGCGCTTCTTTTGTAGCAATAACATCCGGCTCAAGTCTTTCATCATTTTTATTGTTATACCATGTTTCCGTAAGAAGTATGCAGTCTTCTATGAACCCGCCGCTCATGTCCGCATACTCGTATGTATATTTTTCTTTGAAGTGCTTTATATGATTGCGCTTGCCGTCGTACCTGCGGCCTTTTAATTCTATAAGATCGGAAGTCAGATAAACATAGTCCGCGTTATCCCGGTCATACTCTTCCGACAGGGAAGGCAGTGCATGCTTCAACGGCTGGATAAACCTCTCCTCCACTCTGAAAAGCCTTAATACACTGCCGTTCTTTTTATAGATTGTTGAGAGGTGTTTTATGGTATCTATATAGGCGTTAACATCCTTTGCGATGATCAGGAAAAACTCCAGTCCGTTCCTGTCAATACCTTTTATGCATAGAGCATCGCCCATGAGACAAAGCCTGAATTGATACATGTGGCGCCATATGAAAATATTGGTGAACGTATACTCCGACGCCATCGGAGGATTCATTTTTAACAGATAGTCAAAATACGGTTTCATCCTGATATTTACATCTGAAAAATCCGGGAATACCTTTATGTCTGCCTGCAACTGGGTGATATTGTCCATAACTATGATAAAATAACCTTTATCGGAGAAATTTCAATAATCAAGCTTTCTGACTGGGTTGACATCAGCGGCGGTATATTGTTTAAAAGAGGTTATGGTGAAACACGAGATAAAAAAGATCGGCATCTTTTCCGAACTGTCGGACGACGAGGTCAAAAAACTATCATTGTACATAAAAGAACAGCATGTGGATAAAAACACGGAGCTGTTTCATCAGGATGACCCCGGGGATGCAATGTACCTTATTTTAAAAGGCGGGGTAAGGATCTACCTTTATTCTCCGGCCGGAAGGGAACTGACGCTTGCAGTGCTGAGGACAGGGCAGTTCTTCGGCGAGATGTCCCTTCTTGACGGCATGCCCCGTTCTGCAAACGCCATGACCATCGAAGATACCGATTTTATCGTCTTAAAAAGGAACGACTTCCTGAACGTCCTGCAGTCCTACCCTGTAATAGCAACAAAGATATTAAAAGATATGAGTATAAGGGTCAGAGAAGCTGATGCCATGATAGAGGATTTTGCACTGCTTAATGTTTATGACAGGCTCACCAAGTATATTGACAAACTCATGAAAGCAGAAGGGAAAAAGGAGGGCTACTGTACAGTGATTTCCGGCAATATAAAAAGGCAGGATATTGCCAATGCAATAGGTACAACACGCGAGACAGTGTCCAGGATCCTGTCGGCATGGCAGAGAAAGGGCTACATAAAACTGCTGCCTTCAAAGATGATTATGTACAGGGATATACTACTGAACAGACTGAAGAAATAAGGTTTACAAATCAGCTTCAACCCTATTAACTATGACACCGGCGCATAGAGAACTTTTACAGGCTTTTTTGAGACAGAACAATATTGATGGCATAGATTCCTGTCTGCACGACTTCGAGCTATACATGAATGAGCTTGTCAGATGGAACAAGGTTGTCAATCTCACAGCCATAAAAAATGAAAAAGACATCGTTATAAAACATTTTATAGACTCCTTAACACCGATGAAGTTCATAGGCGGCGGTGATTTCATACTGGACATCGGAAGCGGGGCAGGCTTCCCCGGACTGCCGATCAAGATCGTAAAATCTACCGTTAGAGTGGTAATGATCGATTCAAGATTGAAAAAAGTAAATTTTATTAATAACATTATAGGCATCCTGAATATAAAAGGTGCGGTAGCGTTGCATCAGCGCGCCGAGGCAAAAGATTTTCAGGATATAATGGGTAACAGTTTTGACGTCGTGATCTCGCGGGCGTCCTTACCGCTGCCGGAACTCGCAGAGCTGTCAATGCCGTATATGAAGGACAATGGTAAACTGATTGCAATGAAGGCAAAAATAGTCGAAGGAATAGATGAGATGAAAGGTCTTAAACAGACAGATGAACTGAGGACAACCCTGCCGGGTGGCTCTTTCAGGAAAATACTGGTATTCGGCAAGGCATGATCCCGGGTGATTTATGTATGAAGTAGGCATTACACGCAGATTCTCTTCAGCACACAGGCTCAGAAACTACAACGGCAAATGCGAAAACCTCCATGGCCACAATTACAGGGTAGAGGTCGTGGTTTACGGCGATAAACTTGTAAACGGTATGCTCATCGATTTCGTGCTGCTGAAACAGAAGCTTGACGGGATAATAAAATTTTTGGACCACGCTTACTTGAATGATATAAAACCGTTTACAGAACTTGAGCCGTCCGCGGAAAACATTGCTGAATACATATATACTACACTATCAGAAAACTTTACCGGCCGGGTTCATCTAAGCTGCGTCAAGGTATGGGAGTCTGACGACAACTGGGCTCTTTACAGGAAGGACAAATGAAGGATATCCAGAGTACGTTCGATAACAGGGGCATAGGTATTGACAAGGTTGGTGTTAAGAACATCAGATACCCAATCACGGTGCTGGACAGGGCAAACGGCATGCAGCACACCATTGCAAGCATAAATATGTATGTAGATCTGCCAAAGCAGTTTAAAGGCACTCACATGAGCAGGTTTATCGAGATTATAAATGAGCACCGCGGTAATATAAATATAAGGGACTATCCCAGGATACTTGAGAAGATGCAGAAGAGGTTTAATGCCAGATCGGCACATCTTGAAATAGAATTTCCCTATTTTATTGAAAAGAAAGCGCCGGTAACACACGCCCGCAGTCTTATGGAATACAACTGCAGGTTTACCGGTGTCATAAACGGCAACGGAACAGACTTTATCCTTATGGTAAGCGTGCCTGTCCATACATTATGTCCATGCTCGAAGGAGATAAGCAGCAGAGGCGCGCACAACCAGAGAAGCTTTGTCACGGTACGGCTGCGGTTCAGTGGACTTGTATGGATCGAAGAGATCGTCGAGATTGTGGAAAGCTCTGCATCTGCCCAGTTATTTTCCTTGCTCAAAAGGCCGGATGAAAAACACATTACCGAACACGCTTACAATAACCCCATGTTCGTGGAGGACGTTGTAAGAGAGGTTGCAAAGAAATTAAAAAAGAACAAAAAGATCATAAATTTTTCTGTAGAAGCTGAAAACCTCGAATCGATCCACAATCACAATGTTTATGCGTACGTGGAGTCAAGATAGACCCGAATAATGCATTTGAAAATAAGAGAGTTTGTGTAATGAGCAAAAAACCTGCGTCAAAAAGGGACTGCTCCGAATGTATGCAAAACCAAAAAAGACAAGCTACCTGCATATAAACTTACAGGGGACTTAAACATCGTTTATAACAAAAGCCCTCAGTATCTTAGGTGGATCGCAGGTTTGAGCGAATGGACAAACTTTCTTATTGTATTCTTTGGATAAACCCAGTATTCCCGCAAATCACGCCCCTATTAGCTTCTGGACCAGGCCGCCAGCCTTTATGCTTTGCGCAACACCGTGCCCTGAGTATCCTCCGGCGTAAACGATCTTCCTGTCTTCTATCACCTTGATAACCGGCTTCATATCTGGTGTTATTGCAATAGGTCCTGCCCACCTGTGCGTCACCTGTATGCCGCTGAAAGCAGGATGCATCGACTTTATTCTTGATTCAATGGCCTGAAATAATTCCTGTACGTATCTGTCGCTTATGAATTCAGCCTCGCCCTCGAAAACAAGCCCCGAACCAAAAACAGCACCTTCATTTATTCCTTCTCTTCCCCACAGGTAAGGAAAATCCGTTGTGTAAAACGGTGTCTTTTCCTCCCATCCTGCACGCCCGGCATCCGCCCTATTGATCCGGCCGGTCGCAAGGGCCAGCGTCATGCACGGGGTCAGAGTGCCTTCAATGCCCGATAGGTTAAGCGACATGGAGTTTGTTGCAATTATAACGGCCGATGCATTAAGGCTCTTCTGCATACCGCTGACCACTACATGGTCCTCCTTGAGATCTACCCTGGCGACGGTAACGTTTGTGCGTATCTCGGCTTTTTTCGATTGGGCGGCGTTTGCAAGACCGTGAAGAAGCTGCGCCGGATCCACAATGCCTCCCTGCAGCCTTTTTGTCACCCTCAGTATGCCTGAATCATTCCATGAAATAGGCGAGGAAGGCTCGCCGCCGGTCCTTGCGACCTCAAAACACCCCGTCCGCTTAAATCCGCAGTTTATGCCCTGATTGTTCATAAAGTCCTCGAAATAATCTATGCAGTTTTCAAAACCAGGGTGCGGCCCTCCAGCCGTATGCTCAAGAACGATACCGCCGCTCCTCATGCTGGCGCCATTACCCATACTTCCCGACTCAAGTACAATCACTCGTGATCCAGGACTTGAACCAAGCACATGCAGGGCGCACGCAAGACCTGTAAAACCTGCACCTATTATCGCGATGTCGCACGAGCCATTTTCAGGCCATCCGGATTTGTACCGGAAGGACGGTATTGGCCATACAGGCGTGCCCCAGTTTTTTGTTATTTCCGGAGGATTTGAGAACATAGAAGGAGTATGAAGTTTATACCATTACCATGGGCCGAGCCATCTGAACCAGCCCAGGTTAAATACCTCGTTTACGGCTCCCATGACTAGTATTGCGGCGTAAGCCGCAAGTATTGCAAGATATATCTGTGCCTTATGCTTCTTCAAAAAGTCTTTTACTTTCATAATTATATATCAAGGTTTACAACATACAGTGCGTTTTCTTCGATGAAGCTCCTCCTTGCCTGCACATTATCCCCCATAAGTATGGTAAATATCTCATCCGCGGCAACCGCATCTTCTATCCTGACCTGCAGCATTATCCTTTTTCCCGGATTCATCGTCGTTTCCCACAACTGCTCCGGGTTCATTTCTCCAAGACCTTTATAGCGCTGGATGGATAGGCCCTTCTGTGAATGTTCAATGCAGTACTCAAGCAGTCCTTTTACCGTCTGTATGGATATTTTTTTTACATCATCTGCAACGGTATAGGGCGGCGGTATCTTTTCCA
>JAJYJX010000050.1 GCA_021789095.1 bacterium
AGCGGTATAGCAAACTCATGGGAATACGCGGCGCCATTAGGATTGTCCGGATTAAGCTGCATGTGGCATGTTGCACAGGTATCTGCAATGTTCGCGTGTTTAGATACAAACACGGTTGTCGTGCCCGTAATGCCCGTGAAGTAGGAATTTTGACCCATCAGAATATCTGCCTGTGATGGTGTGTGAGGGAACATGCTGATGTAGGACAAAGGCACTGAGTCGTTGTGCAGGCCGTTGCGTGTGTTGTGACACTGCATACATACTGCACCTGCCCCGACTGAGTTAACCGTAAACCCTGCTGCAAGAATGGTAGTATCAAATATCCTTAACTGATGCGGCAGCGATGCATCATGCGGGTCATGGCAAGCCTGACATGTCTGCGGCTGTACCTGCGAAACCGTAAGACCAATGCCTGCAAGATCAGTTATCGTCAAACCGCCGAATCCAAGTACGTTTGTTGCACCGGTAAATCCGTACGCTGAAATCTGATCAAGATACGCAGCAAAACCCTGCGCTGAATGACATCTTCCGCAATGAGCTGCGGTGGTACCCCTACCCTGAATAGTGCCTTCGCTCATAGCAAGATCATACTGTGCATGTGCTGATTGCTGCCACTGGGTACCCATAACATGGTGTGTTGGTGCATCGTGACACTGGTTACAAACACCTGCAGTCCACCCAACTCTTTCAGCAAGGTCCTGCGGGGAACTGCCGTGGGCAAGGGAATTGCTCGGTCCGTGGCAGTTTTCACATTGTATATTCGCAAGCGCTGCGACAGTCGGAGCCGTGGCTACCAAGTTGGACCAGTTTGTTGATACCAGCGAGGTCGGGAATACCCATCCAGAAGCGGTTACAACGTCGTCAAACCCGTTGTTGTTTGCGAGCTTTGCCTGATCGAAGCCTACCGTATGGCACGGCTCACATGACGAACCGTAATGGCTGCCAAGTACGCCGTTGATGCCGTTGGTAAACATACTTGCATGTGGTGTCTGCGACCACGGCGCAAAGTTTGTGGTTAAACTGCCGTTATGACAGGTAACACAATTGCTGTACCCGCCTGCTACCGGCTGCCCTACGCCTACCCATTTCCCTGCTACGATGGTGAACGAGCTGCCTGACGACGCTACATTATAAACACCCAATTGATCTGGCGTAAACGTCACAATCGTGTACGGACCCGCCGCTACAGGAGAAAGAGATGCAGAAGAGCCGTTCGGTACCGTTGTAAAATGTGCGTTGGGGCTTGCCTCGGTAAAATTAAGGTATACTGGCACGCCGACAGCCACATTTGCTATACCGGGCTGTTTGTCGCTTGCCCGTACCGTAATACTGGAACTGCTCTTTACGCCCTTAGAGTTTGTCGCATTTAAGGTCAAAGAATAGTTGCCCATTTCATTATAGCTGATAGGAACGATGGCGTCTCTATTAACCAACAACCCCCCTACCGGGTCAACCAAAGATGGGTCATTCGATGCCAGAGCTGCAAAGGTATCCGTTTTAAATGATACGGATAAGCAACTCGTTGAGCCTGTAAGCACCGGTGCTGTTGCCAGCGGTGATGTTATTGTCCAGTTACAGGTTACTGACAAGCCATTCGGATCTGTTACTGTCGGGTTTAATGTAACATTGGCCGCATAGCCTACATTCAACTGGTTTGAAAGACCTGATATTAACGGGGCCTGATAAGGTCCGTGAACCAGGAGTACCTGGGTCGTTGATGTTACCCCTGCGACAACAGGTATTATGGATGATGTAAACTGGTTATATCCCGACATACTCACAACAGCCTGATACGACCCTATCGGGACATTCGGGAATGAGAAATCACCGTTAGCATCGGTTGTTGTGTTTGATGCAACTGCAGGGTTTATTGCCACAGTGGCACCTACTATAGGTGTCTGTGAAGCACTGTCCTCGACAGTCCCTGATATATTGCCTACACTTAAGCCTGGTGCACCCGGTATACCGGCAGTTCCCGTGCTTCCTTTGCTTCCACTACACCCTATTCCTATAATAGTGATGAGTGTAAACAGACTTACAAATTTGAGTATCTTTTTAAAACTCATAGAACCTCCTTAAATGGATTTTAATCAATAAAAGAGCAAGTTCTATACCAATTTTAAACTAAGAATGTACTTAGGTAACTTCTTGTTTTATCTGGAAAATAGGTCTTTTGTTTTTCTTGTTTTACATAAAATATTGGGTGAAATCACCCATCTCTGGGTGATAATACACAGTTATGAAAATACCCTTTTAAATTTCGCAAACAGCTTTTTAATGCCGCTTATAGAGCCAAGATGTTTCAGGACGTATACAAAGGATGAGATGGTTGTATAGGTATAGAGGAACCCTGCTACACGGAGCAGTTTCAGTGTCTTGTTTGATACTGTTGTATCCTGAAACGCCCTTTTATTGTAATAATCAAACCTTGTGAAATCTTCATCGAACCCGTATGCGGAATTGGACTTTACCATCTCGTACAGGTCGGTACCCGGCAAGGGCTGTGTCAGATTAAAGGTTACTTCATCAGAATTTATCTGCCTTGCAAATTTTATTGTTTTTAAAAGTTCATACTTTGTTTCACCTGGTGCGCCAAGCATAAAGAATACAAGTGTTTTTATGCCTGTTTCATGGGCAATACGTATAACATCCTTTACCTGCTCAGGCACAATGCCCTTTTTATAGATCTCTTTTAGTATGTTCTCGTTTGCAGATTCAGCGCCTATATGCAGTTTCCTCAATCCCGCATTATACATGGCTTTTAAGAGCTCTGTATCGATTGTGTCTGCCCTTGTATTGCAGCCCCAGACAAGGTCCAGTTTTCGGTTTTCAAGCTTTTCTGTAAATTCCCTTACCCAGTTTTTGTTGATCGTAAATGTATCATCCTGGAGCATAAATGCCTGGATCTTATACATGGATTTTAGTTCCGTTATTTCCTGAACCACATTGTCCGGCGTCCTGTACCTGAGCTTTATACCGAATATCTTTTTCAGCGTGGGCTGGCAGTATGTGCAATGAAACGGGCAGCCCCTGCTCGCTATAATGTTTGTTCCCTTCATTGACCGGCCTGTTGCATCCATGTAATGCCAGTACTGCGTGTATTTTTCATACTCGACAAGCCTGTGGTCCGGGAACGGGATATCATCAAGCTGTTCAGTCACATGAATGTCGTCTGACCTGTAAATATTGTCACCGTCCTTTATCCATGCCCCTTTTACAGGGCCCTTTGACGGAAGGTTCTTTAAAAGTTCTACAAACGGTCTCTCGCCTTCGCCGACAACAAGTGCATCAACATAAGGTATAACGGTCTCGGGCATTATTGTTGTATGGGGACCTCCGGCAACAACATACTTGCCGAGTGATTTAGCCATCTGAGCTATATGTACGGCGTCATTGAACATGATGGTATCAATGTATATACCGACTATATCAGTTGCAAAATTAACAAGGCGTTTGAATACATAATCATAGTTTCTGTGGAATGTGGTATCAATGACCTGTACATTCGCATCAAGGGATTTCCTCAGGTATGTTGCAATGTAGATCGCACCGAGCGGTGGATCGCCTGACGCGTATTTCATTCTTGGAAATACAATGGAGATGTTATAATTATTCAGCATACCTTCTTAAGGACCACGGCAATCGTGTAAGCACCTTCCCTGATAAATCCCGGAAGCTGCCTGCCGTGTGACAGTTCCCATGTATCTTTTATATCCTGTATGTGGAACCCTGCTCCTGAAACCAGCGACTCGATCTCTTTTACGGTGAAGTTATGGTACGGCGATTTACAGGGACTTACTGTATTGCTTACCTGGGATATTTCCCAGTCACCGGCCTCCTTGCCCTTATATCCCCTGTATATCGCAGATGCTATCCTTCTATAGCTGTTGATAAAAATGCTCCTGAGTTTTAATAGGAGCACCCATACAGCCATGCCCGGCAGACTCATCATCCCGCCTTCACTATTCTGATTGGCGGGAGTGGCGGCAGCCCTCTTGATAATAAACCTGCCATAGATAATCTTGTATATACCGCTCAGAACATGCAGTATGCCCATGTCAAAAAGATTATTATGGACGGTCATAAAAACCCTTCCGCCGGGCTTCAACACCCGGTAAACCTCTCTCATCATAGCGCTCCGCTTTTCAAGAACGGTTATATGGTTTAAAAACTGTTTTGTCATAAGTACAACATCCATGGTACCGCTGCGCACAGGCAGACACCTTGCATCAGCGCACATCAGATATACATTGTCCGCATCCATGAGGGACTTTGCAGAACGCAGCATGCCCTTAACAAGATCAAGGGCGTAAACCCTTGCACATAGAGCTGCCGCAGGCTTTGCCTCCCTGCCTGCTCCGCAGCCCAGATCAAGGACAAAATCGTCCCCCTTAATCAATGTAGGGAACACATTCTTTTCATACTCTTCAAGCCCTGCCTTTGAATGCTCTGTGAATGTCTTAATCTCCTGCTGCTGGCTGTACTTTTGCGCAATGGGATCTATGTTCGGCTCCTTTTTATAGTAACGATACTGCCGGGATCCAATGTGACATACATATCGTTACCAAGGTATAAAATAGGCTTTACGGTATTGCAGTTAATAGTGCCGGACCCCGGTTGAATATCCGCTGATTCATGTATGAAAACAATCTTCCCTATAAAGAGGTCGTGGTCGCCTGCCGAAACTATATCCTGCACAGAACATTCGAATGCAGCATAAGCAGACTTCATAACCGGTACGTCGAGCTGCTTCGACGGTTTAAGTTCAATGCCGGTCTCTTTGATCTTGTTCCTGTCCCTGCCGCTAAAACTTCCCAGTGTAACAAGTGTTCTTAAATATTTAAAGTCTATGAAGTTGGCCGAGAATACACCCGACGATTTGATCAATTGGTGTGTAAATCTTTTGGGAGATACCGATACAACGTAGATCATCGGATCTTTTGATACACCCGTCTGCCACACTGCGGGCATCAGGTTTGTTTTGTCTCCGTGCCTTGACCCTATCAATGCGACAACATTGGGATAAAACTGGTAAAATTCAGCCATTCTTCCTCTCCCTATCTCTTATCCTTTAGCACATGTATCTCAGAATTGTCATTAAGCAAGGTTTGCTTGTTCGATTGGGGTACCCCTTCACTCACTTTACTAACCCCGCTACTTTTCAAATGAACTTTTCGGGTTTAATATAGTAGTGAGCCATGGAGATAATTTACATTACAGACATACACGGTGCAAGGGCACAGCTTGAAAAACTCTTTGAGGTGACCTTTGCGGATCTATACATCATAAGCGGCGATCTTATATATTCGCCCTTCTATTCGCCCAGCACAGGCACGCTGTTTCTCGAACTTCAGGACACATTTCACCTCATGCGGCAACAAGACGCACCCGATATGCAGATAGAAGAGTACGTACGTTTGCTCCTTAAGAAGGGACTGCCCGAAGACCTGAAGAACAAGGCAGAAGAGTACCTCAAACTGACAGAAAGGGCGCTGGGTGTAATGAACGAAAAATACAAGCAGATGGAACACGTATTCTCAATGATCAAAAAGGCACCTATAATCGTCCTGCCGGGAAATTATGATATGGATTTGTCCCTTACACCTCTTGCCAACAGGCAGATTCATAAGAAAGTGGTTGAAATAGAAGGTTTAAGATTAGCGGGTTACGGGGGTGCAAACATGAGGACAGCAGGTATACCTGAAGAAGGGATGGTCAAGTTCATAGAAACAGAACACTATTCAGAGCCGTATGATTTTTTCTCCAATGCACAACCCGACATATTCATATGCCATCAACCGCCATACGGTCACTTTGATCACATAGCGTCATACGGCTCCATAGGGAGCCTGGGGATTGAGAAAGCGGTTGAAGAAATAAATCCTCTCCTTGTCCTGAGCGGCCATGTACATGAAGATTTCGGCTGTGAATATGTAGATAAAACATTTTATGTAAATCCATCAAACTTCGGGGCCGTAGAAACAATAGAGGGCAAATTCATGGACGGAGGGTACTATGCAAAGATAACGGTAGAAAATAAAACCATACAGAAGGTCATTCTTAAACGCGTGGAGGAATACAGGCCTTACGATATTGTAGATTTTATACCCGAAGGCGACAGATTAAAAGAGATTATATTGGACGAAGCAAGGTACAAAGGTCTGAAAGAGAATATACACGATAAACTTCAACGCCCTGTACCGGTCACGCATGTTCAGGAGATCAAGCTTTTTAACTCCGTAAAACACTTTTCCAGGCATTACGAATCAAAAGAAACAAACGAGCGGATAAAGTTTCTGAAAAAGGTGGCGTTGATCATGGAAGAAAAGGGAAGGCCTGTCGCCTTTGATCTGGTCGGCTCGACGCTGTTCGGTATGGCAGAAAAGAGTTCTGACATAGATATCGTGATTTACTATACCGACAATCCTTCAGACGGAGATGCAGATAAAAATATAGAAGAAAGAATATCCGAATTCAACAGCATTCTCAAAGAGTTTGGCAGCGATAAATTCCAGGTTGAGATTGTTGATGCAATAAACCTTAAGGACGTTGAAAAGGCCATTATCGAAGAGAATTTTCAATCGGTCGTAACAGGCAGGTTTATTTTTTACAGGGCTATCTGCAGGCCTGTACACCACAGGCTTATACGAAGCTACGAGGGAATGCTCGAGAGCAAGGATAATTACCGCAAAGAGATGGAAGCATCCATGAGGGAGGTAATCAATACTCTTGTAAAGACATCGAGGCATTTTGAATCATTCAGAAAATACGAGGCAAGGCTTATCGATCTGGACGTGCCAATCCCGCAGCCCATACGGAGAAGGCTCAAACAGTATTTCCAGATGGGAGAATAATACCGGAATAAGTACTAAATCCGAATATCTAAATCCTAAAAGTATCGAATACATGAATTTTGATATTATTAAGAATTTATGATTTTGAATTTATGACTTAGTATTCCGGATTTATATGTTCGGCGCCTTCAGCAGATCCATGAGTTCTTCTCTTGAAAGTCTTTTGATCAGTGCGTCATCGCTCTCGATTATACCGTCCATGAGCGATGCTTTATGCTTTATAAGATCGTCTATTTTTTCTTCAAGTGTGCCCCTTGTTATAAGCTTGAAAACCTGGACGCCCTTTTTCTGCCCTATCCTGTGGACCCTGTCGGTCGCCTGCTCCTCCCTTGCTGCATTCCACCATCTGTCATAGTGTATGACCACCGAAGCCGAGGTCAGATCTATGCCAAGGCCCCCTGCGAGAAGGCTGCTTACAAATACCCTGTTTCTTGGGTTATGCTGAAACTTTTTTATCACATCTGAACGATTTCGGGTTGAACCCCGCAATGATGAAAAGGCTATACGTTTTGTTTTCAGCCACTGCTCTATGAGATCGAGCATTTCGAGATACTGACTGAAAACCACCACCTTTTCCCCCGAATCCATAGCTTCCTCGACAAGCTCTTTGAACAGCTCGAATTTACCGGAATTATAACTCCTCTCATGGCTGCCCATTGCCAGCGCAGGATGATCGCACAGCCTTTTTAACTTTGTTATAAGTGCAAATACATGCAGATATTCGATGGGCATCGTTTCATCGCCAAGTTTCCTTATCAGTTCACTGCCGCGTGTATGAACAAGATTCTTATAAATGGATACCTGGCGGGACGTCAATGAACAATACCTTACGTCCTCCAGCTTCTGAGGCAGCTCTTTCAGCACACCGCTCTTGAGCCTCCTGAGTGTAAAGGGACTGACAATCTTTTTCAGCAGTTCTTTTTTACGATCGTCATTATACTTTGTTATCGGGGTTTCGTATTCTTTTACAAACCTGTCAAGGGAGCCCAGATAGCCGGGCAAAAGAAAATCAAATATGGACCACATCTCTGTAAGCTTGTTCTCTACCGGCGTACCGGTTAAAGCAAGCCTGTGTTTTGCGATAAGCGACTTTGCGGCCCTGTATGCTTTTGTCATGTAGTTCTTTATTTTCTGTGCCTCGTCCAGAATGACATATTCCCATTCCTGGCCGGATAACGCATCAATATCAAGCGACAGTACGGCATACGTGGTGAGCAGGACATGGTATGGCTTATTTTTCTGCAGCGAGCGGTCTTTATCGTGGTATTTGTTTATCACCAGCCATGGAAGATATTCATGCAGTTTGTACTCCCAGTGATCGAGTACCGATGTCGGAGCAACGATAATGGACGGGGACGGCGTAACGGGGTAAACGGCACATAATAATGCCATTGCCTGATGCGTCTTGCCAAGTCCCATCTCATCCGCAAGAACGCCGTTAAGATTGTTCATATGAAGGAACCACAACCATTCATAACCTGCTTTTTGATAATCCCTTAGTGTCCCGTTCATGTTGTCTGTAGGCGGAGCACTGCCAGGCTTGATAATATGATTCAGCCTCATATAAAAATTATGCAGGGGTTCAGGTTCCTCTACCATGACAGTATCGTCCATTTCCGACCTGAGCCTGGTATAGGCAAGTCTTGAGATCCTGATCCTGTTGTCATCCGTTACATCCCCCATGCCTTTCCATCTTTTTACGGTATCATCGGGTATATAAAACCAGTTATTCTCATGCTTGATAAAACCATTGCCGTCCCTTTGCCTTATGATGTCATCAAGACTCATGTCTTCACCCATGGCTTCATAGTACGGTGCAAGGTACAGCCAGTCACCTTCCCCTTCGACTTTTATCTGTTTGAGTCGGGGTGCGGGAAGTATACGGGTATTTTTTACCGTTTCCGACGGCTTAAACATCTTCTCGTTCTCAAGAGCAGGCATGCTGTACCTGAAGAAATCAACAATATCGATGCCCGTATACAGAAGCGGCTTGCTCCCATCGAAGTACGGAACCAGCGCGTCCGGCAGTTCTTCTATCAATGTATACGTGTTATTATCCCAGAACCATCTCTTGTCTATGATGTGCAGCTTTGCCTCTTCAGCTCTTATAAAGCCGGCCCCGTTACCTGCACTTTTTATACTGTATCCGGGTACCAGCATGAGTCTTCCCTGTTCGTCATAATCCGCCATGAGCTCATGCACCAGCGGGGATTTGTTTACTTTAACCATGGATGCCCTGTCAGACCACTCTACATCAGGTAATGACCTGATCTTTTTAAACAGTTCGGGACTTTCCCCTGCAGGCACTGTAAGCTTCGCCTGCCGGTCATTTGAGGCTGAATAAAAAGTTATTTCCAGCTGTGGTCCGTTACCCACAAGATCAACATGCATCTTTATGCGATCGAATGATGAAAACCATGAAGTGAAAATACTGTAAAACGGATTGGTTGAATTGATAATCGTATCCTGATACTCCGCTATTGATCTGGCATGATGCCTGTCATAAGACCTGTCCCTCTGCTGGATCCATACGAGCAACACTGCGACAATATGTTTGCATACCCATCCCCACCTGCTTGAATAAGGACATGTGCAAGCCATCTGGGATATGGTGCTGCTTTTCCCTATGATATGAACTTCGTATGGATACCTGCCGTTTCCCTGAACCGATGCGGATAAAGTATTGCCCTTGCGATTGATTGCCAGGACTGCGTCATGCTTGAAATAATGAATACCGCTCTGCCATATTTCACGCGTTACCACCTCTCTTACATGCTCCTGTTTTATGGTTTCAAGTGTAGCAGTAATCATATCAAATTATACATTTTAGCAGCAAAAATACAGAAGTCAAATGAAGGAAGGAGCCGGTAGCGGGCAGACAGTAGTGAGTGAAGGGGTGCCCCGAACGAACAAGCAACCCTCGCTACTGTTTTATTCTATCGGTCTTATATACATTGGCAGTTTTGAAATGGTATCAAGGACAACCACCGCCCCTGATCCCGCAAGCTCATAAAACGGGGAAGGACCTGTTGCAATGGCGATAAAATCCACACCTGCATTCCTTGCAGTCTCTGCATCAATGCCGGAATCACCCACATAAACCATTTCATCTTTTTTTAACTCAAGCTCTTTTGCTATCCGATCGATGGTATCGGCATGTGGTTTTGCCTTAAGCCCGTCTCCTACTCCTACAACACTCTTGAAATACCCCCCTATGCCCAGGTTATCCAGCAGTATGCGGGAGTATTTGCCGAGCTTGTTCGTTGAAACCGCCATTACATAACCGTCATTGTAAAGCTCTTCAATCACCTGCTGTACGCCCGGCATAAGCATGGTCTTCCCGAGATAGACCGTTTCATAATGTGAACGGAACATCCGCACAGCCTGTTCCGCATCATGGATCCCGTTGATCCTCGACATTACGTACTCAAGCGGCATGCCGATTGTTTTTAAAACATCTTCGTATGAATATTCCGGCAGGCCAAGCTGTCTCATCGTATTATTGAAGCTTTCATGTATGGCTGAAAAAGAATTTATGAGTGTACCGTCAAGATCGAATATTATACCTTTGATGGACCTGCTCAGAAGGTTTATTATATCCCCGTAATTGCCGTACACCACGGATGGTATCCTGTTTTCATCACAGTATTTCTTCAGTACCGATCGCGCGAACACAATGTCGGCGTCCGGGGCCGCATCAATATCGGAGTAGCCGTTGCCGACGTATATAATCCTGTCAAAATACGGCCTGAATGCATTGACGATGCTTTTCTTGCATACACCGAATACCGAGGAATCATCGGTCATAAACGGGAAATCGACTGTAATACCCTCACCATTGTCCCTGATACTGTTGGCAAAGACACATATGTGATCTTCTATACCGTCTTTCTCAAGAGCGGCCTGTATAAGCAGGTCAAAACCATCGCTGACTATTATATGGACAATGTCGTGCTTCTCGATAAACTGAAGGAACGGGATGAAATGTTCATCAATAACTGATTGCCCTACATAAAAATCCCTGACCGTGTTTAACGTCATGCCCTCACGGCTCAGCATCCTTCTGTAAATATCGGGCATGCTGATCTTGCTTCCTATAAGTTGTTCCCTGAGTTCAGAATTATTATCTATTATCCTGGCAAACTCTTCCCCTATATCTTTTTTGTTTATTGTTCCGTCAAAATCACTGACTATAAGTATTTTCATACCTATGTACTGCCGTAGCTGTGGAGCCCTGACAAAACAAGATTAACACCAAGATAGGTGAACAGGACAAACATAAACCCTATTATCGAGAAGATTGCGGCAGACTTTCCATGCCATCCCCATGAGTATCTCAGGTGTATGTAGACAATATATATCAGGAACGTAATCAGGGACCATGTTTCCTTCGGATCCCAGCTCCAGTATCTGCCCCATGCATAGTCTGCCCATGCCGCACCTGTGATAATACCGATCGCAAGAAGAACTTCCCCCACTATAATCAGCTTATAGCTGAGATCGTCGAGAACCTTTGTGGAGGGCAGATAGGAAAGGACTTTGCCGTTTGTATGCGTTGTATACCAGTCACTTATCAGATAAAAAACCGATGCGCCGAATGCCAGGGCAAAAGCGGAATAACCAAAAAAACTGGTTACAACATGAAAAGTCAGCCAGTTGCTTTTCAGCGCCGGTACCAGCGGTTCTATCCTGCTACTAACGTTCGGTGAAAACGAGGCGTAAGCCATGAACATGAACGCAAGAAGCGATACGGGGAACCCCAGCTTCCTCGCCTTATACTTGAGATCAACGATGATATACATAATAGCCACGGTCCAGGAAAGGAATATAAGGGACTCGTAAAGATTGGTTATCGGTATGTGCCCATAATTCAGATGGTACGATTCTATCCATCGTGCAATAAGACCTGCTGTCTCGATAAGGAAGGCAAGTATGAATATTGCGAAACCGCCCGCGTCGAGAAATTTCTTTTTAAACACAAGGCCGAACAGATACAAAAACATGGCACCTACATACACAAATGTCGCTATACTTAACAACAGGGTATTTGTCTGATGAGCCATCATATCCATAATTATTTTTCCCCTTTCTTTATCTCATGTATTATCTTTTCAAATTCCATTTCAAAGGAATATTTGTTCCTGTCAGCCACACCTGCAATGGTAAACGTACCGTTGAACTTATCCGGTATAAGAACCCATAACCTGCGTCTGTAGCTGAAGAATGACATGATCAATCCTATTATAAGGATAATCGCTCCGGTTGCAACATAGGGCGCCCCGGGGTCCTTTGCAACCTGCAATCCCGTATAAAAACTTTCATTTGCCTTAACAAACCTTAATTTATACCCGCCGATTGCTTCAGCGCCGTGAAAATCGGGATACTTCTGCAGGTATATTGAAGTTCTCTGAAGCTTATTGTCTTTGTAAATACCGACAAGTATGGTGGGGCCGAATCCCTGATAGTTGGCTGAATAATCAAGTACAGCTATAGAGGTATTATCTTTTACCCTGAACTGTTGATTAAGGTTTAATGATACATCGTCTTTGTTTTTGTTGTCGCTTCTTGACAACATGATATCAAAGCTGCTTGCACCTGCCTGACCGTAAGATGCCTGATAAATCGTAATGCCCTTGTACGTCAACGGCTGATTAACATCTATTATCTTATGCGCTACGGCATCGCCGCCGTTCAATAAGGTAAGGTCGCTCTTATAAGCCTTTGGCACGCCGGAGTCGTAAAATTCAATCTTGAAATTGTTGCATCTTATGGTAAACGGCAGGGTTAAATCCTTGCTGCCTCTTATCGTTTTGACAATATTCGTAGCATCGCCCTGATCGAGGTTTACATAAGCGTCAAACCCAAAAAATGAGCCAATCAGAACACCTATAAATATTATTACAAGGCTCAAATGTGTTATGTACGGACCGAACCTTGCAATACGGCCTTTCTCGAGATACAGAAAATCCCCGTCCTCCGATTTAGCATGGATCGGCTCCTTGTATATTTCCCTGAACTTGCTGCTGAGCATGGTCATAAGGGCTTCTTTTGTGCCCTTGTATGATATGGTCTCTTTTTCCTTGAATGCATTGAGCTTTTCCACCGGGATCTGGAGTTTTGGTTTTGAAAGCATCTTGAAGATGGCAGGCAGCCTCTCCCACGTGCATACAATGACATTCATGATGAAGAGTATAAGGAGCAACTCAAACCACCATGAATGGTACATATCAAACAGATCGAAGAAATTGAGCAGCCTGAAGGTTGACGCGCCATAGTGCTGCAGGTACATCTCGTCCGGCAGGTTCTGCTGTATTACCGTACCGATAATGGCAGTTGCAATAATAACCAGAATGAGCACTACTGCAAGTTTAACCGAACTGAAAAATCTCCATATTTTATCCAATATCTTATCCACTGTAATTTTCTCTTTTCTATTTTTTTTACCCCGTTAGAATGTGTGGGTTTTAACAATATAAAGACAAATTTTACAAAGTCGAGTAACTATTGTCAATTAAAACTATTACAAAATATAAAAAGAGGGGTGGTGCAGACCTCCGGAGGGGACCGAGATCTGCACCGTTTTTAGTTGCGGAGGGGTTTATTATTCATTAACATGTATTGCAATCTGTCCTGCGTTTTCTGCTGACCGCACAGAATCAAAAATGCTTCTTTTTCAAGATCGAGAAGTTTTTGTTCGTCAACAGTCGTACCCGGTGGTACATCACCGCCTGCTATAACATTGATCAGCCGGTTAGCAATAAACTCATCATACTCACTAATATAACCACCAAGTCTAAGATTTCGAGCCCCCAGCTTTAAAGTTGCCAGTGCTTCTCTTCCTGCTACCTGTATATCTGTTCTTGGCCTCTGGGGCTTGAATCCTTCTTTTACCATTGCGAGGACTGTCTGTTTCGCATCATAGATCAGGTTCTCCTTGTTCAGCGTAATCTGATCCGCAGGACTCAGGAACCCGTAAAGCTCAATTGCTTCTTTTGCACTCATGGATACCTTTGCCATCCCTATC
>JAJYJX010000051.1 GCA_021789095.1 bacterium
ATAAGAAATCCACGACACGCGCGCCATACTTGTGATTGTGGCTGGTACCATGAGGAGTGAAGAAGCGAATATGGGTGGGATAACACCGGAAGTATTAACCTTCAAGGGGAGGAATGTCTCCTGACCACCGTACATCCTTCTGCCAACAACCCTCTGTGCATACTGAACCGGAATCTTTCTCTGTCCGAGTTCTACAAAGATAATTATTGCAACGACAACGATCATTAACAGTGCAAGGAATAACAGCACCAAAGCACTCATTTCCCCGCTTCTTACAAGCCTGAATGTATTTATAATAGCCGATGGCATCCTTGCAACAATACCTGCATATATTATGAGTGATATTCCGTTGCCTACGCCTCTCTCGGTTATCTCTTCACCAAGCCACATCAACATGATGGTTCCAGCAGTCAATGTAATAGTGCTGAGCAGTCTGAATGAGAATCCGGGATTTACAACGATTGACATCCCACCGGGCGCATGCATGCTCTCAAGACCGTAGCTTATGACAAACCCCTGAACAACGCTTATAAGAACAGTCCCATATCTTGTGTACTGTACGATCTTTTTTCTTCCGAGTTCCCCTTCCTTCTTGAGCTTTTCAAGGTAAGGGAAAACAGCGGTTAACAGGTCTATGATAATTGCTGCAGATATGTAAGGCATTATACCAAGGGTGACTATTGAAAAGTGTTCAAATGCACCGCCCGTAAACAGATTGAATAAGCCGAACAGCGTACCTGTATTCTGACTGAAGAATGCAGCAAGTGCATGAGCATTGACGCCGGGGGTCGGTATTGCCACGCCGAGCCTGTAGACCGTAAGAAGAAGAAGGGTAATGAGCAGCCTCTTCCTGAGCTCGGGTATTTTAGGTATGTTTACTACGTTATCCAGCAACTGAAACTACCTCTGTTCTGCCGCCTGCCGATTCTATCTTGTGTTTTGCCTCTTTCGAGAAGCGGTGTGCCTGTACAACCAGTTTTTTGTTAATACCACCGTCACTAAGAATAACAACAGGCTTGTCGCCTCTTACCATACCCTTTTCTTTCATCTTATTTATAGTTATTTCTTCGTTATCGGAAAATATATCCAGGGCTTTCAAATGCACGATCTGGTATCCAACATGGGCACGGTTCACAAATCCGTATTTTGGCATTCTGCGCTTCAAAGGCATCTGTCCGCCTTCAAAATCAGGTGAAACGCCTCCGCCTGATCTGGCATTGTGCCCTTTGTGCCCTTTACCGGATGTTTTCCCGAGACCCGAGCCCGGTCCCCTGCCGATTCTCTTCCTTTCCGTTATCATGCCTTTAGGTTTTTTTAACGTTGATAGATTCATACTCTCCTCAAAACGGCTATTTAGTTGTTTCCTGACTGTCGTCCGGCGTAGCTGCAGACGGCTCAGCCTGACTTATAACCTTTAACTCCGGCAGGTTAACAAGCGCATCCATGGTGGCTTTTAGTACATTGTGCGGATTGTGCGAGCCGAATATCTTGGCAACAACATCCTTGTATCCGGCAAGTTCAAGAACTGCCCGTACAGAACCTCCGGCTATTATACCGGCGCCTATTGGAGCCGGTTTTAAATAAACCATACCTGAGCCAAATCTGCCCACAACATTATATGGTATTGTTCCATTCTTTATAGGAACATTTATTAAATTCTTCTTTGCCTTTTCTATACCCTTCCGTATAGAATCGGGTACTTCATTTGCCTTGCCAAGACCGAAACCTACAAGCCCTTTGTGGTTTCCGATAACAACGAGTGTACTGAAGCTGAACCTTTTACCGCCTTTAACAACTTTAGCCACCCTGTTTATCTTTATTATGTGTTCTTTAAATTCTACATTGTCGTTTGAATCTGCCAAAATTATACCTCCTTAGAATATAAGCCCCTTCTGCCGTGCTGCGTCTGCGAAAAACTTAACCTTGCCGTGATACTTATATCCGTTTCTGTCAAATACAACTTTCTTTATGCCCTTCTCAAGCAACTTCTCTGCCACAAGTTCGCCAATTTTCTTGGCTGCATCCTTGTTTTTTTTGCTCTTTAATTTGCCGAATTGCTCTTTGTTTAGGGTCGAAACGGACAAGATTGTACTTTGTTTTTCATCGTCGATTAATTGCACATATATATTCTTAAGGCTTTTGAATATTACAAGCCTTGGCTTTGAGCCGGTTCCGCGTACTTTGTCTTTTGTTCGCTGCTTCCTTAATAGCCTGTTTTTATTTCTGCTTATAATCTTTATCATACCTTATTGCCTTTTCTAAAATTATTTGCCACCGCCAGCTGCTGCTCCACCTGCACCACCTGCACCGCCGGCAGCCCCTGCCGCTGATTTACCGGGTTTGAGCACCAGCACCTCACCCACGAATTTGATACCCTTGCCCTTGTAAGAATCCGGCGGCTTTATAGCCCTTATTTTTGAAGCGTACAAGCCCACTCTATCCTTATCAAGTCCCGTTATTATGAGTTTTGTCTGTTTCTCCTCTACTTTCACATTTATGTCAGGCGGCAAAGATATTCTCACCGGGTTTGTAAAGCCTACATTCAGTATAAGCGCTTTGTCTTTAACATCCGCTTTATATCCTACACCGATAAGTTCCATTTCCTTTTTATATCCTTCTGTTACTCCCTTGATCATATTTATTATAAGTGATGTGTACATACCGTGGATCATCTTAGCAGATTTCTCATCGCTGTTTCTTGATACCATCACACTATCGCCGGTTATCGCAAGCCCGACACCTTCAGGCACAGGTTTATCGAGCATGCCTTTTGGTCCTTTTATCTTCAAGACATTGGAATCCAGTTTAACTGTTACGTTTGGCGGAAACTTTATGGGTTTTCTTGCAAGTTTAGACATTATACCTCCTCACCATATGACACATAACATTTCACCGCCGACCTTTGAGTTCCTTGCTTCTTTATTGGACATTACACCTTTAGGTGTGGAAAGTATCGTAATACCATAATCGCTTTTCTGTTTCGTTATATGCCTGTAACCACTGTACCTTCTTAAACTTGGTTTGCTTACCCTTCTTATTTCATGTATGTACGGTCTGCCGTCCTTCCTGTACAGCAGGGTAATAACGAGTTTCGTCTTGCCGTCAGCTGTTGTTTGATCATAATTTTCTATAAATCCTTCCTGTTTTAATACTCTGAGTATATCATTGTTCATATTGGAAAATGGTACAAACACCTCTTTCTTTTTCCTCAACTGTGCATTTTTTATGGCAACCAATAAATCCGATATAGAATCTGTAGTTTTCATATACTTCCCTTACCAGCTTGCCTTTATAACACCGGGGATATCACCCTTGAGTGCCAGTTTTCTGAAACATATCCTGCACATGTTAAATTTACCCATGTAGCCCCTTGATCTCCCGCAGATAGGACACCTGTTGTAAGCCCTTACCTTGAATTTTTTCGGCTTACCGGTTTTCACAATTAAGGATTTTTTTGCCACTCGTTTTCCTCCAATCACTTATTAAAGGGCAGCCCAAGCCATTCTAACATAGCCTTTGCCTCTTTGTCTGTTTTAGCAGTGGTAACAAATGTAACGTTCATTCCCTTGACCTTATCAACCTTGTCATAGCTTATTTCAGGGAACACGGTCTGTTCTGTGAGGCCAAATGTATAGTTGCCCCTTCCGTCAAATCCTGCGGATGATATGCCCTTGAAATCCCTGACCCTCGGCAATGCTATGCTTACCAGCCTGTCAATGAACTCATACATCATGTTACTTCTCAGAGTAACCATAACTCCTATAGGGACGCCCTCCCGTAATTTGAATGTTGAAATGGATTTTTTTGCTTTTCTAACTATCGGTTTCTGGCCCGTTATCTGGCCCAGCTCTGTAACCGCAGTATCTATGAGTTTGGGATTTTCCTTCGCCGCCCCTATACCCATATTTATAACAACTTTAACAAGTGCAGGAACCTGACACCTGTTCTTATAGCCAAACTCATCCATCAGCTTTTTTGATATAGTCTTTTTATAAAGTTCTCTTAATCTTGCCATTCAATCACCATTACTATCACTCGATAATTTCTTTGCATTTCCTGCAGTATCTCACCTTACTGCCGTCTTCCATCAACCTGAAACCAATCCTCACAGACTTATTGCAGTTCTTGCAAAACAGAAGCACATTGGAAACCGATACCGGGAGTGTCTTTTCAATTATACCTCCGGTAGGATTTGTATTGCTTGGTTTCGTATGCTTCTTTGCCACGTGAACCTTTTCCACTATCACCATACGTTTCAGCGTGTCCACACTTATAACCTTGCCAACTTTGCCGCGGTCATTACCCGATATTACCTTTACTGTATCCCCTTTTTTTATGTACAATTTCGCACCTTCCTCACAATACCTCTGGAGCTAATGATATAATCTTCATGAATTTTTTAGCTCTCAGTTCCCTTGCAACCGGACCAAATATACGTGTGCCTATTGGTTCAAGCTGCGGATTCAGCAAAACAACAGAATTTGTATCAAAGCGTATATAGCTTCCATCGTTTCTTCTTACCTCTTTTTTTGTCCTTACAATAACAGCCTTCAGCACTTCGCCCTTTTTTACCTTTGCTGTAGGTGATGCTTCTTTTACAGATACAACTATTACATCCCCGATAGTTGCATACCTGCGCCTTGTACCGCCAAGCACTTTAATGCATGCGACGATCTTGGCTCCGGTGTTATCGGCCACGCTGAGCCTTGTACTCTCCTGAATCATGCAACCTCCACGCTACCGATATCTGCAAGAGCCTTTTCTATAATCCTTGAGATTCTCCATCTTTTTCCCCTGCTCATAGGCTTTGTAATAACTATTTCTACCCTGTCACCGCTGTGTGACTGATTCTGCTCATCATGTGCCTTATACCGGATCCTTCGTTTGACAGGCTTGTCATACTTGGTATGCTTCAGCATCTTTTCCACAATTACGACCCTTGTCTTGTTCATTCTGTCACTTACTACAATACCGATCATGGAAAAGGGCCTCTTTTTGTTTTTATTTTGCATTTATACCCTTCTCCTTTTCTGTAAGTACGGTAAAATACCTCGCCAGATCTTTTTTCAAAAACCTGTAGCTCCTGAAATCCGCGAGCTGTGCTGTTTTTACCTTTAACTTCAGATTGAACAGTTCTTTTTTCATATCGTTTATTTTCTCTTTTATTTCATCTACTGAAAGAGACCTTATTTCCGACGGTTTCATTTTACTGTCTCTCTTTCTATTATCCTCGTATCAAAAGGCAATTTGTAACTCGCGCTGGTAAGAGCTTTATAGGCGACTTCTTTCTCCATTCCTTCCATCTCATAAAGTATCCTGCCGGGCTTTACGATCGTGATCCATTCAATAGGGTCCCCCTTGCCCTTGCCCATCCTTGTCTCAGCCGGCTTCTTTGTAAATGGTTTGTCGGGAAAAACCCTGATCCACAACCTGCCTGTCTTTTTTATGAACCTTGTAATGGCTATCCTTGCAGCCTCTATCTGTTTTGAGGTCATATATCCCCTGCCGAGCGCCTGCAGTCCGATGTCACCGAATGCAAGGGTATTGCCCCCCTTGGACAGACCCTTCATCCTTCCTCTCTGCTGCTTTCTATATTTAACTTTACTTGGCATTAACATACAGCAACACTCCTGACTTCTTAAGCCACAGCACTGCTATGGGTATCATGCTCTTCCGGTTTATCGAGGACCTCACCCTTAAAAATCCACACCTTCACGCCTATGACCCCGTACGTTGTAAAGGCCTCTGCAAGACCGTAATCAATGTCTGCCCTTAATGTTTGCAGTGGTACCCTGCCTTCCCTGTACCATTCTGTTCTTGCAATCTCTGCCCCCGCAAGCCTGCCTGCGATCATAACCTTTATGCCCTTAGCACCGAATTTCAGCGATGAACTGATAGCTTTTTTCATCGCGCGCCTGTAAGATATTCTTCTGACGATCTGCAGGGCTATGTTTTCTGCAACGAGCTGCGCATCAAGTTCTGGTTTTCTTATCTCAAATATATTTATTGCAATTTCCCTTCCGGCAAGCATCTTTGATAATTCCGCCTTTAACGCCTCAATCTCCACTCCTTTCTTGCCTATGATCAACCCGACCCTTGCACTGTGTATATTTACTTTAATCTTATTGACGGCACGTTCAATAATTATACTGGATACGGCCGCATGATATAATTTTTTCTTCAGAAAATTCCTTATCTTATAATCCTCATGGAGTGCTGCTGCATAATCCTTCTCAGCAAACCACCTTGAGTTCCAGCTCTTTATTATACCTATTCTCAACCCTATCGGGTGTGTCTTCTGTCCCAAAATTAATCTCCTTTATCTTTCATCAAGAATTAAATTGATATGACACATGCGTTTTCTTATCCTCAGCGCTCTTCCCATCGGCGCAGCTCTAAACCGCTTCATCGTAGGACCGGCAGTAACTGATATAAACTTTATGTAAAGATTATCCACATCTATCGTCCCCCTGGTCTCTGCGTTTGCAACGGCTGACCTTATCAGCTTTGATATATGGAGCGATGCCGACTTGTTTACAAATCTAAGGAGTGCAATAGCATTATTTACATTCTGTCCCCTTACCAGATCAGCTACAATCTGTGCCTTTCGTGGCGCCAATCTCAAAAATCTTAATGAAGCCTTTATCTCCATAACTTTATCTCTCTATTCCTTTATTTCGCCTTCGCCCTTCCCTGCTTTCCTGTCACCCGAGTGCATTATAAATGTCCTTGTAGGGGCAAATTCCCCGAGCTTATGACCAACCATGTTCTCTGTAATATAAACAGGTATGAACTTCCTGCCGTTGTGAACAGCAATCGTGAAACTTACCATTTCCGGAGATACTACTGATCTCCTTGACCATGTTTTTATTAATCTTTTTTCCTTTTTACTGCCCATATCTTGAATCTTTTTTAATAACGACTCATCAATATATGGACCCTTTTTTAATGATCTTGACATTTCTAACCCCTATTTTTTCCGCCTGTCTTTAACTATATATTTATCTGAAAACTTAGGCTTCCTTGTCTTGAAACCTTTTGATGGCACTCCGGACGGAGAAACCGGATGAGGATTACCCTGACCTGATTTGCCCTCTCCTCCGCCATGGGGATGATCGACCGGGTTCATTGATACGCCCCTGTTATGAGGCTTGCGGCCAAACCATCTGACGCGGCCTGCCTTACCAATGGATATGTTTATATTGTCTATGTTGCTCAGCTGTCCTATGGTTGCCATACATTCAAGCCTTATCAGCCTGACCTCGCCGGATGGAAGTTTAACATGGGCGTAATCGCCTTCCTTTGCCATGAGCTGCGCTACCGTACCTGCTCCCCTTACAATCTTCCCGCCCTGGCCTGCACGTAATTCTATATTGTGTATATTGCTGCCGGATGGTATGAATTTCATAGGCATTGCATAGCCTGTAAGTATATCAAGCTCCTTTGTCTTGCTTGATATAACCGTGTCATTGACCTTCAGGCCATACGGTGCAAGAATATATCTTTTTTCTCCGTCAGAGTAATGAAGCAATGCTATGAATGCCGTTCTTATGGGGTCATATTCGATAGATGCCACACGTGCAGGTACATCATACTTATCTCTCTTAAAATCTATGATCCTGTACATCTGTTTGTGTCCGCCGCCCCTGAATCTCGAGGTAATCTTGCCTGAATTGTTTCTGCCGCCGCTTTTCTTAAGAGGTATAAGAAGAGATCTCTCAGGGTTACGTGAGGTAAGCTCTTCAAACGTCAGCACCTGCATAAATCTTCTTCCCGGTGATGTTGGTTTGTAATATTTTATACCCATATAAATCTATACTCCCTGAAAGAACTCTATCTTGTCGCCCTGTTTCAGTCTTATTACAGCCTTTTTGTATCCGCTTCTAAGCCCTTTGTTAACACCTCTTATTGTCCTTATTTTTCCGGGCATATTCAGCGTCCTTACGTCCGTAACTGTCACTTTGAATATCTTTTCCACCGCTTCTTTGATCTCCTTCTTGTTTGTTGATTTGTTGACAACGAAGACGATCTCGTTAAACTGCTCCTTGGCAACGGTATTTTTTTCCGTAATGATAGGCGATACTATAACATCGTATATTGATTTCATTTATTTAAAGCCTCCTGCAGCATCAGCGCTGTTTTCTCCGTAAGAACAAGTTGCCTGTACTTCATTACATCATAAACATTGAAAGTGTTGTTTCTTATGACTTTTATCTTATCTATATTCCTTGCAGAAAGTTGGAAATTCTGATGAGCGGTATCCAGTATAATCAATGCATTATTTATACCCAGCTTTTTAAGCATTTCATGCACTATTTTAGTTTTTATCTGATCTATCTTGAAATCATCAATCACCATCAGCATCTTGTCTCTGTACTTTGAACTCAATGCAGAGCGTGCCGCCAGTTTTACCAGCTTTTTATTTATCTTTAAAGCCCTGCCGCCCGGCTGCGGGCCGAATGTTGTTCCTCCGCCCTTCCATAGAGGGGATCTTATACTGCCGGCTCTTGCCCTTCCAGTACCTTTCTGTTTCCACGGCTTCTTGCCTCCTCCGCTGACCTCACCCTTCGTTTTGGTCGCCCTGGTCCAATGCCTCTGGTTATGAAGGTACTGCTTCACAGCTAGATAAATCGCGGGTTCATGCACCTCAATATTAAAAATACCATCATCCAGTGTAAGTTCTTTTAATTTATTCCCGTTCTGGTCGAGAACATCAACAACAGCCATATCTCACCTATGCATAAACCTTTTTTATATTAATAATCGAATTCACACTTCCCGGTACAGCACCCTTCAAAAGTATAATGTTCTTTTCAGGGATAAGTTTAACCACCTCTAAATTCTTTACCGTGACCCTTTCAGCCCCCATTCTGCCAGGCAGTTTCTTGTTCTTGATTACCCTGCCAGGAAAAGTATTCGAACCGATTGAACCAGGCGCTCTGTGAAACATGGAGCCATGACTCCCAGGACCACCCTTAAAACCGTGCCTCTTCACGACACCCTGGAAACCCTTGCCCTTGCTGATACCTATAACATCAACCAGCTCTCCAACCTTGAATGATTCCACTGTAATAAGATCGTTGACCTTTATGTCTTTCAGTTCATCAACCCTGAACTCATTGAGATATTTGTAGAAGTCCGCACCCAATTTCTTGTAATACCCGTTTAAAGGCTTTTTCAGCTTTTTTTCCGGTATAGAGAAATAAGCTATCTGGACAGCTTTGTATCCGTTTTTTTCTGTTGTCCTGACATTGAGTATCTTGCAGGGGCCTGCCTGAATAACGGTGACAGGTACCATCTCGCCATTATTATTGTATATTCTTGTGCATCCTATTTTTTTACCCATTATTCCGGCAAACATTAGTTCTACTTACCTCCGAAACTCTTTATTTCTACGTCAACCCCTGCCGACAGATCTATCTTCATAAGTGCATCCACTGTCTGCTGGGTTGGCTCCATTATGTCTATCATTCTCAAGCTGGTCCTTATTTCAAATTGCTCTCGTGATTTTTTATCAACATGCGGTGACCTCAGCACAGTATAACGCTGGATCATGGTTGGCAATGGTACAGGGCCCTTAATAACCGCACCGGTCCGTTTCGCCGTTTCAACTATCTCTTTTACAGATTGATCCAGCAGCCTGTGATCATATGCTTTTAACTTTATTCTTAAATTCTGAGCGTCTGCCATAACTTTTTACTCTATAATTTCCGTGACAACACCTGCCCCGACAGTCTTGCCGCCTTCCCTTATCGCAAACCGAAGCCCCTTTTCCATCGCTATGGGAACTATCAGGTCCCCCTCGAGCGTTATGTTGTCTCCGGGCATCACCATCTCCACTCCCTGCGGCAGCTTCACGATCCCGGTAACGTCGGTCGTCCTGAAGTAAAACTGCGGACGGTACCCCGTGAAAAACGGCGTGTGCCTCCCGCCTTCCTCCTTCGTCAATACGTAGAGCTCCCCCTTGAACTTCGTGTGCGGCGTTATGCTCCCGGGCTTCGCCACCACCTGCCCCCGCTCTACCTCTTCCTTCTTCGTTCCCCGTAACAATACCCCGATATTGTCCCCGGCCCTGCCTTCGTCCAGTACCTTCCGGAACATCTCCACTCCGGTCACCACCGTCTTCTGCGTCGCCTTGATCCCTATTATCTCTATCTCCTCCCCTACCGTTATCTTCCCCCTATCTACCCTCCCCGTCACCACGGTCCCCCTACCGCTGATTGAAAATACGTCCTCAACCGGCATCAGAAACGGCTTGTCTATCTCCCTCGCTGGCTCGGGTATATAGCTGTCTATCGCGTCCATCAGCTTCATGATCGACCCTTCCCCCATCTCGCTCTTGTCCCCTTCCAGCGCCTTTAACGCACTCCCTATTATTACAGGTACCTTGTCCCCGGGAAACTTGTACTGCGTCAATAACTCCCTTACCTCAAGCTCCACCAAATCCAGCAGTTCCTTGTCGTCCACCATGTCTGCCTTGTTTATGTATACCACTATGTACGGCACTCCTACCTGCCTTGCCAAGAGAATATGCTCCCTCGTCTGCGGCATTGGCCCGTCCGCTGCACTTACCACCAGTATCGCTCCGTCCATCTGCGCTGCCCCAGTTATCATGTTCTTTATGTAGTCCGCATGCCCAGGACAGTCCACGTGCGCGTAGTGCCGCTTTGTCGTCTCATACTCAACGTGGGATATCGATATCGTTATCCCTCGCTCCTTCTCCTCAGGAGCTTTGTCTATCTGATCAAATGGTATGAAGTTCGCAAGCTTCTTCTCTGATAATACCTTCGTTATCGCCGCTGTCAGCGTTGTCTTCCCGTGGTCTATGTGCCCTATAGTCCCTACGTTTAAATGCGGCTTCGTCCTTTCAAATTTCGCTTTTCCCATCTATGGTTTACCTCCTACTCTTTATTAAACACCTTGCAATTTCTCCAGGATATCCGAAGCAATAGTAGCCGGCACTGCTTCATAATGAGAAAATTCCATCGTAAACACTCCTCTTCCCTGCGTGTTAGAGCGCAGGTCCGTGGCGTAGCCAAACATTTCTGCCAATGGAACTTCAGCTTTTACAATATGCATATTTGCACGCATCTCCATTCCCATTATCTTCCCCCGTCTCGAACTCAAATCCCCTATTACCTCACCCATAAACTCTTCCGGTACAGTTACCTCAACCTTCATAATAGGCTCAAGCAAAACAGGTGCCGCATTGCTTACTGCATCCTTGAAAGCCATTGATGCAGCAATCTTGAAAGCCATTTCCGACGAATCGACCTCATGGTATGACCCGTCGTAAACCTCTATTTCTATACCAAGTACCGGATATCCGCCAAGTACACCCCTGTCTGCGGCCTCTTTGACACCTTTTTCTATAGCAGGTATATATTCCCTGGGGATTGAACCTCCAACTATTTTGTTTATGAACTTTACCCCGTTGTCAAGCGATACAGGTCTCACCCTGAAAAGGACGTGGCCGTATTGTCCCCTGCCGCCTGTCTGTTTTATGTATTTGCCTTCTGCGTGTGCCTCTTTTGTGATCGTTTCTTTATAGGCCACCATAGGCTTTCCTACATTTGCCTCAACACCATATTCCCTCTTCAATCTGTCAATAATAATTTCCAGATGTAATTCTCCCATGCCGGATATAATAGTTTGTCCTGTTTCCTGATCAACCTTTAACTTAAATGATGGATCTTCAGTAGTTAATTTATAAAGCGATCCAGACAATTTATCCTGATCAGCCTTTGTCTTCGGTTCTATAGCGATAGAAAGAACAGGCTCCGGGAATTCCATTGATTCAAGTATTATTGCATGCTCCTTGGTACATAGTGTGTCCCCTGTAGTGGTGTACTTCAACCCTATAACAGCAACGATATCCCCTGAATCAACCTGCTTGACATCCTGCCTTGCATTGGCATGCATCCTGACAATCCTGCCTATTCTCTCCATTTTATCCTTTGTGGAGTTATAAACATAACTGCCTGATATCAGCGTACCTGAATATATCCTTATATATGTCAGCTGACCTGTAAACGGATCGTTCATTATTTTGAATGCAACGGCAGAAAACGGTTGATCATCGGATACCTTCCTTGTCATTATATGGCCGCCGGGATCCTTGCCTGAAACAGGGAGAAGATCAACGGGCGAGGGCAGATAATCAACTATTGCGTCAAGAAGCAGCTGGACTCCCTTGTTCTTAAATGAGGAGCCGCAAAAAACAGGCACTGCTTTGAATTCGATTGTACCCTTCCTTAACGCTTTCCTCAGTTCATCCTCTGTTATCGGCTGTTCAGATAGATACTTTTCCGTCAACTGTTCGTCAAGTTCTGCTATTGATTCCACCATATGGGTGCGCTTTAATTCAGCCTCCATAATATATTCTTTCGGTATTTCTATTTCACGGTATTTGGCCCCAAGCGTATCCTCATCGTATACTATGGCCTTCATGGTGAGCAGATCTATTATACCTTTAAAGTCGGCCTCTTTGCCCAGAGGAAGTTGCACAGGTATAGGATTGGCATTCAATCTTTTTCTGATCATATCAACCGACATATTAAAATCTGCGCCGACTCTATCCATTTTGTTTATATAAGCCAACCTGGGTACATTGTACTTGTTAGCCTGCCTCCATACTGTTTCTGACTGCGGTTCGACTCCGCTGACCGCATCAAAAATGGCAATTGCTCCGTCAAGTATACGGAGAGATCTTTCAACCTCCACTGTAAAATCCACATGACCGGGTGTGTCTATAATGTTTATCTGGTAGCCTCTCCATACTGCTGTGGTAGATGCAGACGTAATAGTTATACCGCGCTCTCTTTCCTGTTCCATCCAGTCCATTGTCGTTGTTCCATCATCTATTTCACCGATCTTGTAGTTTACACCGGTATAGTACAGGACCCTTTCTGTGGTAGTCGTTTTACCTGCATCTATATGAGCCATTATACCAATATTTCTTATTAGTTTCTTGTCCATTTTTTTAAAAGAGACTAAACTCCCTGTTATTATTACGGTTATTCTGAATACTACCAGCGGTAATGTGCAAAAGCTCTGTTAGCTTCTGCCATTTTATGGGTATCTTCTTTCTTCTTTATAGCGTTACCTTTGTTATCATATGCATCAAGTATCTCGCCAACAAGTTTGTTCACCATGGTTTTTTCAGATCTTGCCTTTGCTGCAAGAAGTAACCATCTGAATGCAAGGGCAATCTGCCTGTTTTCACGTACTTCAACAGGAACCTGATATGTGGCTCCGCCAACTCTTCTTGAACGTGTTTCAAGTAGTGGTTTTACATTGTTAACAGCTTTTACAAATATTTTTACAGGATCTTCCTTTTTCTTTAATTTCAGCTCTTCAATAACAGAGTTAACTATGCCCTCTGCGGTCATTTTCTTACCCTGCTTCATAACGTAGTTGATAAACTTTGCAATCAGGATATCATCGTATCCGGCTTCCAGTATAACAAATTTATGTATAACCTTTTTTTTCCTTGACATATGATACCTCTAACCAGCTTTACGCCTTTTGCTTCTTTGCTCCATACTTTGAACGACCTTTCTTCCTCTCTTTAACTCCTGTCGTATCCAGTGAACCTCTTATTATATGATATCTTACCCCGGGTAAATCTCTTACCCTTCCTCCCCTGACAAGTACAACTGCGTGCTCCTGTAGTTCATGGCCTATTCCCGGTATGTAAGCAGTTACCTCCATACCATTCGTTAACCGCACTCTCGCCACTTTCCTTAAAGCTGAGTTAGGTTTCTTAGGGGTCGTGGTATAAACCCTTATGCACACACCTCTCT
>JAJYJX010000052.1 GCA_021789095.1 bacterium
GTTGATTATCGCAGGGTGCGGTGCTGTGCAGGATAAACCTGTCCAGTATAATGAACCTGTTGCCGCATACCAGATAGACTATAATGCAGGTACAAGTGTACTGAGTATAAAATCTATTGATGTAACGCCTTCACAGCCAGGGGTGAACCAGACAGGCAAGGCAGGTGTGTTCCAATCCGGCAGCACAATCCTGAACGGTAATCTTATAACAGCGCCTGTGTACATAACAAACAATGATACACAGCCGTGGACAGGGGTTGAGATGCAGGCATACAAGCTTTTGTCAGGTACTGCCATTGTAAGCAATCCTGACCTTGGTACGGGCTGGTTTGTAAACACCCCGGCTTACGGCGCATGGGGATGGCTGTTCACATCGGGTACAGCAGGCTCAGCTTATACTATCCCAGCTGGCGGGCAATCAACATCCAGGATCATAGGTTTCAGCACAGTATCGAGCTTTGTAGGATGGATTTATATTTATGCTAATATACCTGTAATAACCGGTATTTCTTCATCAGGGGCTTTGACAGATTCAACAATTACCATATCCGGATTTAATTTCTCGACAACGCAGGGCTCTGTAACATTCAACGGCATAACAGCAACTGTAACAAGCTGGAACCCCACATCCGTTGTAGTAACAGTTCCTGCAAATGCAACACTTGGTGATATTATTATTAAGACTATATATGCCAATCCCCCTTATACCAATCCTGTCCTCTTTACGCCTTACAGTGTATTCTCAAATAATCCTACTATCCAAAACCCAGCAGGTATAACAGTTGATACAACGGGAAATCTCTATGTCGCGGTTTATAACGCTCATAATTATATAGATAAGATTACTTCTGCAGGCGTTATAGCGAGATATTCAAATAGTGGTGGCGGCAGAAAAGGTGTTAAATATAATTGGCCGCTTGATGTCGCTCTGGATACATCAGGCAATCTTTATGTGGCTAATTCCAGAAACAACAATATCTTGGTTGTATCTTCAGGCGGAGGCGCACCGTCTGTTTTCGCAAGCGTTGGAACAGGACCTGATGCGCTTTATTTTTCTCAAGCAGGTCAGACATGGCCCTTGTTTGTTGCCAATGGAGGCAATGGGACAATCTCAGAGGTTGCAAGCAACAAAACAGTAATACAATTCGCATCAGGTTTTACAAATCCGACTGCTATTGCAACAGATGCATCAGGTAATGTGTATGTTGGCGAATGCAGTAATGGTAATGTGTATAAGATAAATTCAGGGGGTACTGTTACAACGACTGTTATCGCAGGCTTATCCTGCCCTGCTGGCATGAAGCTGGACAGCTCCGGCAATATCTATGTCCTTGATGCTGGAACAAATACAATGTATAAATACATCCTCAGCACTGGTACGCTTTCTGTTTATGCGGCAGGCACCGGTATTGCAAATGCAAATGGCGGATTTGCTTTCAATGATACATTCACCACGCTTTACATAAGTCAGGATAACCCGACAAACGATATAACAGCCATTCCGTTGCAGTAGATTATTAGTCCCGCTTTCTGTTAGCCGGCTGGAGGACGAACACCTTCCCTGTTAAGAGCTCTTTCATGCGCGGCTTGCCAAGCAGTTTTGCGAATTCGCTGTCATTAACGACAGTCATCTTGTAAGAAGGGTTGATCTTGAAAAGTTTTGCGAGTGCATCAAAGGTGCGGGCCTCGTTATGCAGCATTATATAACTGCGTGCAAGTGTATACCACGCAACAGGATTGTTTGGTTCGATCTTTGTAAGCTGCAGGGCATAACTTAATGCGTCATTATAATGGTTTGTTTTCTGGAGACATTCGGTAAGATTTAAAACAGCATTAAAATCCGCCGGGTTTATTGTTACGGCCTCTTTGAGGTATCTTGTTGCGTTTTGGTAATCGGCCTTCATTGAATAAGCCGTGCCGAGCAGGAAATAATAGGCATCGTTTTTAGGATCATCTTTTAACAGGCTGCTGGCAAGGGACAGCCCGTTATCAATATCGTTTATGCTGAGGTATGAACTTACAAGGTAGGGTCCCACTTCTTTTATGGACAACGGCATCAGATCAACAGATGTGCGGAATTCATTTATGGCCCCTGCATAGTTGTCTTTATTGTAGTATAAAAATCCAAGCAGTTTGTGTGCGTAGAAAAAATAAGGCGCCAGGCTTATAACCTTTTTTGTGTTTACTATTGCATCTGCCGTGTCCATGCTCCCGGCTTGTGCCCTTGCAAGGGTATAGAGTATCATGTAGTCATCGGGTGCAAGTCCATGTGCCCTGGTCATGATATCCATTGCCTTTTGGGGCATCTTGAGATCAAGGTATGTTTCTGCCTCCATAGTGTAAGCATTGGCCCTGGCCTGTTTATGGGAAAAAGCCGTCAGGTTTCCCAGGATGATAACAACGAAGACAAACATTGTTGCAAAAATAATGGTCAGGGTGTAGTTGCTGCCGGTGCCGATCTCGAAATCGTATTTCCATCTCCATTTGAAGCCCGATAACTTCTTCAGTATCGATATGAATCCGTACTCATCTTCAAAGTGCCTGTACTTGCGTTTGCCTACAACAAGCCCCGCAAATGTCCAGAACATCAATGAAGAGGCAGGGTTCTCCAGATTGAATGTGAAGAAGGCCGTTACAAGTGCCGCAACAATACCGGATATAATGGCTATGTCCCACAGTATGGTTGGTGTATCATCCTTTGCGTCTTCAATACTTCGTATACCGGTAACAAAGATCTCAATGATAAACCATAAAAAGAGCACGAGGCCTGTAATGCCGAGTTCGAAAAGTATCTGAAGGTATTCATTATGCGCATTGTCAAGGTACCTGAGTTCATGCCAGTCGGTAGACTTCAACGCATTTACCTCATACAGGGGAATGTTGATTTGGTAGTTGCCGATGCCTATGCCGAAGGCAGGGTTGTCCTTTGCGCCTTTCAGCGTGCTTTCCCATACAAGCAGTCTGAATGCGTTGGAAGTATAGTCTTTGCTGAATATGCTTTCGCCCCTCTGGATTAGATCGCTGCCCGTCCTGGTAAAACCTGCAACAATGCCGAAGGTAACAACCGCGGTGATCACGGAATAAAGCAATACCCTCTTCGTAGTATTGCTGAGCAGCATGTAACACTTGTATGCGCCAAACATTATTGCGTAAAATGAGACTGAGATAACGAGAGCTACCCAGCCTGCCCTGTTCCTGCCGATAATTATGTAGAACAGCGACAACACAACACCTGCGTAAGCTGCATATTTCAGCGGAACTCTGTCAGACTCTTTTAAGAAAACCGTGAGCATCAAAGGTATGACCATCACAAGGTAGTCCGTTGTAAAGTTTGTCAGTCCCATTGTGCTTGCCGGGTTCGGTCTTCCCCATGGATCTACCGGAGGTGAAATGATGTGAAAGAACTGCATCATACCGTATATGCTTACTATGACGGATACGGCGATCGTAATTATTGTAACCGTCCTCAGCTTTATGTACCTTGCATAATAAATGGAAAGAAAAAAGGGCGCCTGGTAAGCTATCTGCTTTACGAGCATCTGTATTGCCAGATAATTATTATATGCATGGAAAACCGATATTCCTGCAATAGTATCCAGCAATATCAGGGGGATAAGCACAGGGGTATAGAAGAAATCCATGCTTTTATAAAGCATGGATTTCAGGAAGTATACTATGATGATAGGCCAGAGAAACAGGTATATTACGAAGATCTTTGTCCATATGTATTCGTTCTTATGAAAGATCAGCGGAACAAACAGCAGCATGAGCAACAAGCTTGCTATACTCACATAATCCAGTTTGCTGAGCAGCGCGTCCGGATGTTTTATAAGAAGCTTATTTTCCATCATCGTTAAAATCCACCTTAACTTTTTTTAATGGTGCACCAATAATGTCCATGTAAGGTATGCCAAGCCCCTTTTCCATGATATCAACAGGACCTATTATCCTGCCCTGTATCCGTTTTATCACCATAAAAAGCCTGCCCGAAACATCGATGCTTATAACATCGATAAACGGTCTTATGTCAAGTTCACCGGTTTTGTCTTTATGGCCTGATACTATCATAAATTTTTCGCTGCTTAAAAGTAAATCTATTGCAGAACTCAACACGGACATATTGCAGCTGTTTACTGCGTCAAGTACAAGTTCATAATGGACAGCCCGTATTGCGCTGCTTACGGGTTTGCTGCCGTATGGAATGCTTACGGCGTTTATGAACGTCAGCCCCCTGTGCTCAGTCTTCTTAAGGGCCTGCATCACTTTACCTGGATCCATATCGCCATTCAGCCTTACATCCATGTATTCTGCACTGCTTTCAATGCCTAAGGGCAGGGGATCGCTGAACGATACGACAGGTTTTGGGTGGAACCCGGCCGTGTATGCTAATGGCAGTCCTGACCTATGCAGTGCATGCATCAAAAAGTCCATAAGTTCCAGATGTCCCAAGAATCTCATCAATCCTGCTTTTGTATACTGTATCCGCATGACCGTTGACCATCTTTCGGTATCATGCTGTTCAACGCTTACCGCGATCTTTGGCGGTTCGGTCTCTGCCGCTACCGGCTCTATACGCTTGAAATCGCAAACCCCGCAATCCGTGCATACCGCCTGGAAACAGTCAGGCGTGAGGCTGCCGTGTTGCGACTCCTGATATTCCTGCCACAGGAAGGATTTCGGAATAAGCGTGTCTATATGATCCCACGGAAAGGGGTCTTCGTGTGAACGCTGCTGAAGCAAATCCGGCAGGGACAGTCCGTTGTTTCCGACCGCATCAACCCATGCTTTATACCATGCCGTGTAATCAATGCCTGTTTCCGAGCTGTCAATTGTAAATCCATGTTCAACGACCTCTTCAATGACACGCGCCATTCTTCTGTCACCCTTTGCAAGCAATGCCTCTACAATGCTTATTTCAGGGAGCTGCTGTTTTATAACAACGCCTGTATTCTTTAAGCTGTTTTTCACGATTGAAAGCCTTTTCCTGTATTCTTCCGGCGCGATCATCCCGGCCCACTGAAAAGGGGTGTGAGGCTTGGGAATAAATGCAGATATGCTTGCGTTGACCAGGGTTCTTTTGCTGTGTTTTCTTACGGCCGCATAGATGCGCTTTATGAGTGCTGCCATGCCGTTTACATCATCTTCTGTTTCGAACGGAAGGCCAAGCATAAAATACAGCTTTATAGTCTGCCATCCCATTTTTGCCGCAAGTTCCACGCTCGAGATTATTTCTTCGTCTGCAATGTTTTTATTTATTGCATCCCTGAGCCTCTGTGTGCCTGCCTCGATAGCCACCGTAAACCCGGTCTTCCTTACCTGTTTTATATGCTCAAGCATCTGGCTGGTAACAGAATCTATCCTTAAAGACGGTAGTGACAGGGAACATCTGTCGTCCGCAAATTCTGACATAAAGGATTTTAAAAGCTGATGTATGTGCGAATAATCTCCCGCACTCAAAGATAAAAGGCTTATATCGGAGAATCCTGACACATCCACATTATGTTTTATTTCTTCAAGAATTGTTCCCATATTTTTTTCCCTTACAGGTCTGTAGATCATGCCTGCCTGGCAGAACCGGCAGCCCTTTGTGCAGCCCCGCGCTATCTCGACAACGAGCCTGTCATGGACGGGCTTTATTAAAGGGACAATGGAATTTTTCAGGACAACATTGTTTATGCCGGGCAGTATCCTTCTCTTAAGAGGCCGGGCAGGCTTGTTAACAGGCATGATACCTTTGAAATTGCCGTGTGTGTCCTGGATCTGCCTGTAAAGGCACGGCACGTAAACACCTTCTATATGTGCAATCCTCTCAAGGCACTCCTGCTTCAACAGGCCCTGTTCCCTGCAAGCTATTGATGTGTCTATCAGCTCCCTTACTGCTTCTTCACCGTCTCCGATTACAAAGGCGTCAAAGAAATCCGCAACAGGCTCCGGGCTGAAGGCGCAGCTGCCTCCGCCTATAACAAGAGGGAAGGTATCCGTCCTTTCCCGTGAGTATGGCTTTAAGCCTGAAAGCCCGATCACATGAAGTGCGTTCGGGAAGTTGAGCTCTGTTTGCAATGTTATGCCTATGATATCGAATTGATCGAGAGGGGTGTCCGATTCTATGGTAGATAATGTTACGGCATGTCGTTCCATGGCGGCTTCCATGTCTTTGCCTGGCATGTATGCCCTTTCTGCAAGTGCGTACGGCAGGTCGTTTATCAGCCCGTAGAGTATCCTGAGTCCCAGATTCGATATGCCGATCTCATAGAGATCGGGATAAACAAGAGCAATCTTTAATTTTACCGAATCATGCAGTTTTACAACGGCGTTCGGTTCAGGACCTATATACCTGCCCGGCCTTTTTACATATTGTAAGAGTTCCCTCATGCTGTTTTGCCGTAATACCTGAGATCGAATTTACCGTCCTTCAATACCACATAGCTGTACGTATCGAACCAGTTCCCCGTGTTAATATACGCAATCTTCTTCCCGTTAAATGTGTATTCCCTGATCACGGGCTCATGGAAATGCGCTGCTATCACGACATCGAATCCCTGCGCAGCCTTTTCCTCTATATACTCATCGAGGACATGGGCAGGCATTGTTCTTTTTTTTGTCCAGACCTCCCTGCTGTGCCTCGAAAGGCTTGACGCAATATAATTGATAGGGCCTGCGGGAAGTATATATGCAAGCATACGTACAACCCGGCTTCTGAGGATGAACCTGAACACTCTGTACCATTTGTCGGTATAATCTATCATGTCACCGTGTGTAATAAAGCACCGTATGCCGTCAAGCCCGATGCCTATGCCGTTTTCTATGATGTCCATGCCGGCAAATACCTTTTTGAATACGCTCCGTGTAAAAAAATCGTGGTTCCCGATATTGTAGTAGAGTTTAATGTCGCGTTCATATAACTTCCTGAGTGCGTCCATGAGATTCGCGTAAGCAGGGTCTATGAGTCCGCTTGTGCTCACCCAGTAGTCAAATATATCGCCGAGAAGGAATACAGCATCGGGTTTTTCTGTGTCCAGGTTATCAAGAAATGCGACAAGCCTGCCCTGGTTAGGATCGTCCGCGCCTTTAAGGTGTGCATCGGAAAGAAATATGCAATACATGGGAAAATTATATTTCGCTAAACAGGGGGTATGTCAAATCATATCTCAAGAAATTCAATAGCTGGATTTGCTTGTTTGCTCAACCCGATACAGAGGTCTATTTGCCGGGCAAGAGATTAGTTCGGCTTTGTTGGAGTGTCTTTTTTCTCTTCCGGTTTATTTTCCGGAAGTGATTTTTTTGTTTCAGTTGTTGATGGGGACTCAAGCTCATTCATCGACTTTTTGAAGTTCTTGATTGCTTCTCCAAGGCTCTTACCAACCTCGGGGAGTCTTTTGCCGCCAAAAAGCACAAGTATGATTATGAATATCACTATCAGCTCTGGCATGCCTATATCAAACATCTTTTTCTCCTTTTGCCTGCTTTTTATTATGATAAACTTTATTAAAATAAATTTCAACTGTTTTGAGAATTACCCGGCCAGGCGCCCATGGATCTCCTTTGCCACGCTTATCGGTATACCGGTGCGTTTGACGATCTCCTCAGGCAGGGCATTCCTGATCTCCTCAATGCTGCTGAAAATCGACAGCAAAAGCCGTTTTCTTTTCTGTGATACTCCTGCAATACCGTCAAGCGCAGAGAGAAGGCCGGTTTTTGACCTTAGTTTCCTGTGATACGTTATTGCAAACCTGTGCGCTTCATCCCTTATACGTTTTAAAAGCATAAGCGGTTCCGAGCCGTGTATGAGGTTTAATGGATCTTTCCTGTTCGGTATGTAGACCCTGTCTTCTTCCTTATCTATACGGTGCCTGTTGCTGACTGAGGATAGGTTTTCCCTGCGCAGTTTTGCAATGCCTATAACATCGGGCTGTTCGATATCCAGATCCTTCAGCACTTTGAGCGCTATGCTGAGCTGCCCCTTGCCTCCATCCACAATAATGAGCGAAGGTATGTCCTGCCTGTCCCTGAACCTTCTTGTAAGCACCTCGTGCATCATTGCATAGTCATCGGGCCGTTGTACCTCCCTGAGCCTGTAATGCCTGTACTTTGCCTTCACAGATAAACCGTTTTCAAACCGCACCATTGATGACACGCTGTTTGTGCCCATGATGTTTGAATTGTCAAAGCACTCTATTGCCGTGGGAAGGTTTTTGAGATGCAGCAGGTCCTTTAATGATTCGACTGCGGACAATGATACCGCCTCTTTATGCAGGGATAACTGCATATACTCTGTAGCGTTCTTTGCGGACAGATTGAGCAAATCCAGTTTTTTTCCGCCTGAAGGCACATTTATACGGACGTCGCCGCCTTTTAGTTCTGCCAGACGTGACCGCACGACCTGCATGTCCGGTATTTCGAACGGCAGATATATGTTGGCAGGTACAAAATGGCCGTTCTCGTAGTACTGCCTTATGACGGAGCTCATAAGCTCCTCGGGGTCAAGCACTGTATCCCTGAACATGTAGTTCGTTGAATTCAGGAGCTGTCCGCTGCGTATGAAAAGCCCGTTTACGGCAAATGTTGTACCGACGGACGAAAGGTTGAACACATCAATGTCAACGGCCCTTGCGGATTCCACCTTCTGCTGCTCGACAGTCTTTTGTATATTGAAAATGAGGTCCCTTATCCGGGCTGCCTTTTCATAGTGCTCACTGTCCGACTCTGATTTCATCTGTGCCTTCAGTCCTTTAATGACTGCGTTTGTTTTCCCTTCGAGAAAGAGTTTTGCCTGTTTTACACGTTCTTTATAATCTTCCTGTGTTATGCGGTTCGCGCACGGAGCTGAACATCTTTTGATCTGGTACTTCATACACGGCCTTATCCTGTTCCTGAGCTCTGCGTCTGTGCAGGTTCTTAGCTGGAACAGGTCTGTTATCAGTTTTACGGTTTCCCTTGCTGCACGTGCTGAGGAATACGGACCGAAGATCAATGAACCGTCCCTCACCGGCCTTCTCACGACCTGTATGCCCGGGAATTTATGATCCGTCGATATGCGGATGTTAACATAGGTCTTATCGTCCTTTAAGCGTATATTGTATCTGGGTCTGTTCTTCTTGATAAGATTGTTTTCAAGCAGCAGTGCCTCTTTCTCGGTGTCTGTCAGCATGAATTCTATGTGCTTTATCCTGGGTTTGAGAAAATTTATAAATGGGCGCGTATCGGGTGACGCCGTAAAATACGCCCTCACCCTGTTGTTGAGGTCCAATGCCTTGCCTATATAAAGTATGCTGTCCCTGGCATCCTTGAACAGGTAAACACCGGGCTGTTTCGGCACAAGGCCGAGTTTGTCATGAATGGTCTGGTCTACTTCTATCATTATAAATATTATAATTTAAAAAAACGATTTGGCAATGAGGTTCTTTACAATCTTATTGCAGTTCCGGGTTAACAGGTATGCGTCTTTATTTATTTGCATATCTTAATAAAAATGCGTATACGGAATAATACAAGGACAGGATACTAACGGAGATATTAAATGGAAGGTATTACAATCTTTTATCCGATGTACAATGAAGAGCTGTATATAAAACGGGCTGTGGAAGCGGCAAAAGAGGTGTGTGAGCGCATGTTGAAGATCGGGGAAATACCCGATTACGAGGTCCTGCTCATTGATGATGCTTCAAACGATGCAACAGGCAGGATCGCGGACGAGCTTTCTGCGCAGGACAGCCGTATACGGGTCATCCATCATACATCCAACAGGGGACTGGGCGGTGCTTTGAAAACGGGTTTTTCAAATGCAAAGATGGATACGGTGCTTTATTCCGATACGGATCTTCCATTCGACATGATGGAACTGAAGAAGGCGTTCAGGCTCATGAGATACTACGAGGCAGATATTGTTTCCGCATTCAGGTTTGACAGGACGGGAGAGGGGCTTATCCGGCTTATATATTCCTATGTGTACAACACACTTATAAAAGCACTGTTCGGCCTAAGGATAAAAGATGTGAATTTCTCATTCAAGCTTGTGCGTAAAGAGGTATTTGAATACGTAATCCTTAAATCCGAAGGCAGCTTTATAGATGCGGAGCTGCTTATCAGGGCGCAGAGGTACGGATTTAAGATCATACAATTTGGGACAAATTATTTCCCGCGCAGCAGGGGCATTTCAACTTTGTCGAGCACTGCCGTTATCGTCAAGATTATCAAAGAGATGTTCTCCATATACAGGGAGATTAAATCCATCCGGCCAGTTGTTAAGAGACGATGACGAAATTCCTTGTAGTAAACGCGGACGATTTCGGACTTTGCAGGGAAATTACAACAGGTATTATCAAAGCATACAAAGAAGGAATCGTTACGGCAACATCGGTCGTTGTTAACGGCAGGTATTTTAAAGAAGGCATACGGCTTTTAAAGGACTCAGGCATTGATGCGGGCATACACCTTACATTTACAGGCGGGGAAAAGCCTGTTTTATATGATGTTGATGGGCTTGTTGATAATAACGGCTTTTTTTTAAATAGCTACAGAGAGGTAATTCCAAGGATTATACTTCGAAGGTTTGATCGCAATGCGCTGGAGAAAGAATTATCGGGACAGATCGGCATACTCAAAGATAACGATGTATCGGTCAGCCATATAGACAGTCATCAGCACCTTCATCTTTTACCCGGCATTAAGGATATTGTAATAAAACTCGCACAGCGATTTAAGATAAGATGGATAAGAGTACCGCGTTCAACCGGTATAGGTATTAAAGACTTTGTCATGAAGATGTTAGGCAATACCCTTCAGTCAAGATTAAGGGACAACAGTCTCGGTTTTACAGACTGGTTCAGGGGTTTTGAAAGGGGCGGGCACATGAACGAATATGTACTTTCTTCCATGCTGCCAGGTATTGCGGACGGCATTACAGAACTGATGGTCCATCCGGGTTATGATGCGTCCGGTTCTTATGACTGGGGATATGCATGGGAGGATGAGCTGAAAGCGCTTACGTCCGCAAGTATAAAGTCATTGGTAAAAAGAAGTGGCATAGTATTGACAAACTTTAAGGAGATTAGATGAAAGGTAAGAGGTATACATACGTAACTTTTGCTGTAATTGCTGGATTCTTGATATTCAGGGTATTTTACTTGGCAACAACACATTACACCCTTTCTCAGGATGAGGCATACTTCTGGGATTGGTCAAGACATCCAGCCCTCAGTTATTATGATATGGGGCCAATGATTGCATGGATCATAGCCTTTTTCACGCATATACTTCCATTATCCGCATTCTCTGTAAGGCTTGGAGCACCGGTATTTGCAGCCATGACCGCTGTTGTTGTCTATCTACTAACAGTTGAAGTTACAGAATCAAGGATGCTTGGACTTATAGTAGTGCTGCTGTTTCATATCCTGCCCATAGGTATGGCAGGAGGCGTTATAATGACATACTATTCCCCTCAAGTTTTCTTTATGTCTGTAACAGCACTTTTTTTATGGAAACTTATAACCGATGGCAGGGCATGGTGGTGGTATCTTATAGGGTTAAGCCTTGGGCTTGGTCTGCTGTCACATCACATGTTTATCTTTTTTACGGCAGAGGTGGGTTTATTTATATTTCTTTCTGACAACAATAGAAAATGGCTGAGGCACAAAGAACCTTACCTTGCTCTTCTTATAGAGTTGATCGTGGCAAGTCCTATTCTGATCTGGAATGCAATGCATAACTTCGTTATGTTCAGACATGCCATTGGTATGATGTCGGAAACACACAACATCACATTTACATTATTTGAATATATTGGAGGACAGGCGGGTATAGAAGCCGGATTTTTCTTTGTTGCGGTTGTTTATGGGCTAAGCGTAAGTGGTTACAGAGGCATAAAATTCAAGAATGATAAATATCTGTTTCTATTCTGCTTATCTGCACCGGTTATACTTTTTATAGCGCTTCTCAGCATAGGCGGAAGAACAGAGCCGAACTGGCCTGTATCGGGTTACGTAACAGGTTCTATTGCTGCCGTATACGTACTCTATGAAAAGTATAAAAACGGCAGGCGTGGTATCCGCATACTTATTGATGTTGGTCTTGGATTTACCATATTTATATGTGTACTTGCATCGGCACTCGCATATTATCCTTCTCTTATGCACGCTGGAGGTATATATATACCACCGCAAAGAGATCCTACAAATAGAATGTATGGATGGAGAGAACTTGGAGAAAATGTGTCGGAAGTATTGAAGGATATGCCGGCCGGGAGTTTTGTTGCAACGCATGAGTACGGGCTTAATGCAGAGCTCGCCTTTTATGTAAAAGGACATCCGGAGGTTTATGAGATACCCGTGATCAGGCGTTTCAGCCAGTATGATTTCTGGAACAACTTTAGGGCGGTTAAGGGCAGAGACGCTGTTTATGTAGGGTATGCACCTATGGAAAAAGAGGTCGACGCCTTATTTAATAAGGTAGGACCTGCTGAGGAACTTGTAATCAGAACCAGACATACTCATGCCGCACGGTTCACGTTTTATATTTACCGGTGCTATGGATACAAGGGAACACCGGAAGAACTGGCAACATTTTGACCCGGTGCGATCCACCATTTTTGAAATACTAAATTCCAATATCTAAATCCTAAACAAATCAAAAATCTTAAATATGAATATCTAAAACACAGCAATAACTTTTGAATTTTCGTCATTTGATATTGTTTAGAAATTAGGATTTCAGATTTGGAATTTGATTCCATAAATTGACGCAGAGTTATCGCTCACTACACGAACTTTCTTATTTAAAAATGCATTTTTGTGGTTAACTAATTGTGGACCGGCTGACCAAAATAGGTCAGCAAGATTGCGTTCAGTTGATCGGGCGCATCCAGCGGAATCCAGTGACTTGGGCCTTCGAGTTTCTCGTAGAGCCACGGCCCATCAACATACCTGGCGCTGTTTTTCATCTGATCCTGTGACAGGAACCTGTCTCCGGTACTCCAGATCCCAAGTACAGGGACTTTCGCATTCGGGAAGTCTCCAAAGAGAATCTCCAGTGCATTTGCACGGTACCAGTTCAGACCGGCCGTCAACATGCCTTCTCTCGATAGATCCTTGATCCAGTGATCTGTCTCGGGATGGGCACTGGTCAGCCTGCGTAAGACATACCAATCGAACATACGTACAGTCCACTCTGAGACAAAGGGGAATTGAAACCCGAGTGCATACCATGCGCGAAGTTTCTGTTCGATGCCGGAACGATACGCTCTCGGATGCCCGACAGATACCGCAACGTAGCGTATCAAGCGTTCGGGATGATGGATGGCGAGGAGCCACCCGACGACCGCTCCCAGATCGTGACCGATGACGGACACCTTCTTGATGCCCAGGTGATCCAGCAGGGCGATCACATCACCCGTGATGATATCGAAAGTATAATGCCTCTTGCCCTGTGGAGCGTCGGAATCCCCGAACCCCCGCAAGTCCGGAGCAATGACCTTGTACCCTTTGCCGGCCAGTGCGCTGATCTGGTTGCGCCAGAGAAAGGCTGAGTCAGGGAATCCATGGAGCAAGATGACCGGCTGACCTTCGCCCTCGACAACAACGTTGAGGTGAATGTCATTGACCCTGATCCTCCGGCCCGCGAGACTCATTCCAGCTCCTCACACACCGGATCTACCTGAGCAGGGTGGGAAGCATCTTGAACAATGCCAGAGGGTTATTGACCTGCGTGTAAACCGGAGGGACCTTCTCCCCTGTATTTAAAAGAGTACTCACTGCTAT
>JAJYJX010000202.1 GCA_021789095.1 bacterium
GCCATGCTTGCTCCTACGGATTACCTGATCGAAAACTTTATTTACCCATACACAAAGGACAAAGAGGCAAAGTTCATAGGCTGCTGGGCCATTACCCAGCCAAACCGGGGTTCCGATACGCTTGCAGCAGGAACAAGCCAGTTCAGGGACCCGAATATAAAGGGAGAAATTACAGCCACTATGGATGGCAATGAATGGGTGGTCAACGGTACAACATCTGCATGGGTTTCATGTGGCACAATAGCTACACATGCCACGGTGTTTCTGAATATAGACCCTGCAATGGGTATGGCCGGAGGAGGTATATGCATTGTCCCGACAAATCTGTCCGGTGTCAGTAAGGGCAAACCGTTGAACAAGATGGGCCAGAGGGCGCTCAACCAGGGTGAAATCATTTTCGACAATGTGCGTGTTCCAAAGGACAACATGATTATAGATCCGGAAGCATATGAAGCCATGACAGATGTAACGCTTGCAACTGCCAATGGTTCAATGGGTGCTTTTCTTACGGGTGTTGCTAGGGCGGCTTATGAAGAGGCTGTTAACTATGCAAAGCAGAGGGTCCAGGGCGGAAAACCTCTGATAGAGCATGAGTTTATAAGGCATAAGCTTTTACACATGTTTAAACTGGTCGAGGCAGCAAGGGCATTCTCGCGCAATGTCCTGGTATACAACCTTACCAATTCGCCGCCTGACACAAAATATTCCATGGCATCGAAGATATTCTGCACTGAAACAGCTTTCAAGGTAGCCCACGAGGCATCAATGATCTTCGGCGGGTACGGGATTGTCAAGGAATACTATGTGGAGAAATTACTGAGGGATGCAAGGGCATCGCTTATAGAGGACGGCTCGAACGATTCACTTGCCATTTTTGCGGGAGAGATGATTGCGAAGGGTGAAGAATAACCGGACATGGATTTTTTATCGGATATCATACTAACAAAGAGCAAAGAAAACCCTGAAAAGGAGATCTTTTCCTTTGAATACGGGGAACTCGGGGAAGAAAGGGTTACGTATAACGACCTGTATAAGAATACCCTTAAGATTGCCAGTGAATTAAAACGCATCAATATAGGTACAGGTGATTCATTTGCGGTGATAATGAAAAACTACCCCGAGTTCATATACCTGCTTTGTGCCGCATCTTTAACAGGCGCAACAGCCGTGCCTGTTGACCCGCGTTCCACCGGAGAAAGGCTGAAGTATATGCTGCGGTTCTCCGGCACAAAAGCTGTTTTTACAACAGAGGACCTTGTACACAATGTCAATCAGATCAAATCCGGACTGCCTGATCTCAAGCACATCTACCTTCTTGAAAAACCAGACATACATGCCCACAGGCACACAGAGTTCCCTTATTTGAACCATATTATCGATAAAGGCAATGCCCCGGTGATGGAACCTGCTGCGGAAGATCCGTCCCGTCCGGTTGAGATTATTTTTACCTCTGGTACCACGGGTGATCCCAAGGGGGTGGTTATGAAACAAGACCGTTTTGCTGCATATGCCCTGCTTGCCCAGGTTGCATGGGGATATACGGAGAGCGATGTTCTGTATACAGGCCTTTCATTTACGCACGGGAATGCGCAGGCTGTCACCATATTTCCTGCACTGGCGCTCGGCATAAAGGCGGTCATTAGTCCGCAGTTTACAAAGAGCAGGATATGGGATGTATGCCGCAAATACGGCGTCACCACCTTTTCCCTTCTTGGAGGAATGATGTCCGGTATTTACAACGAACCGCATAAACCCAATGACGGGGATAACCCGGTCAAGGTCGTGCTCAGTGCAGGCACACCGAGGGCGATATGGGAGGCTTTTGAGAAAAGATTCAATATCCTGATCCATGAATGGTACGGCGCTGTTGAAGGAGGGTTCGCACACAAACCGCCGGGAGAAGGACCCGTGGGTTCTTTCGGCAAACCGCTGCCGGGTATCATGGAGATGAAGATATTCGATGATAATGACAATGAGTGCATGCCCGGTGCTACCGGTGAAATAGTATGGAGGATGACGGGTCAGGACGCAGAGGTCACGTACTATAAGAACAAAAAGGCATCGGAAGAAAAGACAAGGGGCGGGTGGTTGAGGACAGGGGATATGGGGCATACAGACGAAGATGGTTATTTCTTTTTCAATTACAGGAAGGGAGGGGGGCTGAGGAGGCAGGGAGAATTTATCCAGCCGGATTTTGTTGAAAGGATCATAGGAGAGCATCCGGATGTCTCGGAGGTGTGCGTTTATGGCATACCAGCAGCATCAGGTGCACCCGGTGAAAGCGACCTGGTTGCTGCAGTTGTGCCTTTTGACGGAAAGACAGCGGCCATAGCTGACATAATAAAGCAGTGCAGAAAACAATTAACACCGAATACAATGCCTTCGTATATACAAATAGTCAATGAGATTCCGAAGACCGCTTCAGAAAAGCCGCTTGATAGGCTGTTGAGAGATGTTTTTAATCCTTCTGCGGATAATGTGCATAAGGTTTAATGTTATAATATGCTGTATTGCATTTTAAAAATTCTATAACAGGAGTACAAACTATGTTTTTAGAGAGATACAGAAAAGCATACGCGCCCGAGACTCTTTGGCCTCAATGGAGCAATGATAACGAAAAATGCCTTGGCAGTAAATGCAAGTTCTGTTTCATAACCTGTCCTACAGGAACCATAAAATGGGATGAGACAATAGACAGACCGCGCATCAGCAGTATCGGGGGTTTTGAAAAGGCATGTCTGAACTGCTATAATTGTAT
>JAJYJX010000053.1 GCA_021789095.1 bacterium
TCGATGGCGTTCAGAAGCGGCATCATGGCAGATATGTTTATGCCAAGCCCTGTAGCAGGCAGGTCGCTGCCGTATCTCTTCAAAAATCCATCATACCTTCCGCCGTTTATCAGTTCCTCACCATACCCGGGAGTAAATATTTGAAAAACAATTCCTGTATGATAGTCTATACTATGCATTTCTCTTAGATCAAGAATAACCCTATTATCCAGGCCAAAGCCTTTAATTATCCTTAAAATGTCTTCTATCTGTTTAAAAAATAAATTTAATTTTGTATCATCGAATATCCTTCGCGCCCTGGACATGATTTTATCCGGCTTCCCGTATAGCTCAAACAGGGCGTTAAGCGTATCTTTCTGTTTTTTGGATAATCCTTCTATGCTGTTGATACCTGTATAATCCTTTTGCATAAGCAACTCAACTATACCGGACACGTCGGACTGCGGATTGATCCGGTCAACAAGCATCCTTATAAATCCGGCATGACTCAATGATATTACAAAATCTTTCAGTCCAAGACGTTTTAGTACCTCACCTGCTATTGTAATGATCTCTGCATCAGCATCGATGCCTTTTGCATTGATCAATTCAATACCCGCCTGATAGATTTCTTTTTTACCTTTGTTCCTGGAATGTTTCACAACGATACCGCTGTATGATAATTTTATCGGGGCGTGGTTTATTGCCATCTTCGAACTTACAATCCTTGCTATCTGCGGAGTGAAATCAGCGCGTAAAACCATTGTTTTCCCTGTTTCACGCTCTATGACCTTAATAAGTTCATCCTCCTCAAAGCCTGTATCCCCGTCCGTGTAAACGGGAAGGTATTCAAGCAGCGGTGTAATTATGTACCTGTACCCCCACTGCCTGAATATATTGAGTATAATATTTTCAATCTCTTTTATTTTATACGATTCCGGGGGTATATAGTCTTTTACACCAAAGGGGATCTCATGCCGGTTCAACGATTGCTTATGAAATGTTTGTTGTCTATCCGGCATCTATAAGACAACCTTCTCAGCGGAGATAATGTTTTCAAGCCCCCTGAGTCCATGCATGATCTCATCAGAAGGTTCATCATCTATATTCAGCAGCGCTATAGCTTCACTACCAACAGATTCCCTGCCGAGCTCCATCCTTGCTATATTGATATTGTGTTTGCCAAGATATGTACCGAGATTGCCGATGACCCCGGGTTTATCAATGTTCCTCAGGACAAGTATGTTACCTTCCGGTATGGCTTCTATGTAGAAATTATCTATCATCGTGATCCTTATGTGCTTTTTACCAAACACGGCTCCTGATATTTTTCTTGTTGCGTCTTTGGCTTTCAATTTGATTGTGATCAGATTTGTGAAATCTACAGGCTGTCCTGTCTTTGTTTCCACAATATTAATGCCGTTTTCTTTTGCGATAACACTTGCATTTATGTAGTTTACATCTTCACCATATATGTGCTGCAAAAAACCTTTTACACCTGCAAGCGTTACCGGCTGCGTATTCAACTCTGTAACCTCGCCGCCGTACTCTATTGTAATTTCATCCACATGGTCTTCTTTGTAGATCTGCCCCATGAACTTACCAAGTTTCTCTGCAAGCTTTATATACGGTTCCAGGAATGGATACATCTCTACGCTTATAGACGGATAATTAACAGCATTCTTGATTGCGCCCCTTGTAAAGTAATCAATGAACTGTTTGGCAATATCGACTGACACATTTACCTGTGCCTCATGCGTTGATGCGCCAAGATGCGGTGTTCCTATTACATTGTCCAGTTTCAACAATGGATTGTCAACAGGGGGCTCAACCTCGAAGACATCAAGCGCTGCGGAAGCCACCCTGCCGGACTGCAGTGCTTCCAGCAGATCGGCCTCGTTCACGATACCGCCCCTTGCACAATTCACTATCATAACGCCTTTCTTCATCTTCTCGAACGCTGCCTTGTTTAACATGCCCGCGGTTTCCTTGGTCTTGGGTGTATGAACAGTTATAATGTCGGCAGAGGTATATATCTCATCAAGCGAAACCTTCTTTACACCGAGGTTCAGTGCCTTTTCATCTGAAATGAACGGGTCGTACACAAGAACGTGCATTTTCAAACCCAATGCCCTGTCGGCGAGTATGGCCCCTATATTGCCAAAACCTATTATCCCGAGTGTTTTGTTGTAGAGCTCCACACCCTCAAACTTGCTCTTTTCCCATTTACCGCTTTTTAAGGACGCAGTAGCCTGGGGTATGCGTCTTGCCATTGCCATGATCATGGACAGCGTATGTTCGGCGGTTGTGGTGCTGTTACCGCCCGGTGTATTCATAACGACGATGCCTTTTTTGGTTGCAGCAGATACATCCACATTATCAACACCGATCCCTGCCCTGCCGATGATCTTTAACTTCGCGGCCTTTGCTATGATATCTTTTGTTACCTTGCTTGCACTCCTGACAACCAATCCTTCGTAATCGGGGATAAGGGATGCGAGTTCCTCTGCCGAGGTCTTTTTCCTTACATCAACATGTATGTTCGATGTCGTAAGTATCTTCAGTCCCTCGTCCGCTATACCGTCTGCAATGAGTACTTTAACCATATTAGATCCTTTTCCAAGTATTTATTTTTTTAGCCCGGAAATTGCAATAAGAAAGTTTGCTCATTCGCCCGGGATATTCCGCCAGCGGCGGGATCGTGCGATCCACCTAAGATACATAAGTTTTCCTATCACACCAGCACTTTTTCCGCAGCACCCACACCTGCTCCGGGCTCCACCCTATAGCCGAGCTTATTCAGGACTATTTCCAGAGAGGCAAGTGCGAACAGTATATCCGATTTATCGTAATAGCCCATATGCGCTATCCTGAATATCTTGCCCTTTGCCTGATCTTGTCCGTTTGCAACCCTTATTCCGAAATCTTTTTCAAGCGAACTTATGATCTTGCCTGAATCAATACCTTCGGGAGACAGAACGGCCGTAAGAGAGTTTGACGGAGATTTCGGTGCATACAGTTTAAGACCCATGGCCTTAACACCATTTCTGGTCGCATCTGCAAGCATTGCATGGCGTTTATAGACATTCTCAAGGCCTTCCTCTTTCATCATCTTCAATGATTCACCGAGCCCTGTAATAAGGGATATGGCAGGCGTGTAAGCTGTCTGGTTCTTGACAATGTTTTTCAGTTCCTTGCTGAAGTTGAAGTAGTACTTTGGAAGATTGGATGTTTCGGCAAACTTCCAAGCCCTGTCGCTTATGCCTATAAACGCAAGCCCCGGAGGTAGCATAAGTGCCTTCTGCGAGCCGGTAAGAAGTATATCAATACCCCATTCATCCATTGGCAGTTCAAACACCCCGACACCCGTTATGCCGTCAACAACAACCAATGCATTACTATTGTCGTGAACTATCTTTGCAATCTCCTTTATAGGATGTACGACACCCGTGGATGTTTCTGTTGCCTGAAGGTACACAGCCTTTGTATCCGGCTGTTTTTTTAGCTCGTCTTTTATCTTTCCAGGCTCAACAGCCTGGCCCCACTCGACATTGATAACATCAGCATCAACGCCATAGGCTTTACAAATTTGCGCCCATCTTTCACCAAATTTCCCACTGTTAACAGCAATGGCTTTATCTCCCTTTGATAAAAAGTTTGTTACAGCCCCTTCCATTGCGCCCGTGCCGGACGATGCCAGTATAAGCACCTCATTTTTTGTTTTAAAAAGCCATTTGAGTCCTTCCCGTGCTTGTTCGAGCACAGGGAGAAACTCCGGTGCCCTGTGATGGATGATCGGATGCGCCATTGCAAGTAATACCCTGGGCGGCAGTTCTGTAGGCCCGGGTGTCAGCAAATATTTCTTCATATCGAAACTCCTTCTATTTTATTGTCTTGGCAAGCTCAAAACCTTCAGACAGAGCCGTTTTGTTCAATTCTTCCGTACCCTTTGGCACCCGTGCCAGCACAGCTTGTTCGATAGCCTCTCTGCTGACCACATTGGTCAGCCCCACAATGGTACCAAGAGCTATGATATTCGCTATAAAGGGCTTGCCGAGTTTGTCATGAGCGGTCATGGTAAAGGGAAGCTTGTATATTCTGCCATGCTCAAGTTTTGGAAATTCTTTGACCGTATTTGCATCAAAGATAACGTAGGCATCGTCCCTCCTTATATCTTTCGTATAAGGACCGCATGCAACCTGAGAAAGTACAAGGACAAGGTCCGGATCCGCAACTTCCGGGTAAATGATATCACCGGTACTGATAACCACCTCGGATTTACTGATGCCACCTCTTGATTCCGGCCCGTAATACTGGGATTGGGCAGCGTTTTTACCGTCAATGAGTGCCGCCGAGGCAAGGATAACGCCTGCGAGAATAAGTCCCTGACCGCCTTCTCCGCTTAGTCTGATTTCTATATTCTTTTCCATACTCTTCTCCTATTTACTCCCCATTGCCTTTGGTATAATCGTATTGTAGTACGTATCCGTATATTCCGGCATTTCTTTCTTGACAAAAATACCGGTTATGATCTTGCCCTGCAGCTCTTCGGGCTTTTTCTTCTGCGCTATCTGCAAGGGGATAGAGTTGTCCTTCTGCACCTGCATCATATCGTATGCTTCTTTCGGAGCGTTTTTCCTGCCGAAATAGGTAGGACATGCATCTATGATATCAACGACCGCAAAACCCTTATGCGTCATGGCCTGTTTTATAAGCTGTTCCGTCTGTGCCGTGTGGTATGACGTTGTTCTCGCAACAAATGTCGCCCCTGCTCCTTCCACAAGTCTGACGATGTCAAACGGCGGATCTATGTTGCCGTAGGTCATTGTTGATGCGTATGCCCCGATCGGAGTTGTCGGAGCGACCTGTCCGCCGGTCATACCATAAATGGAGTTGTTAAAGATAAGCAAGGTTATATCTATGTTTCTCCGTGCTGCATGGATTAAATGGTTTCCTCCGATGGCAGAGGCATCGCCGTCTCCGCTTACCACAATAACCTTGAGTTTCGGATTGGCAAGTTTTATACCCGTTGCAAATGCCAATGCCCTTCCATGGGTGGTATGCAGGGTGTTCATGTCCAGATACCCCGGCAGCCTTGAAGCGCAACCGATACCCGATATAACAGCTATATCGTTTTTGTCGAGTTTTAATCCTTCGATCGCCCTGAGAAGCGATTTCATCACTATGCCGTGACCGCAGCCAGGACACCATATATGCGGAAGCGTTCCTTTCCTTATGTATTTTTCATACTCGAATGCCATGTAAGAGCTCCTTTACTTTTTCTATGATTTCGTGCGGGTGGATAATCTCGATGTTGACCCTGTTGACCCCGTATACGCTTGCCTTTCCTCTTGCGCATCGTTCGACCTCAAGTATAAGCTGGCCGAGGTTGAGTTCCGGTACAACAATGAACTTGACCTTTTCTGCAAGTTTTTCGACTGCTTCCTCTTCGAACGGCCATATCGTAATGTACCTGAGCATTCCTGCCTTTATACCTTCGCTCCTGAGCACATTCACCGCATATTTTGCAGCTCTTGATGTTGATCCATATGCAACAATGCCGATCTCCGCATCATCAAGCATGTATTCTTCATGCTTGAGCATGTTCTTCTTATACATCGCCATCTTCTGCATAATGCGGAGCAGCTCTTTTTCTATCAGCTCGCCATTATTGGTGGGAAAACCGTCTGTCCGGTGGTTCAGACCTGTAACGTGAAATCTGTAACCCGTTCCATAAGCTGCCATCGGCGGCACCAGAGGCATGGGTGTATTGGATATATCAAAAGGCTTGTACTGATCCGGCGGTACTGTCGGTTTAAGCCTGTCTATTACCTCCAATTCGCCTTTCTCCGGCAGTATAACCCGTTCACGCATGTGTGCTATGATCTCATCCAGCAGCAGGATAACAGGAACCCTGTATTTCTCGGATATATTAAACGACCGCACGGTTTCCGTCAGTATCTCAGGAACTGAATTGGGTGCAATTGCAACAACAGGATGATCTCCATGGGTGCCCCACCTTGCCTGCATCACATCGCCCTGGGACGGTCCTGTCGGAGCACCTGTGCTTGGCCCTCCTCTCATGACATTCACGAGCACACACGGGACTTCATTAAAACAGGCAAAACCGAAGTTCTCCTGCTTTAACGAAAAACCAGGACCGCTCGTTGCAGTCATGGACTTCTTTCCTGCAAGTGAAGCCCCTATAATGGCACCCATCGATGCTATTTCGTCTTCCATCTGTATCATCACACCGCCGTACTTGGGCAGCTTCCTTGAGAGTCCTTCCGCTATCTCTGATGACGGTGTTATAGGATAACCGGCATAGAATTGAAGACCTGCATACAGTGCGCCCTCCACACAAGATTCATTTCCTGATAAAAGTAACGCCTTTTTCCCCATTGTTCCTCCTCAATGTTTCTCTGGTAAATCTACATAGATCGCAAAATCAGGACAGAACAACTCGCACCTCATACATGCAGTACATTTGTCCAGATTGACCACACTTACGATGGTGTCCTTCATGGCAAGGACGTCTTCCGGGCAATAAACAACACAGATTTCACAGCCCTTACAGCGATCTTCTATAATTTTTATAGTATGTTTTTCTTTGGGTTTTTCTTCCGCTTTTTTTTGTGTTTCTGCCATTTATCTTTTCCCCTTTCGGTTATTCTTTCTCGCAGGTGATGTTTTTTTCTTCTTAACGGACTTAGACTTTTTTTTAGCTTTGCCCGCTGTACTCTTCTTAGCTCTTGCTTTCACCTTTGTCAAAAGTTCATACATGGTCTTTCCGATCTCTGCAGGACTCTTGGAAACTTTTATACCCACCGATTCGAGCGTTTCAATCTTGTCCTGTGCCGTTGTTTTACCGCCGGTTATTATTGCACCTGCATGTCCCATCCTCTTGCCTTTAGGCGCTGTTTGACCAGCTATGAAAGCAACAACAGGCTTTTTAACATACTTCTTTATGTACCGGGCAGCATCATCCTCTGCAGTACCGCCAATCTCTCCTATCATGATAATTGCTTCTGTTTTGGGATCGTTATTGAATGCTTCAAGTGCATCAATGAAGTTTGTCCCTATGATAGGATCACCGCCGATGCCAATTGCCGTGGATTGACCAAGTCCCAGAACGGTAAGCTGATAAACCGCTTCGTAGGTCAGTGTTCCGCTCCTTGATATAATACCTACCTTCCCGGGGTTGTGTATCTTGGCCGGCATAATGCCAAGTTTTGCTTCACCCGGGGTAATAATACCGGGGCAATTGGGACCGATAAGCCTTGTTTTCTTGCCTTTAAGATATGCGGAAACTTTGAGCATATCAAGTGTGGGGATTCCCTCTGTGATACAGACAACAAGCTCGATACCTGCATCCACAGCCTCCATTATCGCGTCTGCCGCAAATGGGGGAGGAACAAAGATCATAGATGCATTCGCACCAGTAGAAGAAACAGCATCTTTTACCGTATTAAACACCGGTATGCCTTCAACATTGGTCCCGCCCTTTCCCGGAGTCACACCGCCGACAATCTTGGTCCCGTAATCCCGGCACTGCAATGTATGGAACATGCCGTCTTTCCCGGTTATACCCTGTACCAGTACCTTTGTATTCTTATTTACAAATATACTCATATCGCACCTCTCACAGCCTTTACCACCTTCTCGGCTGCGTCTGCCATATCCGAGGCGGCTATTATGTTCAATCCGGATTCTCCAAGCATTTTCTTGCCAAGCTCAACGTTTGTTCCTTCGAGTCTTACCACAAGCGGAACCTGTATGTTGACCTCTCTTGCAGCAGCAATAACGCCGGCCGCTATGACATCGCATTTCATGATACCGCCGAATATGTTCACCAGGATGCCTTTCACTTTCTCATCGGACAGTATGATTTTAAACGCATGCGTGACCTGTTCTTTTGAAGCACCTCCACCGACATCGAGGAAGTTTGCAGGCTCACCGCCGTAAAACTTGATTATATCCATTGTCGACATTGCCAGGCCAGCTCCATTGACCATGCATCCTATATTACCGGTAAGGCTTACATAGCTGAGTCCGTGCGCCTTGGCATCGAGCTCCTTTGCATCTTCTTCATTGATATCCCGAAGTGCCTCTATATCCTTATGCCTGAACAGTGCATTGTCATCAAAATTTATCTTTGCATCGAGTGCAAAAATATTGCCGTCTTTTGTAAGCACAAGCGGGTTAATTTCCATAAGGCTGCAGTCCAGTTCAAGGAACATCCTGTATAGTGCCTTAACAAACTTCACGAACTTGCCGATCAGGTCGCCGCTGAGACCGAGTTTGTAAGCTACGTTCCTTCCGTAGAAATCCTGCAAGCCCGCCACAGGGTCGATAAACTCTTTTATAATCTTTTCCGGTGTCTTTAATGCGACCTCTTCTATCTCCATGCCGCCTTCGGTGCTTGCCATCACAACGATCTGCCTGGTCGTCCTGTCGATGATCATTCCAAGGTACAGTTCCTTCTCAATCACACCCGCCTCTTCTATGTAGACCTTCTTGACAATCTTGCCCTCGGCACCTGTCTGGTGCGTAACGAGCGTCATGCCGATCAGCTTTCCTGCGACTTCCCGTACCTCTTCAGGGGAATTTACAAGTTTTACACCGCCGCCTTTACCCCTTCCGCCCGCATGGATCTGTGCCTTTACAACAAACCTGCTTACACCGAGCTGCTGCGCCGCAGCATAAGCCTCGTCAGCGGTAAACGCCGGCTTGCCTTTCGGTACTGCGACTCCGAACTTCGCCATCAACTCTTTGGCCTGATATTCGTGTATATTCATATTCGACCTCTTTTACAGTTTTGTGGTAACAAGGGCCAGCTTCAGTTCCGCTATGTGGCCGGTAATGTTTATGTCCTTCGGACACGCCTCGTTACAATTGAATATCGTATGACACCTGAAAACACCGTTTTTGTCGTTCACCACCTTGAGCCTTTCTTCAGCAGCGGTGTCTCTTGTATCAAATACATACCTGAATGCCTTAACAAGCGCAGCAGGACCCAGATAGTCGTCGTCTGCCCAGAACGACGGGCATGAAGAAGTACACGACGCGCACAGAATACACGTTGTCGATTCCTCGATGATTTTCTGCTGTTCGGGTGATTGGAACCTTTCTTTCTGAGGCACCGGCCCGTCATTGATTAGGTACGGTGTTATCTTGTTGAACTTTTCATAGAACTTTTCGAGATTGACAACCAGATCTTTAATGATAGGGAATGACGGCAGTGGTTTTACAGTCACTGTACCCGGCTTAAGGTCCTTGATAAGGGTCTGGCACGCAAGACCATTCTTACCGTTCATGTTCATGGCGCATGAGCCGCATATGGCATGACCGCATGATCTTCTGAATGACAGCGACTCGTCCTGGTGCCACCTGATATCATTCAAACAATCAAGCACGGCTGCATTGGAATGGGTTTCAACCGTATATTCCTTAAAATATGGTTTTGTATCATTTTCCGGATTGAATCTTTGTATCTTAAACGTTACCTTCACTGTCATACCTCCTTAATACTTTCTCTCTTGCGGCTGGTACCTGGTAATAGAAACATTCTTCTGCTTCAGCTCGGGGGTGCCATCCTTGCCTTTGAACGCAAGCGTATGTTTGAGGAATTTTACATCGTCACGCTTCGGGTAATCCGTTCTCGAATGCGCTCCCCTGCTCTCCTTTCTGAAATCAGCCGATGCCAGAACCACTTCTGCATATTCGAGCATGTTTCCGAGCTCGATCGCATCCTTTAACTGCATGTTAAAGTTTTTACCTTTATCGTCAATACCGACATTCTTGTATCTTTCCTGTAATACCTTTATATCTTTCAGGCCCTTTCTCATCATCTTTTCTTCGCGGAACCCCGGTGCGCTATCCCAGAGTAATTGCTGCATGTCCTCACGCAGTTTCGATACATTCTCTTTCCCTTTACCGCTTAAAAGCCATTCTACCATCTTAACGGTGCTTTCCACGGCATCTTTCGGTAAAGACGGTCTATCCACTTCCTGTACGAAGTCGTACATGTGTTTCCCGGCCCTTCTGCCGAAGACCGTGGTATCTACCAGTGAATTGGCCCCGAGCCTGTTTGCACCGTGAACGGATTCGCATGCTGCCTCGCCGCCGGCATAGAGTCCTGTAACGGGTGTCCCTTTTTCATCCTTTATTACATTGCTGTGGGAATCTGTAGGTATACCGCCCATAAAGTAATGCATGGTCGGCGCTACAGGTATGGGCTCTTTCGTGCAGTCGACACCTGCATAGGTGATCGCAAATTTGTATATCTCCGGCAGCCTTTCAAGTATCTTCTCCCTGCCTATATGGTGTATCTGCAAAAGTACGTGGTCTTTTTTCGGCCCTACCCCCCTGCCTTCATTGATCTCGGTGTATATCGCCCTTGATGTTATGTCCCTTGGTGCAAGGTCTTTCATGTCAGGAGCGTACTTCTCCATGAACCTCTCCCCTTTGCTGTTTACCAGGTATCCGCCCTCTCCCCTGACACCCTCGGTGATCAGTATACCGAGGGGATAAATACCGGTTGGATGGAACTGGGTAAATTCAAGATCCATAAGAGGCAGGCCCTCTCTGTATACAAGCGAAAGCCCGTCCCCGGTCGATTCATGTGCATTGGATGTGACCTTGTATATGCGTCCGCCTCCGCCTGTTGCAATCATGACGGCCTTGGAGCTGAAAACATGGACAGTGCCTGTCCTCAGGTCCACGGCAACTGCGCCTTTTGCGGCGTTGTTATCGATGATCAGCTTTGTTACAAAGAACTCTGAATAGTAATTTACCTTTTCTTTTAAGCTCTGCTCATACAGAGTGTGGAGCGCAACATGCCCTGTCCTGTCCGCAGCATAGGCAATCCTCGGCCTGGAATGGCCGCCGAAAGGCCTCTGTGCTATCTTCCCTTCCGGTGTTCTGGAAAAGGGCGTGCCCATGTGCTCGAGTTCATAAACAACCTCTATCGCATCCTTGGCAAGCGTTTCTATAGCATCCTGATCACCGAGATAATCGCTGCCCTTGACCGTATCAAACATGTGCAGTTCCCACGAATCTTCACCCTGCGATTTATTGTTGTTCAGCGCTGCCGCCATACCGCCCTGGGCCGTAGTTGAATGAGACCTTGTGGGGAAAACCTTGGTCAACACGGCAACGTCGGCAATGGGCGCCACCTTTAAAGCAGCCATGGAACCGGCAAGGCCGGCACCTATGATCAGTACATCATGATAGTGTGTTTCAATATTTATCGACATTATATATTCTCCTTAGATTTTTGAGGGGATCGTGAAAAGCATATGGGGTGTGAACGTTATAATCGTCAATACCCCGAGCACGAGGAATACCGCGCCCACAAGCACTACGAGCGAGTAAATGAACACCCTCCAGCCGTCCCTGTGGACATAATCATCTACAACCACCCAGAGACCGGCCATACCGTGGTACAGCGCAAAGATGAGAAACGCCAGATCGAATGTCTTCCAGTACGGTGAGGCAAGCCTTGGTGCAACCGTCTGATAATCAATTTCTCCTGTCCCTATAAAATGCATAATGGTAAAGTGAATTATCAAAAGTACCACAAGAAAGATACCGGTAATCCTCTGATAAAACCATCTTCTTACGCCTGAATCTCCTGTAACGGATTTTATATTCATTTCTCATCCCTCCTATTTTACCAGATGCCCTACGAACGGGACAGCACCTGCAATGAATATCACTATGCCAATTGCAACCGCACCCCAGAACATCTGCTTTTGAAACTTGGCGCCTTTCATGGTAAAGAAATCAACCGTAATTATTCGCAGGCCATTCGTCGCATGGTAAACAATAACGCCCCATAGTCCAAGCTCCAAAAACTTGAAAAGAGGTTCGTTCAAAAAGCCCATCACTTTATTGAAACCGATCGGGTTATCAAGATTGTGGATAACCCAGATATGCAGCACAAGATACAGTATCAGTGCCAGTCCTGATAACCTGTGCAGTATCCATGCTACCGTACCCGGGTGATACCTGTAGCCAACCTCGTAAATATTTTTTTTCATCTATGCGCCTCCTATATTTGTTTATACTGTTCAACGCCCTTTACATAAAGATCATTCCCGTAAACGTCGTTTATCACAATTGCCGGAAAATCCACGACTTCTATCCGCCTCACAGCTTCAGGTCCGAGATCCTCGTAGGCAATGATTTCTGCTTTTTTTATCGATCGTGCTATAAGAGCACCGGCTCCGCCGGTTGCACCAAAATATATCGCTTTGTATTTTATGCAGGCATCGATTACCTCTTTTGCCCTCCAGCCTTTGCCAACCATACCCTTTAACCCAAGCTTTATTAATGTCGGTGCATAGGCGTCCATCCTGTAACTTGTAGTAGGTCCGGCCGAACCGATAGGTTTGCCCGGCTTTGCAGGCGAGGGTCCTACATAGTAAATAATCTGTCCCTGAATGTCAAAAGGCAGTTTCTCCCCTCTGTTCAACGCATCTATCATTCTTTTGTGCGCCGCATCCCTGCCTGTGTACATTACACCCGTTATCAGTACGCTGTCTCCGCTTTTTAACTGATAAACCACATCATCTGTTAACGGTGTTTTTATCTTTATTATATTAGCCATATTCGCCTCATATTGTTATTTCTTTGTGCCTTGCGGAGTGACACTGTATATTCACGGCAAGAGGTAAACTCGCGATATGACACGGTTCGACGATCACATGCACACCGAGTGCAGTCGTCCTGCCGCCAAGCCCCATCGGACCTATGCCAAGTTTGTTGATAGATGCAAGCAGTTCTTTTTCAAGTTTGTCAAGCTCCGGATCAGGATTTTGTACATTGAGCGGACGGAGTAATGATTTTTTTGCAATCAGTGCAGAACGCTCAAATGTGCCGCCAATACCAACGCCGACTATTACAGGAGGACACGGGTTGGAACCTGATTCCCTTACCCTGTCAATGATGTACTTCTTGATGCCTTCAAGGCCATCCGAAGGCTTCATCATCATGACCCTACTCATATTCTCGCTGCCTCCGCCCTTTGCAGCCATGGTCAGCTTTATCTTATCACCTGCAACAACCTCAACATGTATAATGGACGGGGTGTTATCTCCAACATTCTTTCTCGTGAAAGGGTTACATGTTGATTTTCTCAGGTAACCATCCTTGTACCCTTTTCTCACCCCCTCGTTGATAGCATCGTTCAGCAGGCTACCTGTTATATGCACGTCCTGTCCGAGTTCCACAAAAAATACTGCAAGCCCTGTATCCTGGCACATCGGTACCTGTTCGTTGTGCGCTATCTCGTCATTATCAATGATCTGCTTCAGCACATCCTTCCCCTGTGGTGAAACCTCTTCATCGTATGCTTTCCTGAGGACATTCATCACATCCTCAGGGATATCAAAATTAGCTTTTCCACACAGATCACTCACAGCATCTGTGATCTGTTTTGCGTTTATCTCTCTCATTATGCTTTACCTCTAAGATATTTAGTAGGGGCGTATCGCGATACGCCCCTACAATAAACCGTATTTTTTACAGCAATTTCAATCCGTCAATCTCGTTCTTCTGCCTGTTCACTGCTTCTGCCGATTTCTTCAGCGCTGCCGCCTCGTCGTCGCTCATCTTTATCTCGAAGATCTTCTCGATACCCTTCT
>JAJYJX010000054.1 GCA_021789095.1 bacterium
AGACAGGGAGAACGTGATGTCAACGGCCATAGGCTGCAACATAGCGCTGCCGCATGTAACATCGGACATGCTTGATAAGCCCATACTTGTTATCGGTGTGGACAAAAACGGCATAACGTATGACGAATCATCAGAAATGGTAAAGATGATTTTTATGTTTGTAGGACCTTCCCAGAACAGGGAAGCCTATCTTGAGGCATTGGTCCGTACGTCAAAAATACTGAAGGTCGAGAAGAACAGGAAAATGCTGATAGATGCATCTTCACCTTCACAGGTAATATCAATTTTGAAAGGACTGGACTGATCATGCCCGAGCTGCCGGAAGTTGAAGCAAGACGCACAGCCATAGAGAAGGCATTTAAAGCCAGCCGCTTAACAGGGTTTGACCTATACAAAAACGGCATAGTCAAGCACGCCGATTCGCGTGTTCAGAAAAGCATCTCAGGCGAGACACTCAGAAACGTCGACAGGAGAGGGAAATACCTGATTCTTGAGTTCACTGGGCGGTTACTGTTCACACTCCATTTCGGGCTTTTTGGCGATATGGCTATAGCCCCCCCGGAGGAACAGTTGCCGTCAGTGTGTGCACGCTTTGTCTTCAGCAATAGAAAGTGTCTGTTCCTTTTGAAATGGGCAAGCCTGTGGTTCGGCAGGGGCGTTGAAGAACTTGAGAAACTGGGACCGGATCCTCTTGCAACGCCGGAAACATTTACCCTTGATTATCTGTCTGATGCACTGGCAAAAAAAAAGACAAACATGAAACAGTTCCTCATGGATCAGTCTGTAATAGCGGGCATTGGTGCTGTCTACGCTGATGAGATCCTGTTCAAATCGGCTATACTTCCGACAAAGCCTGCAAAGGACTTAAGCAGTGGAGATGCTTCAAGGCTCTATACTACGATTATAAAGACCTTAAAGACTGCTGTCGAAAAAACGGTTGCATCCGGCAGTGAGGACAGGCCTTTTCTGTCACTGGAGCGCAGAAAAACCTGTCCGGTATGCGGGAAAGGGATTATCAACACGAGGCTTGCAGGCAGGAGGACACTTTACTGCCCGTCCTGCCAGCATTAACCCGAAAAATGCATTGGGAAATAAGGAAGTTTGAGTAAAAAGCCTGCGTCAAATATAGGTATTCTTCGAAAATAAGACAAAACCAGTACTCCGTCATTGCGAACGAAGTGAAGCAATCCTTCCGCATACTTGTAGATTGCTTCGTCATTTCATTCCTCGCAATGACAATCTTACAGAGGACTTTGACATCCTTTATGAGAAAAAACTTATTTATCTTAGGTGGATCGCACGACCCATGCCCCGCATGGGTGCCCCGAACGAATGAGCGAACTTCCTTATTGCATTTAGTTAAACTTCGTTGACATTGAGGTCTTCTTGCTGGTAATTTTTGGCAAGGAGGTGGGACATGGCTGATACCATAGTAATGATTCACGGCATGTGGGGACATAGCTGGTACTGGGAACGTTACAAGAAATTTTTCGAGTCAAAGGGATATACCTGTGTAACTCCGGTCCTCAGGTTTCACGACATGGATCCAAAGGCAGCACCTCCGCCTGAACTCGGTACAACGAGCCTTCTTGATTATGCCGCTGATCTTGAGAAAGAGATAAAAAAACTCCCGTCTAAACCGATCCTTATGGGACATTCCATGGGCGGGCTGCTTTCACAGATGCTCGCTGAAAGAGGACTAACAAAGGCAGCAGTCCTTCTTACGCCTGCATCGACATCCGGCATCCTTGCACTGAGGCCTTCGGTCATAAAAAGCTTCTGGAGTACGATGATAAGATGGGGATTCTGGAAAAAGCCCATGCGCCAGACATTTGATGAGGCAGTATATTCGATGATGCACCTGCTCCCTGCTGAAGAACAGAAAAATTCCTACGAAAAATTTGTCTATGAATCAGGCAGGGCAGCATTTGAAATAGGGTTCTGGCTTTTTGACGGCAGGAAGGCCGCTAGAGTCGATGCATCAAAGGTAACATGCCCGGTCCTTGTCATCGCAGGCAAGGAGGACAGGATCACACCATCATCCGTTGTCAAAAAGGTTGCAGACAAGTACAAGTCGGTATCGTCATACAGGGTATTCGATCACCATGCTCACTGGGTTGTCGGGGAACCGGGATGGCAGGACGTTGCTGCTTACGTATACGACTGGCTCAGACAAAATGTTAAATAGGTTGAATCAGAAAACTTAGCTATTCATAAATAGCTTTCAGTACGTTCTGCGCTGCTGTATTTCCGCTGTTTATGCAGTCGCTTATGCCTATGCCGTGATAAGCGCTTCCGCAAAGCTGTATATTGCCAAGCCCTGCAGTCATCTGCTCTATTGTTTTGACCCTTGGCTCATGGCCTATCGTGTACTGGGGCATTGCCCTGTCCCACCTGTAAACGAGTGCAAGCACAGGCTCAACCGAAATCCCCATAATGTCCTTAAGATCAGACCTTACCAGCCCGATAATCTCCTTGTCGTGTTTAAAAACCATGTCCTGGTTCGCAGCCCCTCCAAGAAAACACCTTATCAGCACGGTGTCCTCGGGTGAACGGTAAGAGAATTTAGAGCTTGTCCATGTTGCTGCCATTATATGTCTTTTTTCTTTTCTCGGCACAACAAAACCAAATCCTTTCAACGGATGTGTGAACCCTCTTTTGTTGTAAGCCAGAGACACGGTCGCTGTTGATACATACGGTATCGAAAGCAGGAGATCGGACAAATCTTTTGACATGGATGAAATGATGTTTGCCGCTGCATAAGCAGGCGTTGCAATAATAATGCCGTCAGCACCAATCCGTCCCCCGTCCGACAGAATGACTCTGTAAGCATTGCCGCTGTGTTCAATCGTTGCCGCCCGAACACACGTCTTAAAGTTAACACCTCTGGACTGCTGCCGAAGGGTATCCACAATCTCTTTCAAACCTTTTTTCATGGTCATGAACATCGACAGGTTCTTCACCGGTATATGTTTTTTCTTGGCACGGCGGGCATTGATCATACCCCTGATAAGACTGCCGTACTTCTGTTCCATATCTACAAAACGCGGGAAGCTGCTCTTTACACTCATTGTCTCGGGATCGCCGGCATGCACGCCTGCAACAAGGGGCTCTGCGATCCTGTCAAGCGCCTCCCTGCCAAACCTCCTTACAGTAAACTCTGAAAGGCTCTCATCAATACCATCGCTGCGTTTCGGAATAAACAGCTCCATGCCCATTCTTATCTTGCCCGGCAGTGAAAAGAGCGTGCTGGTTGCAAACGGGGTAAACCTTGTCGGGATCATCAAAACAACACCCTCGGGCAGTTTGTGCAGCTTATTGTGCCATAGGACATAGGTGCCCTGGTTTTTGTTGTTCGTGCCTATGAGCCTATCTGATATGCCCATCTCATTTACCAGTATGCCTGCATACGGCTTTTCTGTGAAGAAGCAGTCCGGACCCGCTTCTATAACAAATCCGCCTCTATACTCTGTGCGTATAGTGCCGCCCAGATAGTCCGCTTTCTCTATAACTGTAATATCAAGCTCGATGCCTGCCTGGGTCCTGAGCTTGTTCAGCCTGAATGCTGCCGACAGTCCTGATATGCCTGCCCCTATTATAACTATGGATCTTTTCATACATTTATAACCGTGTCCTTGAGCGCCCGGACAAACAGCTCCGACGTATTCAATGACGGCGTGCGCACAAAGTTCAGCCCAAGTGAATCCGCATGCTGCCTATAAACAACGTCAATGTCGTAAAGTGTTTCAACATGATCAGACACAAATCCGTACGGCACAATAACAATATTCTTTTTGCCATTCTTTGCACACATGTCCATTACATCTTTCACATCGGGGCCAAGCCATTCGCCGCCTGACATACCCTTGCTCTGGAAGGCGAGCTGGTACTGGGGTAAAGATATGTCTTTCAAAACCAGTTTCAATGTTTGTTCAAGCTGTTCCACGTAGCCGTCCGCTTTTGCCGTGTTGACAGGCAGGCTGTGGGCACTGAAAATAACAAACGGGCTCTTCATATTTTTCAACGCATGGATGATCCCCTGCTGCAGGGCTTTTATAAAAAACGGATTTGTATGATAGCTTTTTACGATCTTTACGCTCAAGTCCCTGCCTGCAACAACCTTCTCCAGTTTCCCTATATACTTTCCCGAGCTTGCACTGTTATAATAAGGTGAGAGCGGCAGTGCTGTAATATCGTGTATGTTCAGAGAAACAATGTATTCGACAGCATGTTCTATAGATGGCTCTGTGTACGCCATGCCCGTAAAGACCCTATATTCCTGTCTGTCCGTGTTGAGCGCCCTTTCAAGCGCCTGCGCCTGCATTCGTGTTATCGCTTTGAGCGGCGAGCCTCCGCCGATTAATCTGTACCGGCTTTTAACTGCCTCTATCTGCTGTACAGAAATCTGCCTGCCTTCCATCAAAGACTTTAAAAACGGCTCGACTTCGTCCATGGACTCAGGCCCGCCGAACGCGAGCAACAAAACTGCTTTTAAATATTTATTCATCTTTTCTAAACCTACATGACAGGGTAATCCGAACAAAACAACACACTGAGAGCTGCATGGTATAAAATAACCAAAGTAAAGAGTTTGTGCAATGAGCGAAAGAATGCGTCAATCAGGGTCTGCTTTGAATATAAGCAAAACAAATAAAACAAGGCGCCTGCATATAAACTTACGGAGGACTTATAAACCGGATAAAGCCACTCACTCCGGCATCTTTGGTGGATCGCAGATAGAAGCGAAAAAACAGACTCTCTACTTATATTATCGTTCCGACAGTTCATGCACGAATTCAATAAGCGCCTTAACGTTGGATTCCGGCGTTTCCGGGAGCACTCCGTGTCCCAGATTAAATATGTGGCCGTTGCGCCCGCCTGTCATCTCTATAACGGCCTTCACATGCTTTTTTATCTCGGACGGAGCCGCAAACAGCACGACAGGGTCAAGGTTACCCTGGATTGCCTTTTTATACCTTATACGCTTCCACGCACTGCCAATGTCGATCCTCCAGTCAACGCCTATAACGTCTCCTCCTGAACGGCTCATAAGCTCGAGCAGACCTGCGTTGTTGGTCGCAAAGTTTATCACCGGTACACCGTATTTTTTTAATCCGCTGAGTATTGTTCTGTTGTACGGCATGACATATTTCTCATAGTCATACGGGCTCAGGCATCCTGCCCATGAATCAAACAGCTGAACAACATCAGTCCCTGCTTTTATCTGTGAAGCAAGATAAAGCAGTACTATACTGGAAAGCTTACCCATGAGCTCGTGCCATGCGCCTGCAGATTTAAGCATCATCATTTTTGTGAACAGATAATTCTGTGAATGCCCCCCTTCTATCATGTAGCTTGCAAGTGTAAAAGGTGCGCCTGAGAACCCTATCAACGGGATATCCTTGCCGAGTGCCTCCTTTACAATCTTTATGGCTGAAAGCACGTAGTGCAATGATTCCTCGGGCTCTATGATTCTCAGCGCTTTTACCTGGGACAGTGTTCTTATGGGTTTATGGATAACAGGACCGTCCTGTTTCGTAAATCCAAACCCGACTCCCATGCCTTCGAGGGGCAGAAGGATGTCGGCAAAGATGATGGCTGCATCAACATCGAGCTTCTCAACAGGCTGAAGTGTCACCTCTGCAGCTATAGCCGGGTCCTTGCACATCTCTATGAAGGAATGCCTGCTCCGTATCTTCCTGTACGCCTTCATGAACCTGCCGGCCTGGCGCATGATCCATACAGGCGTAGCGTCAACGGGCAGTCTTCTGCAGGCATTGAGAAATCTTTGTTTTTTGGTCATCTTTTTATACATAATGTTTGCCCTTAACATACCAGATCGTACCTGGCAAAACAAATTGCATACAGGTATTGAGAATGAACAAACCTCCTTATTATTTTTCCCGGGCTTATTATGAGGTATGCTGTGCCAGTCCTGTACTTATCAGTTCTTCGAACCTTTTGACGGACAGATCGAGGTACTGCTTCTTTATGTCCACCCCTACGAACCTCCTGCCGTACAGGTAAGCTGCAAGACCTGTTGTTGAGCTGCCGGTAAACGGATCAAGGATCAGATCATCCCTGCCGGTGCTTGCAAGAACGATCCTTCTTAGGAGTTCAAGCGGTTTTTGGGTCGGATGTTTGCCAAACTTTTTTTCATCCGGCTTTGGGGTGCTGATTGCCCAGACAGAGCGCATCTGTGCATCCTTTTTTTTCAGGAAATCACCCTGCCAGTCTCCGCTTTTGACCGTTTTGTAATTAAAGACATGCTTTGCGTCCCTGCTCTTTTTTGCCCACAGCAGTGTTTCATGACTCGCAGTAAAGAACCGGCAGCTGAGGTTCGGGGAGGCGTTGGGCTTGAACCACACGATATCGTTCAGGATATGAAAATTATTCATCTGCAGTGCAACACCGCACTGATATATCGAGTGATACGTTCCGCTTATCCAGATTGTCCCGCTTGGCTTTAAAACCCTTCTGCATGCCCTGATCCATACGAGGTGGAATTCAAAGTTATTCTTTGTTCCGCTGCCCATGTCCCAGTCCCCTTTTTTTACGCTTATACGCTTCCCGCTCTGGCACGTAAAACTTCCGCCGGAGAGGAAGTAAGGCGGGTCTGCAAAGATCATATCAACGGAGTCTTCGGGCAGTTTGTCCAGGAACTCAAGCGTGTCCGCCCTGTACAGGACAAACCTCGGTCTTTCATAATAAGGCTTGATCATGACCGAACAATACCAGAAAACTATGGGATATGGAATAAACTTGAGAGTGTTCATATTATAGTATCTATATGCGTTCTATCAGAACTGTTTTTTTGGTTTTTGTCATAAGCTTATGCCTGTTACATGACGGCACGGCCATGGCAGGTCCGCCCTTTCTCACGGATGACCCGGAGCCTGTCGAGTACCATCATTATGAATTCTATGTATTCGGCATCACGGACAGGACAAAAGACGATACCACCGTCCAGGCCCCTGCAGTAGAATTCAATTACGGTGTACTGCCGGAAACGCAGTTTCACATCATTGTTCCGTATACCAACAATTTCCCGCAGCAGGGCGCGGTCTGGCACGGGCTCGGCGATATCGAGCTTGGGATCAAGTACAGGTTTGTGCATGAAAGCAGCGGTATTCCGCAGATCGGGGTTTTTCCCATGATAGAGGTCCCGACCGGCAATGCTGAAAAGGGACTCGGTAACGGCACGGCATGGTACCGCCTGCCTGTCTGGGTGCAAAAAAGCTTCGGGCCCTGGACAACCTACGGCGGAGGCGGATATACGATCAACCCTGCACCCGGGATGCGCAATTACTGGTTTTCCGGCTGGCTGCTCCAAAAAGACGTGAGCGAAAAACTGACGCTCGGGGGTGAGCTGTTTGCTCAGGGACCTGATACCGTTGGCGCACACTACACCGTTATTGCCAATGCAGGCGGGTACTGGAATTTCACCCCTGATTTCAGCCTGCTGTTCTCTGCAGGACACAGTGTGGCCGGAGAAGAACACACGGTGTCGTACCTCGGCCTGTACTGGACATGGGGACCGAAAGAAAAGTAACGGGTTTACTCTCTTCGGCGTGCGATGTAATCTCTCTGTTGCATCTCCTGTGCTCTTTGCACAATGCCTCGCATTTTTCTGCCCATTCTTTTTCCGCATAGTGAAGACCGCACTCCCGACACTGGTAAAGACTTTTATTATTCTCTTTTTTTTCTCTGGCCATAAGAAGCTGTCTTATTTCGATCCCTTCTTGGTACCCCGTCTTGTCCCGGAACGTCCGGGCCAGCAGACCGGACAGGGACCGCTCCCCTGATATTTGTGGCCCCGACTGCATGTTTTCCATTGTTTGCCTGTGGTTTTCATCGTTCCTCCGAAGACCTCCTGAACCCTGTGCTCGCTCACAGTGATATTTTAGCAATTCTTATAAGGGTATTCCAGTTCCTTGCAGTGTCCTTCAAATCTGCATTAAGCACGCGGATGTGCTCCATAGTACGGATCCGGCTCGCCAATCGAGCGGTACATCGCCGTGCGAAGTACCCGGTCTCTCGGATCGATTAAATAGGTATCCATCCTGTTCGTTACATATCCATATCCTATCCCTGCTTCCGGGTCGGCAAACCCGAATGACCCTCCAGCCCCCGGCGTGCCGAACGAGCCCGGATGACCAAAGGGGTTCCCCTCATCCGGTTTCGAAAACCCGAGCGAAAACGGCACCTCAACTTTCAGGGCCTCGTCATGGAAACCATGGAGGGGCGGGACTGCCGGTGCCATGAGCTGCCTGAGCGTTTCCTCCCGCAAGCCCAGCTTCCGGCTGCCAGCTGCAAACTCGCTGTACACCTGCGCAATCGCACGGGCGGTTCCCACTCCTCCGCCCGCAGGGATCTCAAGAGCCCGGGCATAGATACGTTCTTTGTCCAGAGGATAGAGCGAAGCCCACAGCGCACGGCGGATATTCGACCGCGGGTACATCGCTGCCAAAGCAAAAGAGATCGGTATTGTAGTGAAAGCGTGGGTCATGCTGGCAAACTTGAGAACTGCAAGCCGTGAGTTGGGAATATCCACGGGGAGACGGATATACAAATCCAGTCCGAGAGAGTTCGCGATTTCGTCCTGGAAGTACTGTCCCAGACTCCTGTGCCCGGGGTCGACCCTGCGCAGAAGCTCGCTCTCATAGAACCCGAGCGTGAGGGCATGATATGCCTGCCGGGTTCCCGGCTTCCAGGCAGGCTTCTGCCTTGCCAGGATTACTGCCAGCATGTCGAGGTTGGCAATGACGCTCCTGTCCACAGGTTCGTCAAGGGCGAACAGCCCGGCCTGGTGAGCCATGAGCTGTCTGACGGTGATCGTTTCCTTGCCCCGCTGCGCGAACTCCGGCCAGTACCTGCTCACACGCTCGTCGTAATCGAACAAGCCCCGCGAATGAGCAAGAGCCATGGTAAGGCCGGAAATGCCCTTGGTTGTCGAGAAAACCAGGACCATCGTACCTTCTTCCCACGGCTCGCCGGTCGCCTCGTTGCGGATGCCGCCCCAGAGATCGACCACTCTCTCACCGCGGTAGTAAACGCAGCAAGCGGCCCCAAGCTCGTCGCGGTGCTTGAAGTTCCCAACGAAGGCTTCCCGTACGGCTTCAAACCCATGTCTGACGAAACCGGATATAACCGGCCCTGCCTGCTTCATCTTCGGTACCTCCCCGATTGCTGGACGGTGCCTGTTCTATGTTTCATCGCAGAAAGTATAGCTTACATCGTTTTTAAATACAACTCTCGATAAACAGGGATAAACAGTGACAGCTGTCCTTGTTTACCTTTGATAGGCAAAAGAGATCCCGGACTAAACTGCCGCATATTTTTTTATCGTGGTTTACTTTTTCCAAATTTTAGAATAGACAATGTGTTGTAACAAATTGATGGAGAGGTGTCCGAGTGGTTTAAGGAGCACGCCTGGAGAGCGTGTTACCGTCACAAGCGGTACGTGGGTTCGAATCCCACCCTCTCCGTATACTTCTTTGAAGGATTCGAACGCCCCTGAACGCCGACCGAGAAGGGAGGAAAAGCCGCCACGCTGGGGCGGCGGCAGTGAAAGGGCAGGACCTGAAGGTGAGGAGCGGGGTTGCAGAGCGACGAACCTGAAGTCGAATCCCACCCTCGCCGTTGTTTATAAATAGTTAGATGTTCTCGTTGTTCCCTTCATTGTCCCCATCATACCTCACTATGGCTGTTCCAGTAAAATCAAGAGTATTTAATCCGGCTCTCAAGTTATCAGGCGCAAGATGTGCGTATCTTTGTGTCATGGCTGCCATCTTGTGTTCCCAAATGCGTTGCACAATGTGCTGGTCAACGCCATGACAAAATTTTGGACCACCTTCAATCTGGCAGGGCAGGGACTACGAAAGGAGGCTCCGCCATGAGATCAATGACAAAGCACCCGGATTACGAGACTCCCGCAATTGAATAAAATCGGTGAAAAGAGGTACTCAAAGGATTTCATCTAGGACCCAGCGTCCACGTTGATCCTCCGGGACCAGACCGTTGACGAGGAAATCTCCGATAAATCTGAGAACGTCCTCTATGCCATACTTTTCGTCAAGTTTGATGCGGAAGCTCATCACCTCGATCAAGCCGGTAAGACTGAAAGCTAGAAGCTCGGGGTCTACGTTTGGCCTGACTATCCCCAACTCTATAGCCTCGCGTACCTCTTTGATTACCGGTCCGGTGAGAGCCCTGTACATACGGTTAAGCTTCTCTTGCGGCCAGTTCTCCTCTGAGGCTATCTCGGCGCGGAGTTGATTCAGAATCTCCATATAGCGTGTGTAATTTTCAAAAAAAGTCCGGCCGCGGATAATCAATCGTTTGCCCAGGTTTTGCTCTCCTTTAATATTTCGAGCAGCATCGCCAACGATGTGATGGAACACTTCTTCTACTACATCGATGAACAGGTCGCGTTTATTTTTGAAGTGAATATAGAAAGTCCCTATGGAAATCCCCGCCTTGTGAGTGATGTCATTTACCTTGGTGTTATGATAGCCCTTTTGTGAAAACACCTCGATGGCGGCGTTGATGATTTCCTTTTTTCTGGATTCTTGTGGTTCCAAACTGGCATTCTGAAGTTCGTTTTCCCCGTCAGACCGATTGCCGATGGCCTCAAGTCGTTCTATTTCCTGCTTTAAGAATATTATAGGCATGCGGAGGTCATTGCGAAGTCGTTTAATTATAGATAGACGTGCCAGATGACTTGAATCGAAATATGCCATCGTGCGCCCTGTTTTCTGAGGTGGATGAAGCAATCCTTGTCTCAAATAATAATGGATTGTGGACTTGGGCAACCCACTATGAAGCGCAAGTTCGCTAATCTTCATTAATTTCCTAGTCTCCATGGCTACCTCCTCTAATACTCAATTAAGCATGTTACTTTATATCAACTATAAAGTTAAACTCTATAAAGAAATATTTTTTTGTCCTTATAAATCAATATAATATAAAATTATCATATTCACCACACTTTAATCAGTGTTTAAATATTAAGTAGTTATCCATAGAATAGAATTCATGTAACATATTGATAAGTTTAACTTTTTTCTTGACAAAGCAATTTTTATACTTTATTAATAGCGAACGACAATTCATTCGTAACTGTAGACTTACTCCAGATGCGAAGACTTGTCAATAGCAAAATGAAATTCGAAGTTCAGGAGGTGGCAATATGACAGATAAAAAAGAAAAAGTTACGAAAAAGAGTGCAGGGCAAGCAAAGTTCGCACAAGGTAAAACCGAAAACCCGGCGAAGGCACCGGCCCTCAGATCCAACTATCCGGAGTTGTTTCAGTCTATCAAGATCGGCACATGCGAGATCAAGAACCGGATCGTCATGGCACCGATGAATACGGTGTTTTCAATGGACAATCTTGGTTATGTGAACGAGCAAATCATAGCTTACTACGCAGCGCGAGCGAAAGGTGGGACCGGCCTCATAATCTCCGAGTGCGAGCTCGGTACCAGACTGGCCTCCGAGTTCCCTTTCACTTCGAATCTGCATCTTTTCGACGTGACTCACGTTCCGGGACTTGAGGAGTTGACCGAGACGGTTCATGCCTTCGGCTCCAAGATCTTCATCCAGCTATCCATCGGCTTCGGACGGCAGGGACATAACAAACATCATAAATCCCCTCCCGCTCCCTCACCCATTCCCTATCTGACGGATCCCGAGCTCATGCCCAAGAAGATGCTGGAGTTCATCTCCGCCCATCCTCAAGTGCTCGATCCCCGGATTCCCACGATGGCTCATGCAGACATGCCCAGGGAGATGACCATAGAGGAGATCAAAAGCGAGATCGAGGAATTTGCCCAGTCTTGCGTCCTGGCTCTCATAGCCGGCTTCGATGGTATCGAGCTGCACGCGCCCCACGGATATCTCGAACATCAATTCCTCTCTCCTCGATCAAACAAGCGTACCGATGAGTATGGAGGTTCGCTTGAAAACCGTATGAGGATCGTGATCGAGCTATATCAGGCTGTACGGGCTAAGATCGGAAATGCTGCTCCCGTGGGTATACGTCTATCTGGCGATGAGCACATGCCTGACGGGATCCACCATGACGAGCTCAAAAAGGTTGTAAAGAAGCTGGGAGATCTGGGCATAGACTATGTCCACCTTTCCGATGGTTCTTATGAAGCGTTAAAATATTTTTTCCCGGACGAAGAAAACCTGCATCTGGTAGAGGAAGCCCAAGGCTTCAAGTTGGTCTTACCCAAACATGTGCCTGTGATCAGCGTCTCACTCTACGATCCCCAGAATTCGTCTCAGGCGATCAGGGAAGGAAAGATTGACATGGTGAGTCTTGGTCGTCAGATGCTGGCCGACCCAAACTATGCCAACAAGGTGATGAACGGCGAAAAATATTGGAAGTGTACACGCTGCAACGAGTGCCTTATGCGGGCATCGGCTGGCCTTCCTGTCCGTTGCAAGATCAACCGCAACCTGGGCCGCGAGAAGTATATGCCTGAATACTGGCGACCGACCCGCAGGCCTGGCAAGCCCATCCTTCCCGAGGTTCCATTGCTTCCACCTCTCGAATAAAGAAACAGAAAAGTTTGTAGATCTTGGTGTAAGGATGAAGGACAACATGATGAATAAAAACAGATAGACAATGAAAAAGGAGGATTCTAATGAGCAAAGGAAGAATCGCAATCATCGGTATCGGCGAGGTGCCGACAGCTAACCGCCCAGAACGCACGCAATGGGACATTATTTATGATACCTGCATGGAAGCGGTCAGTGACTCGGGCTTAAGCAAAAATGACATAGAAGGCGTGATTAGTGTCACTCCGCAAGCCCAGCCGAAGATAGCCGCCGAACTTTCCTTCGGCAAACTGCCCGAAGAGCTTGGGCTCAAAGGATGCAAAGATACAGTTAGTGTAAATGCCGGCGGGGCATCAACCTCGAACGCTGTACGGCTGGCCGAGCAGTGGGTGACGAGCGGTGTGGCAAAGGCTGTTCTGGTTCAGCATGTTACTGTCCATTCCACCATCCCGATTCCCGACCTGATTAATTTCTTTGCCAAGGCGGGCGTGGACCTGCAATGGGAATATCCCTACGGCACCACCTACAACATCATCATGGGCCTGATGGCCAATCGCTATATGTATGAGTCGGGCTGCACGCCCGAGCAGATGGCCTCGGTGGTTACGGCCCTCAGAAGTTGGGCTGCTAAAGACCCGAACTCGTTCTTCTACGGCAAGGCTGTTCCTTCAGTGGAGAAGGTACTGGCTTCTGACCTTCTCAACACTCCTCTGCATAAACGTGAAAGCAATGTTTTAGGCGACGGCGGCTGCGCTATGGTCGTTGTTTCGGCCGAAGATGCCAAGAAAATGAAGCGTCCGGCAGCCTACAAGCTTGGCGATTCCGTGCGTTACTTCAGCGGCACCTGCGTTATGCGTGATTTCAAGAAAGTGGAAGAAGGATTCAAGGTCACGGCCAAGGAG
>JAJYJX010000055.1 GCA_021789095.1 bacterium
GTCAAGCTTCGCTTGACCTGAATCCCAATTGTTTTGCCATTTAACATATCTTAATATCTGTTGTTCATTCAAGCCTATAGTTGACACAAAAAATCCTGGTGACCACACAACATTTTCTTTCCAATATACCTTCTTTAACCACGAAAACTTTTCCCTTAATTTACTCCCGCTCTCACTCTTCATCTTGCCTATTACTTCGCTTACTGCATATTTAAGTGGGATCAGCATTACGGCATGTATATGATCAACTTGAATATTTAATTCTATCATCTCTACCCCTGGCATCTCTTGCAATATCTTCGGGAAAAGTTTTCTTATATACCCGCTCATCCCGGGATTCAGAATTTTGCGACGATATTTTGGTATCCACACTACATGGTATTCCGTTCGATACATCCCGTGACCTGATAATCTTGTTTCCATGCATCATATTATACCATAATATCGTCTTGCATTCACCCACGGGCATGCTCGTGGAACTCTGCTTCATCAGTTAGAGAAGAAACCATTTATAGGAAAATTCACCAGGTCAGCTTGCCAGTATCGTATGTCCTGCGGCATTATGGTAAAAATAAAATTAAAGAAGTCGTATCTTGTTACAATCAGAGTCAGAACAAGAATAACACCTACTGCTATGATTGAAGCCAGGAATGCCCTGTATCTTTTATTGATAAGGAAATATACAATCAAAAGCCCGGGGTAGAACTTGAGCATTGCTGCCAGGGCAATAAACACGCCAGATGCTGCTTCATGACCTTTCTTATAGAAAAACCACCCTGCTATTACAAACAAGGTTACCAGAATAGATATCTGTCCCAACATAAGGTTTGATTGAAACGGCTGCCATGCGAATACAAATAATGCAATGAGAGAAACATACTTCAAGGAAATATCTTCAGATTTCAGTAATAAAATGATTATAACAAACATGCATACTATCGTTATCAGACTCCACACAACTGCTGCATCTTTAAAACTTAAGAGCCACAAAGGAGACAAGCGCATACTGACTAACGGCGGATGAACATTAGCAGTTACAGTAATTTCTTTTAACTCCGGCGATTCTTTAAAGAGACCTTTGTAAATCTCTGTGAAATCGGCGGGGTAAACAGATTTTCCTGCAAGCAGTTGCTTCCCACCTATATAATCCTGTACGAAATCACCGGGAGCTGCCATCCCTCGATAAAAATCTGATTTGAGCGACGGAAGCTAGATAACAAAATAGAATAGCAAGACGGCAGTAAGAATACCGTAAATCACAATGCTTTTTGTTTTTGTAATGTGCATAAGAATACAGAGCTTTTTAACATTATTAGGTCATAAAGAAATTTATATCAAGGGAACGCCGTACAGGCTAAACCACAACCTTATAGTTTTCCTCTTTTCAGACTTGCATATCTTTCCCATAATGCAACCGTGCTTAGCCACAGGAGTGACGGTACAAGGTGGGTCAGGGTCCTGTAACCGGAGTATCCGAGCTGCCACACAATTGAGTGGGGTGTAATCAGGTATACAGTGGAATAGATAAAGAACAATAGAATGAACGGCAGCCACAGCATCATATACTTTTCCCTTATGGGCTTGTAGATGAACAGCACTATAAGGCCGAGCAATACAATCAGCCACAAAAAACCAGTCCCACGTACTGCTGAACCCTGTCCGGTGAAGGTATAAAAGTAGGAAAGCAATAAAATATGTATCCTGCTCTTAATCATCAGTACCTGGGGAAACAGGTTTATAAAAAGGTCGGACCTTATGCCATACAAGAACTTCGTTATGAACCATGGCAGTCCCAGTACTGCGGACGGGATGAAATAAGAAACCCAGGCTTTCTTTGATACCGCAGGTGTAAAAAGCAAGAGTAAAGAGAACATGGTAAAAAAGGCAAAACCTTCGTTCTTCACGTTAGCCAGAAAACCTACAAGCACACCTAATAGTATTGCTGTTCTGAGAGAGGGACGCACAAGGAGTTTTGCGTACACAACGAGGACAGCGATTAAATATACTGCAACAACTATATCTGCGTTGCCGCCCACGGCATCATACAGTATGACCGGATTATACAGGACAATGAGCAGGGACAATAAAGCTACCGGCCGGGGCACAGTATCCCTGATCGAACCATAAAAGATACCTGCAAATGCCATATAATAAGTTATTGATAGTAACTGTATCAACTGCTGATTATCTGTACCTGCGAAATGATAGCTCCAGTACTCAAGCAACGGCAGCAATAAGGGATAATCAAGGTGTACATGACCGTATCTTGACGGATCGGTAAAGAACTTCATATCTATTTTGTTTGCTGTAAAAAAAGATTTTGCTATAAATCCAAAATTAAGTATACCGTCCCAGTTAGGAAAACCCGATATCCCTTTTGCGACCACGGCAATAATTATAAAAATCACAAGAAAAATTAATGGGTATTCATAATATCTCGATGGCCCATCCCGACCAATGCTGATTTTGAACAGAACATGTTTATCCTTTGCCCGTATAATCAGCACTATGAGAAATGCCACAGCTAAAAATAGGTAAACATACAAGGCCGAGAATTGATTCCCGGTCATGGAACTCAGATACAACAAGCCTGCTGTGACGCCGGCACCGACAATATAGCTAAAACCTGCAAACTCGGGTACAGACAATTCGCCTCTGAATATGATTAATAATACAGATGCACCGGATAACCAGGTAATCATTATTGAAGCAAGTGCCAGTGATAGATCATGGAGCATCGGGAGCCCCTTTTATTCTCTGAATGGCAACCATATTACCATGCGGGATTATCCGTATGACGCACGGATAATGATCAAGGGAAGCTATAGGTTTTGATCCGAATAATATATTGTAGCTGAAAACAATACGGTATAATTGATTGCCTCTACTGTAGCCCCAATCAATAGACACCGGATAAAGGTTATAATCGGCCTTGCAGATGAGGTGTCCGAATTCACCGCCCGGAGGGTAATTGCTTCCCAGCCCTTCCTCAGCGAGTTTATCATATGGCAGTTCGACAAAACATATACCTTTGTTTTGGGCATATTGTGCATAAAGCACATTATCAAGAGCCTTCACAAGCGGATCTTCATGAAGCTCAAGCCTCTTTTGGTAACTCAACCCTATCAATCGTAAAGAGGAGAAGCCATCTATTACGGGGATTGCCGCATATCTGATTTCAGATGCAAGAGTGATAACGAATAAACCTACCAATAAAATATGGAATATAGTTGATGTTCGGATACGACAACCTGAAAAGAAATGAAAGTTTTTCATTGCCACGGTTCAAGTAGAGATTATTTCATTTAATCCTTCAACTACTTGAGCTAACTCCTCTGAAGATGCCCTACCGATTAACTTCGAAATCCTATCTACTGAAAGTGTCCGGATTTGACTTATTTTGACCCACGAACGCTTGGGCAAATTACCCGTCTTTAATTCAAGAGTCAGCGGAAAACCTGCACGTTGAGGTTGACTTGTAATTGCCACCGCTATTACGGTCCCGGAATGTTCGTTGAAAACATCATGGCTTAAAACCAAAACAGGCCGTAGGCCTGTTTGCTCATGACCTCGTACAGGGTTTAAATCGGCCCAACGAATGTCACCTCTCAGTATTCGGGCCATTCACTCAAATCCTTATTTAACCCTTCTTCTGCCATCGCTTTTTCAAAGTTTGAGTCAAGTTTTGCACACTCCTGTGCCAGCCTCCGGTGTTCAATTTTCCCCAGTTTTTCTTTTACAGCTTCTTGAATCGCCTGACTGCGACTTAAAAAAACATGTTCTGTTATAAGATTGTCTAATTGTTCTACAGAGCTTTGTTCAAGAGTTATTGCAATTTTTGCCTTGCTCATGTTCCACCTCCATGGTATTACTATATATCATACCAATAGTATAGTCAAGTTGCCACGCAATAACCATTCATGACCTTCCGTTGTCCATGAACTTATCGAGCGTTTTGAAAGAAACCGTGCAGCATACCAATCCGGGGATTACAAGGATGTAAGGCCTGAGATTACAAAATGTCAGTGCTCTGGAGACCCATTAACGGAAATACATTTTACATTTAAGCCATAAAAAAACTACGTTTGCAGAAACAGGGAACATCGTCCTGTTTTGATTGACCTTCCCCATGCTTCGAATGACATTGTGATACATCCTCTTGCAAAGAGGGACAGAAAGATATAGAGAAAGTTAACTATGGACAAGCTTTCAAAAGAACAGATCCTGAAATCACTCGAGCTTTTCGCGCAGGTAAAAACACACCGTTTTTTTTACAAGGCAAGCGGGTTTACGGACGAGGAACTTGAAAGACCTCTTATCGTCATAGCCAACTCCATGCAGGACGCGGGCATAGGCCATGTCCATCTTAAGGGTCTTGCAGATGCAGTGAAAGCGGGCATATACCTGGCAGGGGGCACGCCCGTGGAATTCAACACGATCGGCCCGTGCGCAGGGTATTGCAAGGAAGGCTCACTTGATCCGACACTTCTTCTGTATGACCTGCCGCAGAGGGATGCTATTGCAGATTCCGTTGAAATACAGGTAAAAAACCTCGGGGCTGACGGAGTCGTTATGATGGGTACGTGCGACAAATCAGTGCCGGGACTCTGGCTCGCAGGTGCACGGCTAAACCTTCCGACAATATTCTACACAGGCGGTCCTGCTGAACCTGGCATGTTTGAAGGAAAGCCCACGACATTTCCTACGGATGTGATCCTCGAGGGTGTGAACAAAACGCTTTCAGGGAAGATGAGCGAGGAAGACTTTCTCAAGACCATGTACGACATGGAGGACAAATGGGTTTTGTCATGCGGCGCATGCCCTGAGCTTACAACGGCCAACACCGTACAGATGGCAACAGAGGTCATGGGGCTGACCCTGCCGGGCGTATCGACAACACCGGGCAGCGATAGTATGCACAGGATAAGGCTTGCAAAACAAACAGGCTATACAATTGTAAAACTTGTAAAACAGGGGAAAAGATTCAAGGATTTTGCAACAGCACCGGCGATAAAGGACGCATTGAGACTTATCATGGCAGCGTCTGCAAGCACGAACGGCGTGCTCCATCTGCTCGCACTGGCATATACCATGTCACTGGATGTCAGCCTTGACACTGTTTCAGCCGTATCTGATCAAACGCCGTACTTTGTGCCTGTAAGGCCGAGCGGTCCTTTCACGATAATCGACCTTCACCGTGCAGGCGGCCCTATGGCCGTGCTGAAAAGGATAGAGAAGGATGTTGATACGGGCAGACCGACCGTAGCAGGCGAGACAATCGGTGAGAGATTACATAAGACAAGGGCATCCAATGACCGTGTCATTCTTCCGCTTGAAAAGGCATTATCACCGTTCGGCGGCATTGTTGTCGTGAGAGGCAATCTCGCGCCGAACGGCGCACTGGCAAGATACACCATCGTGAAAAAGGAAAACAGGCATTTTACAGGGAAGGCAAGGTGCTTCGATGAAGAGCAGCAGGCGATATTCGCCATACTGAACGGTGAGATCGCATCAGGTGATGTGATTGTTTTGAGGTACCAGGGACCGAGGGGTGGACCGGGGTTTGCGGAGAACTTCAGGACAGTGCTTATACTGGGGTCTCTCGGTCTGCATGATGTAGCGGTTATCAGTGATTCAAGGTTTTCCGGGGCGACTACCGGCGCGCTTTATGTCGGGTATATTTCTCCAGAGGCACAGGCGGGCGGCCCTATTGCTGCTGTAAAAGACGGAGACATGATCACCATAGACATTGATGCAAGAGAGGTCTCTGTAAAGCTCACGGACGCCGAAATAAAACAAAGGCTGTCTTCATGGAAACCTCCTGATGCAAAGGTAAAGGAAGGCGTGCTTGTCCAGTGGTATCTTTCGGCAGAGCAGTTCGAAACAGGTGCAATGCTGCCGAGGAAATTGCCGTAGTGGGACCTGACACACCCGGGTGCATGGAAGTACGCGGAAATTATTCTGATACGGGAAAGAAGAACCGTCCATGAGCGGCAAACCGGGCAGATCAGCACTTGTTGTAGAGGGCGGGGGCATGAGGGGCATTTTTACTGCAGGAGTGCTGAACGCATTCGGCAGTAAGGGCTTTGACCCGTTCGACCTTTACATCGGGGTTTCCGCAGGTGCATGCAATCTTGCGTCGCACCTTGCAGGGCAGAATGACAGAAATTACGATATCATGGCAAGATATTCTTCAACACCCGACTTTATAAATTTCCGCAGGTTCTTGTCCGGAGGCCACCTTATGGACCTTGACTGGCTGTGGGACATAACCATGAAGGAATACCGCCTTGACCTGGAAAATATGTTTACCGGATTGCACGAACAAAAGAAGGAATTTATAATCGTGGCCACATCCGTGCAGTCAGGCACGGCAATGTACCTTGTTCCCGACAAAACCACTATGGAGCATTACCTGAAGGTTTCTTCATCATTGCCTGTTTTTTACAGGAACATCCTCGAGATTGACTCGGAAAAAGCAACGGACGGAGGCATTGCCGATTCAATCCCTGTTCTTGAGGCGCATCGCCGCGGTGCAGCCGACATCACCGTCATACGCTCGAGGCCTTCAGACTATGTGAAGAAAAAAAGCAGGCTGTCGTTCATGTATCCCCTGGTTTTCAAAAAATATCCCGGACTTGCTGAAGCATTACGAAACAGGCCGGCGGCTTACATGAAAGCTGTAGAGTTTATTAAAAATCCACCAAAGGGCATACGGATCAACGAAATTGCCCCTCCTGCAACACTGAGAATACAAAGAGCCACCAGGGATTTAAAAATCCTGAATACAGCTTATACTATTGGTAGGGAGCAGGGCGAAAAATTTGTTGCAGGATACATTCAAAAACAAAGAGTTATTAAAAATTTGAAGTCTTGGTGAGATACATCAATGGTATTGATAAACAATCCTTTGAAAGGAGAATAAAATGCCGATGAAAACACCGGAAGAATATATTGAAAGCTTAAGGAAACTGAACCGTGTAGTGTATATGTTCGGCAAACGGGTAGAAGATGTAATGAATAATCCTATACTCAGGCCCTCTCTCAATGCTGTTGCTATGACCTATTCTATGGCACGAAGGCCCGAATATGCCGATCTTATGACTGCGACCTCGCACATAAGCGGAAAAAAGATCAACCGTTTCACCCATATTCATCAGAATGTGGATGATCTTGTCAAAAAGAGCAAGATGGGCAGGCTTATGGGGAGCCATACAGGATGTTGTTTCCAGAGATGCGTGGGAATGGATGCGCTGAATGCCCTGTCAATCGTAACGTATGACATCGATGCCCGATACGGAACAGAGTATAACAAGAGATTTTTAAAGTATCTTGAATATGTTCAGGAAAATGATCTTGTCTGTGACGGAGCGATGACGGACCCGAAGGGCGACCGCTCTCTGCCGCCGCACAAACAACCCGATCCGGATATGTATGTGAGAGTTATTGAAGAAAGAAAAAACGGGATTGTGGTACGGGGCGCAAAGGTACATCAAACAGGTGCGCTCAATTCCCATGAGATTATCGTCATGCCGACGATTACCATGAGGGAAGAGGACAGGGATTATGCAATCTCATTTGCCGTACCGGCTGATACAAAAGGGATCACCTATATTATCGGACGCCAGGCAAGCGACACCAGAAAACTCGAAAAAGGCAAGATGGATCAGGGGAATGTTTCTTTTGGCGCCCATGAAGCCTTGATGGTTTTTGACGACGTTTTTGTGCCCTGGGATCGCGTATTTATGTACAAAGAATATGATTTTTCCGGCCAGCTCGTCGAACAGTTTGCCGCGTACCACAGACAGAGTTATGCATGCAAGGCGGGGGTCGGAGATGTTCTGATCGGCGCAGTACAGACCATTGCAGAATACAACGGGACAGATAAGGCCGCGCATATCAAGGATAAAATTGTAGAGATGAACCATCTGAATGAAACCCTTTACTGTGGTTGTATTGCCTGTGCTGCGGAAGGGCATAGAGAGCGCAGCGGTACATACACGGTGGATTCATTACTTGCAAATGTCCATAAGCAGAATGTTACGAGGTTCCCGTATGAGATCTCCAGACTTGCCCAGGATATTGCCGGGGGGCTTGTCGTAACGCTTCCATCAGAGGATGATCTGAAGTCCGAAGAGGCCGGCAAATGGTTAAAAAAATATTTCAGGGGCAAAGACAATGTCCCGGCGGAGAACCGCATGCGCATTCTCAGACTCATTGAAAATCTGACCATGGGCACCGCGGCAGTAGGATATCTTACGGAGTCCATGCACGGGGCCGGGTCGCCGCAGGCGCAGAGGATCATGATATCCCGTCTGGTCAACATGAAGGAAAAACAAAAAAACTCCAAAAAACTGTGCGGGATAAAGGACGATGAGTGATACAGGGTGGGAGATGCTTTGCATTGTCACAGGGCACAAAATGGGTTATATTTATCCCGTTAGCAAGGGGCTGCCTTAATGCCAAGCCCTTTATAAGGGGTGAAATATGAAGCCGGTTATAAAGAACATTGCTGGAAGCGGAAAATCAGCATGGATATGGCTTGAGCGGAAGTTTATCAATCTGCCGCTTAAGTTCAAGCTTACACTTGCCATGCTGATGATCATGATACTCATGGTAGGGCTGCTGTCGTTCCTGCATTACAGGAGTGAGAACATGCTGCTGAGGAATGTAATGGATGATACGCTGGAGCTTTCGTCAGCCATACAGATAGGTGTCCAGCAGCTGACCATGGGTCCGGGCAAGACAGACGAGGCAAGGCTGCGGTCTTACATAAACAGTCTGAAGGAAAAAGGCGTCAAGGAAATATCCATTGTTAACAACGAAAACCAGATCATCGCGAGTTCAAACCCGACACATAAAGGCAAGGTTATATCGATCATACACCCCAAACGGGAGTTTGTGATAACCGCCAATCTAGGCGAAAAGCATGAAACGCTTCCGCAGAAATCGTACAATATCATTGTGCCTATCATTGTTGGCAATGTACAGCTCGGCTATGCCCATATCGTTATGCACCTGGATGATATTCAGCAGATGCTTGAGGACACGTTCTTTGCAAGGATCCTTGTAACAATCATTATCCTGAGCCTCGGCATAGCCGCAATCATGTATCTTTCAAACAGGTACACAAAGCCCATATACAATGTTATCGATGCGGAAAAGATGGTTTCCGAGGGTAATCTTTCCGTAAGGCTGCTCGAAGACCGCAATGACGAGATCGGCACACTCAACAAAGGTTTCAACAACATGGTCAGGGGCATATCCGAGAAAAAGGAGCTTGAGGACAAGCTGCACAAGGCAGAGGAGCTGTCGAGGCTGGGACAGCTTTCAGCAGGACTCGCGCATGAGATCAAGAACCCCCTTAACCTTATAAATCTCAGCATAGACCATCTGAAGACCAAAGCCTTGGAACTGGATATAAAAGCGAAGAACGATTTTATCAGCACCATGGATACAATAAAGAGCGAGCTGTACCGGCTGAACAGGCTTACGGAACAGTTCCTGCACCACGGTAAGGCTGTAATAGAAAACAAAGAACTGCTGAGCGTAAACCTGCTCATTGATCAACTGACAGACCTGATCAGGAACAAGGCGGATTCACAGGGTATACGGTTCAGTGCAACAATCCCCCATAAACAGGTTTATGTATATGGTGAGCAGGAACAATTGAAAACCGCATTCCTCAATGTCATGCTGAATGCGATGGAGGCAATGCCTTATGGCGGAACGCTCGGGATCAAGCTATTGAACACCGGCAGCGAGTGCAATGTGTTGTTCCATGATACAGGCCCTGGTATACCACAGGACATTGTAGACAAGATCTTTGAGCCATTTTTTACAACGAAGGAAACAGGCATAGGTCTCGGGCTTGCCATAAGCAAGGATGTTATAACTCAGCACAACGGCAGTATCACGGTGAAGACGACAAAGGACAAAGGTACTGAATTCATCATCAGCCTCCCCGTCACGCGATCAGAGTCATATAATGCAGTATAAAATAGTTGTTGTGGATGACGAGATAAGACAGGCGGAGATCATAGTAAGGATACTGTCGGATCACGGTTACAGTGCAAAATGTACAAACAAGCCCCATGAGGTGATTGAGATAGCAAAGAGCAATCCTCCGGATCTTGTTATAACCGATCAGGCAATGCCTGGCATGGACGGCATAAAATTGCTTGAAACGCTCTCCTCCCTGCAAAGCCCGCCGCTTGTTGTTATACTCACCGGCTACGGGACCATATCAAAAGCAGTCGAGGCAATGAAGAAAAAGGCTTTTGACTACATCACGAAACCCATCGATATGGACCGGCTGCTGCTGATTGTAAAGAATGCGCTGGAACTTAAAAGGCTTGATAAGGAGAACAGGGAGCTCAGGGCTATTATAAGGGGCGAGGGGCTGGACAGCATTATAGGCAGCAGCGGTATTATCGAAGATATAAAGAAGACCATAAGGAAGATAGCGCCGACGAATTCAACGGTCCTGATAACAGGGGAGAGCGGTACGGGCAAGGAGCTTGTTGCAAGGGCTGTCCACGACCTGAGCCTGAGGAAGGATGCCCAGTTTTCAGCGGTCAACTGCGCGGCAATACCGGAGACCCTTATTGAGAGCGAGCTGTTCGGCTACGAAAAGGGTGCATTTACCGGAGCAGTTTCATCAAAGCAGGGGATAATAGGAGCGGGAAACGGCGGTACAATCTTCCTTGACGAGATAAGCGAATTAAGCCTTGCAGTACAGGCCAAGCTGCTGCGGCTGATACAGAACAAAGAGATGAAACAGCTTGGCAGTTCCGATGTTGTACCTGTTGACGTAAGGATCATAGCGGCAACAAATAAATCCATAGAGACAGAGATAAAAAAAGGAAGGTTCAGGGAGGACCTGTACTACAGGCTGAATGTTATACCAATCCAGCTTCCTTCTCTGAGAGACAGGAAAACGGACATACCGATACTCATTGAGCATTTTCTGAAGAAGTACAATTATATCCATTCAAAGCATATACAAAAGATCAACGATGATGCTGTGGCCCTCCTTCTGAAATATAATTGGCCGGGTAATGTGCGGCAGCTTGAGTCGGTGATCGAAAGGGCAATCCTGCTGACCGAGGGGAATGTAGTGTCAAAAGACGACCTGCCGCTGGAAGTCAGGACAACCCCTATAGATATAAACAAGTATGAATTTGAACTGCCTGAAAACGGCATAAACTTTTATGAACTGGAGAAAGAAATACTTATCAAGGCCATGAAGAAGTCGGACGGGGTTATCGCAAAGGCTGCGAACCTGCTCGGTATGAGCTACAGGACACTCCAGTATAGGCTCGAGAAATTCGGGATAAACAGGAAGTCGGAGCAGGATGAACCCGCAGGAGGCTGAAAAAAGGATAAAGGAATTAAGACGGGGCATCGATCACCACAACCATCTGTACTATGTTCTCGACACGCCTGAGATCACTGATGACGAGTACGACCGTCTGTTCAGGGAGTTAAAAGGCCTTGAAGAGCAGTATCCTCAGTTTTTAGACCCCAATTCCCCGACCCAGCGTGTCGGCGCAAAACCGCTCGATAAATTCAAACAGGTAAAGCATACCATCCCCATGCTCAGTCTTGACAACGCATTTTCAAACGAGGAGTTCATCCAGTTTTTGGACAGGGCAAACAGGTTCCTCGGCAGGGAAGGGTTTTATGATTTCGTTGGAGAGCCCAAGCTCGACGGGCTTGGAGTCGAGCTTGTATATGAGAACGGTGTTTTCAAGGTAGGTTCGACAAGAGGTGACGGTTATGTCGGAGAGGACGTGACCCGGAACCTCAGAACAATTAAGGCTATACCAATGCATCTTATCGAAGACAGGTACCCTGCTCCGAAAAGGATCGAGGTGCGTGGAGAGGTGATCATGAACAAGAAGGACTTCCTTAATCTCAATACGCTCAGGGATGAGCGCGGTGAACCTGTTTTCAGCAATCCCAGAAACGCTGCTGCAGGTTCACTCAGGCAGCTTGATTCGAAAATAACCGCAGAGAGAAACCTGGACATCATTCTTTACGCGGTCGGAGGTTATGAGGGCATTGAGTTTAAAACACACATTGAGATCCTTGAGCACTTCAAGGCATGGGGTCTGAAGACGAACCCGCATAATAAATTACTGCACACAAAGGATGATGTGTTTAAATATTTCTCAGATATAGAGAAAATAAGGGACGAACTTCCGTATGAATGCGACGGGGCTGTATTCAAGATCAATTCAATATCCACTCAGAGAGCGCTCGGCGAGATCTCGCGTACACCCCGCTGGGCCATAGCTTACAAGTTCAAGCCTCGCTCGGCGATTACAAAGGTAGTAGATATAATGCCGCAGGTAGGAAGGACCGGCATACTTACTCCTGTAGCACTACTCGAGCCCGTTAACATAGGGGGCGCGAGGATACAGCGGTCAACGCTGCACAACCAGGGCGAAGTGGATAAAAAGGATATAAGGATAGGCGATACTGTTGTTGTGGAAAGGGCAGGGGACGTTATACCCGAGGTTGTCAGTGTTATTAAAGACAAAAGGACAGGCAGGGAAAAACCTTTCAGGATGCCCGAAAAATGCCCGGTGTGCGGTTCGAAAATAGAGGAGCTCGAAGGCGGGGTCTTTTACAGATGCATAAATATATCGTGTCCGGCACAGGTAAAAGAACGAATAAGGCATTTTGCGTGTCGTGGCGCCATGGATATAGACGGACTCGGAGAGAAATGGATCAGCACGTTTGTCGATAACGGCGTTGTGAAGGACGTTTCCTCTTTGTACAGCCTTAAAAGGGAAGATATCGTTACGATAGAGAGAATGGGCGATGTGCTTGCGCAGAAGCTTATAGATGCCATACAGAAAAGCAAGCGCGCACAGCTTGACAGATTTATATTTGCACTTGGGATACTGCACGTAGGCGAGCATATAGCAAAGACACTGGCGATGAAGTTCAAAAATATCGGGGATATTGAAAAGGCGTCCAAAGAGGAACTGCAGCAAATCGAGGGCATCGGGCCTGAGATCACCGAAAGTATACACGATTTTTTCAATACAAGGGGAAATCAGGCACTGCTGAAAAAGCTCAAGTCGTATATAAGCCTTACCAACCCTTATGAAAAGGCCGTTACAGGTCACCTTAAAGGCAAGAGGTTCGTTTTTACAGGAGGACTTGCGCTTATCTCAAGGGACGAGGCGAAGCGTCTTGTCGAACAGAACGGCGGCGGTGTTACAGAATCGGTTGGCAAGAAAGTGGATTATGTCGTTGCGGGGGATCAGCCAGGTTCTAAACTCGATAAGGCGCGTTCGCTCGGTCTTAAGGTCCTGTCAGAGGATGAGTTCATGAAGCTG
>JAJYJX010000056.1 GCA_021789095.1 bacterium
GATCTGCCCTCTTGAGATCACGACTATGGTCTTAATACCGCAGGTCGTGGACGCTGTGAAAGTCCCTGTTGTAGCGGCGGGCGGTATAGCGGATTACAGGGGATTTGCGGCAGCCAGGGCACTCGGTGCGCAGGCTGTCCAGATGGGGACAAGGTTTGTAGCGAGTTCTGAAGCACCCGTGCATCCTGCGTTCAAACAGGCGATTGTTGATGCGGGTGATGATTCGACCGTGCTTACGGGAAGGAGCATCGGCAAGCCGGTAAGGGTGATAAAGAATAAATTGACAGAGCAAATCCTTGAACTTGAAAAGAAGGGCATAACCGAGATGGAACTTTTGTCGTTTATAGGACCCGGCATGAGCAGGGCTGCATCCGCTGAAGGAGATGTCGAAACAGGCTCTGTGATGAGCGGGGAGATTGCCGGGCTTATAAGCTCTGTCGAGCCGGTTGAAAAGATCATAAACGATATCGTAACGTATGCGCAGTCTTTGTTCAAAGAATTGAACGGGTGATTATTTTACAGCCCAGGAGTCTTCAGGACCAGCAAAGAGCTGTTTTTGTCAAAGAGGGATCATAGTAACTGTATGGTATACATGGATAATAAAAGCTGTCTTACCTGCGCATGGCGGGAAGCCTGCCAGAAGAGGTTTTCGGCCACCGAGGATCTCGGATTGAGGTGCCCTGAATATACCTACGATGTCAGGCTGAACAAGAAAGACCGCCCGCCTGAGAGCGGTGATGCCAAGCGTAACGGCAATGATAAATACACTCGTTGAATTCATCAGAACTGCTGTAACGGATTACATGGACAGCGATGATGCTGTACCGCAGTTCAGTGTAAACATTCCTGCCCGTGAAGAATACGGCGATTTTTCCACGGGTGTAGCTTTCAGCCTCGCCCCGGCGGTCAAAAAGCCGCCTTTTGAGATCGCATCCGGGATCTCAAAAAAAATGCAGAAGGGCATCCCGGGCATTGTGTCCAGGATAGACGTGATAAAGCCGGGCTACATCAATTTTTTCATGGACAACAAATTCTGGCATGCCGGCGTAAAAGACATTGTTGAAAAAAATACCGCTTACGGAAAAAATAATTTTGGACAGGGCAAAAGGATCCTTGTTGAGTTTATAAGCGCGAACCCGACAGGTCCGGTCCATGTCGGACACGGCAGAGGGGCGGTTGTAGGTGATGTGCTGGCGCGTGTACTGGCTGTATCGGGCTATCATGTTACCCGTGAATACTACATAAACGATGCAGGCAATCAGGTCCTGTCGCTTGGATACTCTGTCCTGAACGAGTATTACCGGCTTAACGGTATTGACACGGAGGTTTCAAGACAGGGAGAGTACGCAGGTGAATACATTAAAAATATAAGCGATATGCTTGGCTCACACATGCCGCAGTCCGATATTAACGAGGAACATATCCGGCTGATTACCGGTTTTGCCGCGGATGTGATACTGGATACGATAAAGCAGACGCTGCTTGGTTTCGGCGTCGGATTTGACAGCTGGTTCAGCGAGAAGTCTCTGTATGAAGACAACAGTATTCCTGCGGTTATACAGGAGCTGGAAAAGAAAAATGCGGTCAGCCGCAGCGAGGGCGCAACATGGTTCTTATCGACATTGTATGGGGACGAGAAGGACAGGGTACTGCAAAAACAGTCGGGTGAACTGACGTATTTTGCATCCGATATAGCGTATCATGTTAACAAATACAAACGCGGCTATGACATGCTTGTAAATGTATGGGGTGCTGACCATCACGGGTACCTGCCCAGGATCATGGCTGCACTGAGGGCTCTTGGCTATGATCCGGCAAAGGTGATTGTTCTGTTTGTTCAGATGGTAAGGTTAATGCGCGGGGACAAGCCCGTTGCAATGTCAAAAAGGGCGGGAGAGTATGTTACGTTAAAAGAGCTTGTGGACGAGGTGGGCAGTGATGCTGTGAGGTTCTTTTTCCTGCAGCGCAGTCATGAGAGCCAGCTTGTTTTTGATATAGAGCTGGCAAAGAAGCAGTCCCAGGAGAACCCTGTTTACTATGTCCAGTATGCGCACGCAAGGATTGCAAGCATATTCGTGTATGCCCGGACAAAGGGATGGGACGTGAATGGATTAACGTATGCCGCTGATTATGTGTTCGGTGCCGAGGAAAAAAGGCTTATAGCCCAATGCCTGCTGTATCCGCAGGTTATCATGGATATGGCGGTAAAAATGGAACCGCACAGGCTTACACATTATCTTATTGAACTTGTAGGAATACTTCATAAATATTATACAGACACCAGAGTCGTAGGTGATGACAGCAACACAGGCCAACGGCTTTTGTTGATGAAAATGGTAAAAATTGTTTTAAAGAATGCACTCGATCTGCTGGGCATTAATGCCCCGGAGAAGATGTAGGATATAGGAGGTAATTATGAGAGACATGGAAAGAATAAAACCAAAATATAATGTAACACTGGATAACAAGCAAATCGTAATGATAATTGTTTCCTCTGTCGTTATCCTCGTACTCGTTTTTGTTATAGGATTTGTGCTGGGCAAAAATACGGGCATCAGGGAGGCGCGGCAGGCCCCGGGCACGGCAAAGGAAAGTGCGTCACAAAACGCCGTTGTTTTCACACAGCAGACAATGCAGTCAGCAGGGCAGATTACCGGCGGCAGCCAGGCACAGGGCACTGAACAGGCTGCAGCGGAAACGGCAACAGAGACAGTGACTCAAACAACCAGGGCAGAGAAGCATACAGAGCTGACATTCTACAAATCCCTTACGGAAGAGGGAAAACATAAAGAGGTTAAAGGAAAACAGGCAGAAAAAACAGAGAAGCATAAGGCAGAGAAAAATAAATCAATCAAGAAAGCGATACACAAGGTTGAGGGCAGATTCAGCATCCAGTGCGGCGCATTTAAGGACAATGATCAGGCGGGCAGGCTGAGTTCGGAGTTAAAAAAGAAATACAGGCTTACAGCGTGGATAGAGCCGATGGAGATCAATGGAGAAAAGATATACAGGGTGAAGATAGGGCATTTCGAAACAAGAGAGAAGGCGCAGGCATACGAAAAAAGGCAGCTTTCACCAAAAGGCCTGAGGAACTGCGTTATAACGGTAGGTAAATAAAAAAAACAGGGGAATAATATGGAGTTTGTTTATGGAATTTATTAGGGGATCGAAAAGAACGTGTTACTGCGGCGAGATCACCGCGGATCACATAGGGAAGGAAGTTGTGTTGATGGGATGGGTTCACAGGAGAAGGGATCACGGGGGACTCATATTTGCCGATCTAAGGGACAGGGAAGGTATTGTCCAGGTTGTGTTTAATCCCGAGGCAGACAAGCCTGCATATGAAAAGGCAAAGCTTATAAAACCGGAATACGTGATCCTGGTAAAAGGCAATGTGAGAAAAAGGCCGGAGGGCACGGAAAACCGGGAGATCAAAACCGGTCTGTATGAAATCGAGGTAGGGGAGCTGCGCATCCTGAACGAGGCAAAGACCCCGCCATTCCCTGTTGCCCAGGAAAAGCTGGAGGTGGACGAAACAACAAGGCTCCAGTACAGGTACATCGATCTCAGAAGGGAAAAAATGCGGTCCAACCTGTTCCTGCGTCACAGGCTTACGAACGTTGTAAGGGAGTTCCTGAATTCCGAGGGTTTCATAGAGGTTGAAACACCTATACTCACAAAGAGTACGCCGGAAGGTGCCCGGGACTTCCTCGTCCCGAGCAGGTTGAATGCGGGCAAGTTCTACGCGCTGCCGCAGTCACCCCAGCTGTTCAAGCAATTGCTCATGGTGTCCGGTTTTGACCGCTATTACCAGATCGCACGATGCTTCAGGGACGAGGACTTAAGGGCAGACAGGCAGCCGGAGTTTACCCAGATAGATATAGAAATGTCTTTTATTGAAATGGAAGATTTGATGGAAATAATGGAAAGGCTGTTCGTAAGTATCTTTAAAACATTTAAAGGCAGAGAGCCTGCAAAGCCTTTTTACAGGCTGTCGTACGATGAAGCGATGAAAAGATTCGGCAATGACAAGCCGGACATGCGATTCGGCATGGAACTTGTGGAGCTTAACGATGTCTTTCTGCGAACGGGCTTCAACGTTTTTAAGCAGGCCCTGGAACGCAAAGGACTTATAAAAGGGATTAAGGCAGAACAGGATTTCTCAAGAAAGGAAATAGAGGAACTCGAGCAGTTTGTTAAACAATATCAGGCAAAAGGACTTGTCTGGCTGAAGATGAAAGAGGGGATTTTATCGTCCCAGGTGGATAAATTTCTATCAGCAGAAGAAAAAAACAGCCTTAAAAACCTGTTCGGCATGAAAAACGGCGATACAGTGTTTATCGCTGCAGATGCATCGTCAAAGATCGTGAATGATGCAATGTCGAACCTCAGGCTGTATCTTGGAAGAAGGCTTAATCTTATAAAGGATGACGAGTATAAATTATTATGGGTGACGGACTTTCCCGCTTACGAATACAACGATGAAGAAAAGCGCTATGAGTCGGTACACCATCCGTTTACCTCTCCCAGGGACCAGGACGTTGACCTGCTCGAAAAGCAGCCGCTCAGAGTAAAATCCAAGGCGTACGACCTTGTGCTCAACGGTACGGAGGTCGGAGGCGGCAGCATCCGTATACACAACAGTGAACTGCAATCAAGGGTATTCAAGCTGCTTGGTATAAGCGAGCAGTCTGCAAGGGCAAAGTTCGGATTTTTGCTTGACGCACTGCAGTACGGTGCGCCGCCGCACGGCGGCATAGCGTTCGGGCTGGACAGGCTTGTGATGATACTGACGGGCTCCGAGTCGATCAGGGACGTTATCCCGTTTCCCAAAACACAGAAAGGCACCTGTCCGCTTACCGATGCACCGTCCGATGTTGATGACAGGCAGTTGAAGGAATTATTTATCAAGAAAAACATAAAGGCATAGGGCCTGAACCCAGGAGGAAAAATGGCAGAAAATACTGCGTTAAAGGCAAACCCGGATACCCTATACGATAAAATAGGCGTTGTTACCGTTATCCTGTCTTTCCTTGTTGTCCCGCTTTTAAAGTACGGCAACGAATTTATATGGATAAAAACAACCGTGCTTATCGCCGTTGTTATGATACTGACGTTCCTGTGGCTTATAAGGGCTGTTGACAGACGGGAGCTGGTTTTCCCGAAAACGACCCTGTGGCTTCCGATGCTTATCATGATCTGCGTTGTATTTGTGCACCTGGTTCATGTGACCGATATATGGCGTTCTGTGGACATGATGATCAGGCTCGGCGCGAACATATTCTTCTGGTTCTTCACGCTGCTCTATGTAAGAAAGAAGACCCATGTAAAATGGATCATCATCGCCATGGCGATATCCGTATTTATCGTGTCCATGTACGGCATCATGCAGTTCTACGAGATACTGCCGTGCCCGTACGACATATACGGTGAAAAGGACCCGTCATCCACAATCGGACTGACAAATTTTTCGGCAGAATGGATAGTCGGGTTCATAGGACTTTTAATCTTTGCGTTCTTCATGTCCGATTTTAATATTGAGACAAAAACAGTCCTTTTCTTTTTGTTCCTGCCTGCGTACTTTTATTTTGTACTTACAAAGGCGCGGGCTGCATGGATGGGCTTTATCGTTTCAAGCCTTGTTATGTCCGGTTTTTTAATATACCAGTGGATAAAATTGAAAAAGAAAAAAACCATTCCCGATTCCGCTCCCTCGAAACAGAAGGCAGTTCCGGGGCAGATGCCTGTTTCACCGGGGAAAAGGATCGCCGTTGCTGTAACGTTCGGCATCCTTGTAATCATTGGGGGCTCTGTGCTTTCAGTCACGCACTTCGGGAAAAAGAAGCAATTCGCATCCATATATTCGACAGTTAAGGATGTTTCAGAACCGCATACGAGTTCTATAAAAGATATATACGACCTGCTCACTTCTAAAATTACAACAAAAGACCCGTCCATTAATTTCAGGTTCATGGCATGGCGGAGCACTTTTGATACATGGAAGCACAATCCTATATTAGGAGTGGGCATAGGTCAGGTTGAGGTGGATATCCATAAATACCAGGTGCCGCAGTTACAGCAGATTATATCAAAAACATATCAGGTCTTTTCCGAATCCCATAATGACTGGCTCCAGATACTTGCCGAACTCGGCATTATAGGGTTTATTGCATTCCTGTGGATCGTTCTTAATATCGCCGGAAAGCTTATAAAAATTGCAAAACAAAATATAAACAATGAGGACAAGTTCCTTCTCGCGCTGGCAACCGGCGGCGGCATTATAGGCATCCTTATAGCGGCCATCTTCAGTTTTCCATTGCAGGAGCCTGCGTCGAGTATGTATTTCTGGGGCCTGATAGCCTTGTCTGATATCCTTTACAGGGGACTTGACGAGGAAACCCAGCAGCAGGGCACAAAGAAACAAAAAAGAACCGCAGCACCCGAGATGCCCGGCTACCTGCTTGTTGTGAACCCTTCGGCAAAGGGAAAAATCCCGGTTGCACTGAAACAGCTTGTATTGATAACGGCCATAGTTCTCAGCGTGTTCTCCGTATTTGCGCTGCCCATCTATGCGGGACGCACGGCAGTTGCAGAAAACCACATTAAGGACGGTGTAGCTTACAGGAACAGGAGAGATTTCACCAATGCTGTACGTGAGTTCAATGATGCAATAAGCCTGAACCCGTTTGAATACATCTATTACTTCCACAGGGCAATAGTGCTGTTTAATACACATGAGCTCCAGCAGGTAATATCCGATCTCGACCAGTCATTAAAGCTGAGTCCTTATTTCGGCCTGGCGTACAGGTTACGGGGCGGTGCATATTTTGCGCTTAACAATTGTGCAAAGGCATTGCCGGATTTTGAGAAGGCCCTCAAGTTCCTGCCGCCTCTCGCCGGAGAGATAGGTAACCAGATTGTTGCCTGTGATGTAAGATTGAACAAATTAAACGATGTGCCGAGGATCGCACAACTCCAGCTGAAATACAATCCCGGTGACAAGGACGCATATTATAATCTCGGCAATGCAATGTTTCTCACGGGAGATTACAAGGGCGCACTTGAAAACTACAGGAAGAGCGTAGAAGCAGACCCTTCGTTCCAGAGCGGCTGGCTTAACATAGCAATGACCTACTACTACCTGAAGGACTTCAAAAACGGCAATGAATCTTTTGAGAAGGCGAAGAAGATCGATCCCGACAACCCTATTTTATGGTATGACCATGCAGTGGGACTTGTACTTGAGGGAAAAAAAGAACAGGCACTGGAGAACCTTAAGAAGGCGATAGAAAAGAAACCCGACCTGAGGATGTCCGCGATGGAAGAGCCCACTTTTGCTCCGATCAAGGATACGCCGGAATTCAAGAAGCTTGTCGGTACTAAACTCATGAATAAATATGAGGAATTAGAGAAACTGCAAAACCTGATCAAAGGCATGAAAGAAAAACGACCGGAAAATATAATAAAAAAGTAGGGGTTCAAAATGTTGAACCCCTACAATTGTTTGACGCAGGCTTTTCGCTTATTACTCAAACTTCCTTATTTCCCAATGCATTTTTCGGGTAAATTTACCCGGCATTTTTAAATGCATATTCTGGTTATGGCTTCTCCGGTATAATGAGTGCGGCCCCGGTGCTGTTGATCACATCATGGGCGGATACGCCCGGAGCAAGCTCTTTCAAAACAAGTCCTTCACCGGTAACATCAAGTACACACAGGTTTGTTATGATCATGGATACGCATCCGTAGCCTGTTACCGGGTAAGTGAGCTTCTTTACAATCTTCGGCCTGCCATCCTTTGTTGTATGTGTCATCATGACGATGATCCTCCTTACTCCTGCGACAATGTCCATGGCACCCCCGATGCTTGGCAGCATGCCCGGTGCAGTCCAGTTTGCAAGGTCGCCTTTTTCAGAGACCTGGTAAGCGCCCATGATTGCAAGGTCAATGTGGCCTCCTCTTACCATTGCAAAGGAAATGTCACTGGCAAAAAAGCTCGCACCTTGAATGCAGGTAACGGGCTGTTTTGCGGCATCAACAAGATCGGGATGCGTTTCCCCTTTTTGGGCAAATCCACCCATACCAAGCAGACCGTTTTCCGTATGAAAGAACACCAGTTTGTCAGCGGGTACATAATCAAGTACAAGCGTTGGCATACCGATACCGAGGTTCACATAATAGCCATCGCCGATCTCTGCCGCAGCGCGCCTTGCCATGTCTTTTTCATTCATACCAGCGGTCATATCTTTCGCCTTTTACAATTCTGTCCACGAAGATGGCCGGGGTGTGTATGGTGCTGGGGTCCAGTTCCCCGGCATCAACAACCTCTTCAGCCTCCGCTATTGTCACGGCGGCGGCCATTGCCATAAGCGGATTGAAATTTGCGCCTGTATACCGGTAAACAAGATTGCCGCACCTGTCGCTCTTGTACGCCTTTACAAATGCAAAATCAGCTTCCAGAGGATACTCCAATATATACTGTTCGCCATTGATAGCGCGGGTTTCTTTGCCTTCGGCCAGGAGAGTACCTGCGCCTGTTTTTACATAGAATCCTCCTATGCCCGAGCCCTTTGCCCTTATGCGCTCTGCTAAAGTACCCTGGGGTACAAGCTCAAGCTCTACCATGCCTGCATCGTACAGTTCTTTAAATGATTTTGTTGCAGCAGGGTATGAACCTATAAATTTCCTGACCCTCCCTTCCTTGAAAAGGGGTGCAAGCCCATACTCATTGTCCCCCAGTCTTGAACCGGGGTTATTGCTTATTACGGTAATGTTCCTTGTTCCCTTTTTATACAGTGCACGGATCAGGTTCTGGGGTATGCCGGCAAGCCCGAATCCGCCGAACATGATCACTGCCCCGTCTTTGACGTCGCTGATTGCCTCAGCAGAGGATTTGTATACCTTGTTTACCATTATGTCTCTTTGAAATAAATGTCCGTAATCCTGCCGTCCCTCTGTCCCCTGAATACGACCTTTACCTGCATTCCGACCCTTGCCCTTTTAATGTCTTTCATTTCCACATTCGAAAGGATCGCCGTATCAGTGCCGTCGAGCTTTATGTATGCAACGATGTAAGGCACCTGCTTGATATACGATGATGTTGCAAAGTACACAGTAGTGTAGCTGAGTACTCTACCAGTGCCTTTAAGCTCTGTCCATGCTGTTTTTTCATAACAGTGCGGACAGTGCGCACGCGGCGGACAGAATACCTTGTCGCATTGGTTGCAGCGTGTTCCCATAATGCGCTTGTTCTCGAGGATCTCCCTGAAGAACCTTGACTGCCCGCCGTAAGAATATCGCATGTTCACGTGCATTGTATCCGGGATCTCAAAAGGTGTATCTGCGCCAGTCTGTGTTGTCATATCCTTTTCAAAGGCCTTTATGACCAGTTCCTTTTTTACGCCGATGCGCCTTGCGTTCCTGTCTGCCCATGTCAAAAATGTCCGTTTATCCATATGACTCCTTTTGAAAGTGAAGACTTCTTTGGTAGAGAAGAAAGAGTTTGATCCGAAGCGAAGTGAAACACCTACGGACTGCCTGGAATTCTTTCGTGGTATTCTGCGTGGACTGCTTCTCTCTCAGCGTCAAAGATAAGAGTAACTGCATTTTTAATCAGCCAATCTCGTGTATCGAAAAGAGCATTGTTTCACGAGCAGAGGAGAAAACTTTTTCTTCTATGAGTATTCTTTCATTCACTTCGTAAATCTCCTTATTTTATATCCTGTCCCTTTCCAACACCAGACACACCGTCCATGCAGCGCCCGGCCCTCCTATGCTCTGGACAAGCCCGGTCTTTGCATTTTTGATTTGCCTGTTTCCCGCCTCATCCCTCAAGTGAAGAACGATCTCGTTTGCCTGCATAATCCCTGTTGCACCGACGGCATGGCCGCACCCTATCAATCCTCCGCTCACATTCACAGGCAGCCTGCCGCCGCGCTCTACGATGCCTTCATCAATAAGCCTGCCGCCTCCCCCCTCTTTGCAGAAGAAGCAGTCCTCATAAGCGATGATCTCCGTGCCCGTAAATGCATCGTGCAGCTCCGCAAGGTCGATTTCATCCACAGGATCTTTAATGCCTGCCATAGCATAGGCCTTTTTTGCGGCTATCCTGCTGGATTCAAAACTGTAGAGGTCTTTCCTGTTGCCTATGACTGCCCAGTCAAGTGCAGCTCCAATTCCCCTTATCCATACAGGGGGCTTTTTGAATGTCTTTGCGACATCCTCTGATGAAAGGATGAGTACTGCAGAGCCTTCCGAGTAGAGACAGTTGTCAAAGCGTTTGAACGGATATGCGATCATGGGTGACCTCATAACATCATCAACAGTCAGGGCAATTGGACTCTGTGCAACGGGGTTCAGCAGTGCATTGCGGTGGTTCTTAACAGAAACCTTTGCCATCTGCATCTCTGTAGGGTTCCCGTATTTTTCAAGGTGCGCAATGGTTGTAAGTGCGAATGACCCTGCTGCTGTCCTGCCTGTAGGCTGTTCATAAGTCATGTCGGCTGTATACGAGATAGCTTTAAGCACCTCGGGGCTTGATTTCCCTGTTTCATAATCGAAGCAGTCGGCAGACTTTTCTACTCCAACAACAAGGCATACGTCATAAAGCCCGGACGCTACCTGCGCAAAGCCCGCGCTTATCGCACTGCCGCCTGTTGCCCCGCCTGTAGAAACCCTTATTGCGGGCTTTGGCGCCATGCCTATATAATCGTGGACAAACAGGTCGGGCTGGAACTGCCTTTCGAAAAAATCATTGTATATGCCGTACACAACACAGTCTATCTTGTCCTTTGCTATGCCTGCATCATCAAGAGCCATCTTTACCGCATCAAACGCAAGCTCGAAATAGGTCTTTTCAATCCAGCGGGACCTGAACTGAGTTGTGCCTATGCCGACGACACCTACCTTCCTCATCACAGCTCTCTTGAAACAACGAGCTTCTGTACCTCAATGGTACCTTGGGCTGAAATCCATGAGAATGCGTCCCTGAGATACCTTTCAACCGGGTACTCCGGGGATGCGCCGTATGCGCCGAGCACCCTGCTGGCGAGCTCCACTGCCTGGACGAGCGTCTCCGCGGCATAGAACTTTGCCATGGAGGTTTCTTTTTTGTGCTTCATGCCTTTGTCATGCATGAATGCAACACGGTATGTAAGCAGTCTCGACGCATCTATCCTTGCGGCAAGCTCGGAAAGCGGGAATGCAATCGCCTGGTTATCGATAATAGGCTTGCCTGCAACCATCCTTTGCTTTGCAAATTTGACAGCAGTATCAAATGCAGCCGATGCAAGGCCTGTAAACCCAGCTGCAAGGCTTATCCTTGTTGTATTAAGGATCTCAAGTGCGAGCTTCAATCCTTCATCGGCCTTACCCAACAGATTCTGCTCAGGAACAAACAGGTCATCAAGCCTTATATTGAATGCACGGTGTCCCCTCAGTCCCATGGTTTGCGCATGGCTCTCGAACACAAGTCCTTCGGGCTTGCCCTCGACAATAAAACCGCTGATGCCCTTCCCGCCTTTTTCAGGAGATGTCTTCGCAAAAAGGATATAAAATTCCGATATATCTGCAAAAGTAATAAGCCTTTTCCTGCCGTTCAACAGGTAGCCCTTTTCTGTCTTTTTCGCCGTGGATTTCATACCCGCAGGATCGGATCCCGGGCCTTCATCTGTCAGTGCATAACAACCGACCATGCCTTGTGCCAATCGTGTAAGATAATTTTTCTTTTGCTGTTCACTGCCGCCGAACAGCAAACCATGAACAAACAGCTGGGCAATCTCTACAAGCGGGATAAGTGCTGGACATGCATATCCAACCTGTTCCGCAACAACGCAGACATCAAGCGTGCTGAGACCCATGCCGTTGTAAGCCTTGGGTACCGACATGGCAGTCAGGCGCATAGGTGGAGCAAGGAGTTTTTTTACGAGTGTTTCGGGAATTACGTCGTCTTGGTCGATCTTTTCAGCGAGGGGTATCACCTCTTTTGCCATATAGTCCCTTGTCTGGGCGCGCAGCTTTATCTGCGCATCGGTTAAAAATACATCTGTCATACCGCCCTCCCTATATGCGTGGTAAGGACAATGCATGAATTGCCCTTACAAAAGCGATTTTTTTGATTATTTTATCAATACCAGAACAAGCCTGATTGTGCAAACAGATTTGTTCCTCCTGTTGACAAATATACCGGTTCTTCATATTTTTAGCCCGTGAAGACAAAAAGTCCAACACCCGCCAGAGTAAAAGCGTTCCGGAACATCATCTCCCGGTATTACAAAAAGCACGGCCGGGATCTGCCGTGGCGGAGAACAAAAAACCCTTACCGTATCCTTGTTTCGGAAGTGATGCTCCAGCAGACGCAGGTACAGAGGGTCATCACGAAATATGCGGAGTTTATCGCAGCGTTTCCGGATTTTCCATCACTCGGGGAAGCCTCTCTCAAAGGAATACTCCGCGTATGGAGGGGCATGGGATATAACCGCCGCGCCCTTGCCCTGAAAGAGACGGCTGTGAGGATGATACGGGATTTCAACGGCATGCTCCCTGATTCTGTTGATGTGCTTATAACGCTTCCCGGGATCGGCAGGGCCACTGCTTCTGCAATTTGCGCTTTTGCGTTCAACCACCCGGCTGTTTTTATAGAAACAAATATCCGGAGGGTCTTCCTCCATTTCTTTTTCAAGGACAGACGCAATGTCAAAGATGCGGACATCCTTCCGCTTGTTGAAAAAACCCTGAACAGACGCAACCCCAGGGAATGGTATTATGCACTCATGGATTACGGCGTAATGCTGAAACAGCGTTTCCCTGAGATCAACAAGCGGAGCGTCCATTATCAAAAGCAGAGTCCTTTTCAGGGATCGAACAGGCAGATGAGAGGAAAGATTTTAAGGATCCTTATTAAAGGCCAGGCAACCCCGAATGAAATCTCGCGGATGTCCATGCTTGATCCCAAACAGGCCTTACACATCCTCACGCAGCTTAAAAAAGAGGGATTCATCATAAAAAGGGGGACACGTTATTCTGTAGCAAAATAGCAGGAGGGGCACCCTGTGCCTACTCTTGGAATGTCATTCCCGCGAAGGCGGGAATCCAGCTTCTCCTTTCTTTGTCCTGCAGAACAGAAAACAAAAAGAAAACTGGATTCCTGCTCAAGAATACCTCCGAAAAAGCTCACGGGCAGGAATGACATTGAACTGGTACAGATGGATGTACACACCCATCTTAAAAGACCGTGGGTTTCTCATGAATCTAAAATCCCTTTAA
>JAJYJX010000057.1 GCA_021789095.1 bacterium
ACTAATAATTGCTTATTTTAAACATAAGTAAATTACTTATATTGGAGTAACAATGCAAATTTTAAAGGAATTTACAAAAACAGAGCTTGACGAGTTTAAGGAACAGATAGAACGGTTCTTAGCCGGTACTATCAATGAAGAGAAGTTCAAGATCATAAGGTTAAATCAGGGCATATACAGCCAGCGCCAACCCGGATTTTACATGGTAAGAACAAAGCTACCTCAGGGCAGGATATTTGATTACCAACTCGAACGCATTGCTGAGGTTGCGGAAAAGTTCGCACGCGGTCTTGCCCATCTGACCACCAGACAGGACATACAGATACATTGGGCAGCACTGAAGGACGTAATAGACATACTGACAGCTTATGCAGAAGCAGGCCTCACTACCAGAGAGGCATGCGGCAACTCGGTCAGAAACATTACCGCCTGTCCTCTTGCAGGTATATGCCAAAAAGAGATATTCAATGTATCGGATATTGCGCATGAAACGACAGAGCACTTTTTGCGTAACCCCCTGTGCCAGAACCTGCCGAGGAAATTCAAGATATCGTTCAGCGGGTGCGGTGATGACTGTGCTTATAGCAGGATCAACGATATAGGGTTTATTGCAATAGAAAAAGACGGCGTCCCGGGATTCAAGGTATATGTTGGCGGCGGACTCGGGGGGCATCCAAGATCCGCTCACCTGTTCAAAGATTTCATAAAATATGATGGGGCGATCCACTTTGCCGACGCAGTCGTAAGGGTGTTCGACAGGCATGGCAACAGGACAAACAGGAACATGGCAAGGCTGAAGTACGTGTTTGAGGAAAAAGGGGCTGATGCAATCCATGCACTGATAGAAAAAGAATATGAAGTTGTCAAAGATATTTATGGCGAGCATACGCAAACCGGTGTGCACATCAATGGCAACACCACAGTCAGCGCTTGTGAATTGAAAAGTCAGGAGACCGGGGGACCCATGGCTTCATGGATAAAGCACGATGTAATCATGCAGGCCCAGCAGGGCTACTGCGCTGCAATAGTCCATCTGCCCTATGGCGATACAAATTCACAACAGCTCAGGGACGTTGCGAAGCTGTCCCGTCTTTACGGCAGCGGGGAAATAAGGAGCTCCCCGGACCAGAACTTCATCATACCATGGATAAGTACCGATAATCTGGATGGCCTCTATGAAGAGCTTCAACGTACCGGGCTGGTCACACCGGAAAACACAACACTTGATATCGTAAGCTGCCCTGGCGCAAAAACATGTAACCTCGGGATAGCGCGATCCCAGGGACTTGCCCAGGCAATACACGATGATATAAACGCAGACCTGAAAGGCGATTTCTCCAATATCTCAATAAGGGTATGCGGCTGCCCGAACTCATGCGGACAGCATTACATCGGCAATATAGGTTTCAGCGGCATGGCACGGCGCATTGGCGAAAGGCACGCCCCGTTTTACCAGGTTTATCTTGGAGGCAACGGCAAACAGGACGGCTTTAACCTTGCAAAACCATTCCTCAAGATACCGGCAAAGCACATCCCGTCTTTAACAAAAAGGATCATCGGACTGTATAACGACACAAAACATAACACCGAACCGTTCAATACCTGGGTTACCAGATACGGCGAAGAAAAACTTGCAGAGGAATTACTTGTGTATTCCTATCTTCCGGAATATGAGCGTGCTCCGGAATTTTATTACGATTACGGGATGGATGAGCCGTTCAGTATAAAGGACATCGGGAAAGGCGAGTGTGCCGGCGGCGTCGTAGATACCATAGAGATCTATCTCAACCGTGCGGAGACGAAGATCATGGACGCCGATACCTTTGCCGGTCGTGCTCTTTCCGGTCAAGCCCTTGAACAGGCAAAGGCCGCACTCGGCTATGCCGTGCAGGCACTGGTCGTCATGCAGGGAGTGGACCCGGATACCGCGGCACAGGACATAAGCGCGTATATTGAAAAATTGGAAACAGACCACATTATAGATCATACGGTAAAAGAGCTTTATCATGGATTGAACAAGCCGGAGGAGCACGGGGATGCAGGTCAGGCGGTCAATGATGCGAGGAAGATTATTCACAAAATAAGGCAGATCACAGAATCATTTGATGCAGCACTGTTGAGCGGCAGGCCCATAAAGGGAACAACGAACGTAGAGGATACAATGGCAAAAGGATTACTGGATTTGAAAGGCGTAAAATGCCCGTACAATTATGTAAAAGCGAAGCTGAAGCTCGAGGAGCTGGCCAGCGGTGACGAGCTTGAGATATACCTCGACGACGGTGAACCGATAACGAATGTACCGCGGAGCCTTGAGGACGACGGCAACACGATTGTTTCAATCGATAAGCTCGACGACACCCATTTCAAGCTGCTGGTAAAAAAGGCTTAACCCAAAAAATGCACTTTTTGAGTTAACCATAATCGGTTATTTTGCTTCGATGTTTATATTTGGCATTAACTGCTGGAAATAGTTCGATACCGTTGCAAATCGATTGCTGACAAGCAGCACTCCGATCATGATAAGGAATACCCCCGAAGCTATTGTCACAGCCTTTACATATTTTCTGATTTTTTTGAAGTAAACAAGAAAGCTGTTTATGGCAAGTGAAGATAGAAAGAACGGTACCCCGAGCCCAAGCGAATACGCGGTCAACATGATTACACCCGAGTACACGGTCTTCATGTTCATAGCGAGATACAGTATTGCACCAAGTATGGGGCCTATGCACGGGGTCCAGCCCGCACCGAATGTTATGCCTACAAGCAGCGTGCCCAGATAACCTGCCGGCTTATTCTTGAGATGCACCTTTTTTTCACTCTCGAGAAACTTCAGATTTATAAGTCCCGTTATATGTATGCCGAACAGGATTACTATAATTCCGCCAACAATCCTTATTGCTTCTTTGTATTTGCTGAAAATATTGCCGATAGCCGTTGCAGAAGCACCAAGGGCTACAAATACAATGGTAAATCCGACAATAAATATTAAAGAATGAATGATGGTTAATTTCCTTACAGATGCTTTATTCTGCTCCTGATTAAAATCTTCGAATGACAGGCCTGTTATGTAGGTTATGTAGGAGGGTATTATAGGCAGCACGCATGGCGATACAAACGAAAATAAACCCGCAAGGAACGCTATGAAAATAGAAACATTGACTGATTCAACCATTATTGCTTCTTATACGGCTCATGTATAAGCTTGTAAAAATCATCCACGTAACCCTGTTCGTTCCACGGTCTCGCACCGGTTACAATGGTATCAATTATACCGTCCTTTTTTATAATAAAGGTCGTTGGGATGGAGTTTACCCTGTATTTTTCTGATACGGAGCCGTCGTCTATAAGTACAGTAAAATTCAAACCCATGCTGTGTGCAAATAACCTGACATTATCCGGATCGCTCTCATCGACATTAACGGCAAGTATTACGAACGGCTGATCCTTGAGACTCTGTGATAATTTCTCCATTGACGGAAGTTCCATCTTGCACGGAGGGCACCACGTAGCCCAGAAATTAAGGAATACAACTTTACCTCTGTAATCAGAGAGTTTGACAACATTGTTATCCGTCGTTTTCAGGGAAAAATCAGGCGCAGGAGCATTTTCGTCAGGTGCACCGGCATTTGTCCGGCTTCCGTCCGGGTTGGAAACCTTCCCGCTTATATAGCCTATAACGCCAATAATAAACATTATGCCTATAATCGAGCCTATGATAATAAGACCGCTCCTTCCCAGCGCCTTCTCTTTTGTTGTCATTGTCCCTCCGCCATGAGTGTGGATAGATAACTCATAACATTACCAGATGTCCAGTCAAGCGGCCCTATAATGTGCTTGATCAGCTTGTGATCCTGGTTCAATATGAATGTCTCCGGAACTCCTGTTATACCATAAGCTGATGCAACATTTTCCTCCGGATCCAGAAGTACAGGGAAGGTTATGGAATATTTTTTAACAAACCTGTTAACCGGCCTCATATGGTGATCTATACTTATAGCCACCAATGCAACACCCTTTGAGCGCAGATGCTTGTACATCTCTTCAAGTGAAGACGCTTCTTCGTTGCACGGTCCGCACCAGCTTGCCCAAAAATTGACAAGGATAATCCTGTCATTGTAATCATTCAGTGTTTTTTCCTTGCCGGAGATGTCTTTCAGGGAAAAAGACGGCACAAAATCACCTTCTGACGGTCCTGCAACATTTTCTTGCTGTTTTATCTGGTGCACGCCACTACCCTTAGGGATCACCTTGAGCATCACGAATGCAACCAAACCCAGCAATGCGGTTATTATAAATGCATACCTTGTAATCTTCATAGTTTTATTTTAAAATACATATTAAGCGCTCAGGGAATAATATAAGATATACATGCTAAAAGTCAAAATTATCTTTGTGCCAGTATTTTCAGTTTCTTTATAAGCGTCCTGTTGGTTTTTCTTAAAAGGTCCTCGGGGTTTATGGCATTCTTTCGTGACAATGTTACTGCATATAAAAGAAGATCCGATATTTGTTTCTCCATCTTCGGTTTTGTTCCCCCCTTTATTATTGACGAAACATGAGTGTCAACCCTGACGGGTTTAAGTCCGAGTCTTTGTGCTTTTTCCAGCAATCTGTACGATGCGAGAAGTGAAGGCATTTGAAGCGGTATATCAAAGACCTTTGAACCTTTTTCGCTGTGTTTCTGCATGCCCCAGTTTTTCAATACATCCTCTTTGGAACTTACACTCTTGGTCCCGAACACATGCGGATGCCTGTGTACCAGTTTGCTGTTGATGCCTTCAAGAACATCATCAATATCGAACCAGCCTTTTTCCTGCGCAAGCCTTGCTATGAAAACAACCTGCAATGCGAGATCGCCCAGCTCCTCTCTTATATCGTCCGGCTTGCCTGTTTCTATTGCATCAACGACCTCGTAAGCCTCTTCAATTACATACTGTTTGAGATTGTCTATATCCTGCGCCCTATCCCACGGGCAGCCGTTATCGCTGCGCAGCCTTGCCATTATCCCGACCAATTTATCAAATGACTTCATTCTTTAACCTTTCTTTTTTTCTTTATACTATACACGTTAAATACAGAAAATACAGTAAACCCCGTTAGCCCGAAAAATGCAATAGGAGAGTTTGCTCATGCGCTCGGGGTACTCATCTGGGAGATGGGCACCCCTTCGCTCATTACTTAAACTCCCCTATTTCTCAAACGTATTTTCCGGGTCAGAAAAGATTGTAACTCAGCTTATGGTCTGCGGGTATCTGTCTTAAGCAAAACAGGGTTATGGATTGTAGATTTCTGCTGTGTCAGGGAACGTTATGTCAATAGTTAACGGATTTATTGCGGAGAAACCAGAGACTATCAGGGCGGAGCCGTCCTGCAGATTCTGGGCTGTATAACCTGCACGTGGGATAGAAAGTGACGGGTATTTTACAAAGGATTTCGATACAGGGCTGAATACCTCTGCCGAACATGTCGGTGTAAAAACAGGCGTGGTTATACCGCCGGCAATCAGGACATTCCCGTCACCCAGGAGGATATCAGAGAACAACGCACGGGGTAAAGTCATGCTGTAATAACTGTGAACAACCCTGTTAAAAGGGTCTATAAGCATCAACTGTGAAACCGGCTGCCAGTATGCATTAACCCCGCCGTTGACAAGGATCTCTTCTTCGTCGTGTATAAATGCTGAAGACGGAAAATAGGTTGTACAGGTAATATTGTTTGACAATGTAAACCCGGATAACTGGAAAAACTCGGCATTGCTGCCAGCACTATTTCCGCATGCCAAAAATACTTCATCATCGGAATAAACGACAGTGGTCTGGAATGACCTTGCAAAAGACATTGCGTATGTAGCAAACTTGCCTGTTTTTATGTCTACAAGTTCAGCACTGTTTGCAGAGCGGTTTGTGCTTATGCCTCCTGAAATGAGCAAGGTGTCCCCTGTTAAAATATCAGCCGTATGCCCAGCTCTCGGCATGGTTAATGTCAGTCCTTTATAAAAATTGTCCGATACAGGATCATAAACTTCTATCGATGTTTTCGTGTGTTCCCCAGGTACAGTTATAGAGCATGCAGTCATGTTGCAGTTTATATTTACAATATCCGTACCTCCGATAACCGCAATACTGCCGTCGGACAATGCATTCGCAGTAAAGAAAACCCGCGTCTCGGTCATTTGCGGCCCCGGGCTGAACGTGCCTGTTTTGGGATCGTAGCGCTCTGTTTGCGACGTTGCATTGTATTGGACACATCCCTGCCCACACGGCGACTGCCCTTTTACAATACCTCCCATTATTATATAGGTGCCGTCTGGCAGCTGGCTTGATACTGCAAACGCCCTTGGTATGGGTTTCGATTCAAGCCGTGTGAAGACACCTGTCCCGGTTATAAGTGTATCAACATTATTTACACTACCAGCTATGATCCTGATCCCTGTCGTCTTGCCCCTTGCAATAACAGCACCGGATGCGTCCTTCACCTCTACACCGACAGTGCGGTTATAGCCTTCGGGTATGCCGTTGATGGTTACACCGGAAGGGTTTGCTGCAACACTTACATCCTTAACAATGGGACTGAAGTCTTTGCCGGTTATTGTGATTATAACATTATCGGCATGCTGCGGCAGGCTAAGGGTATTCAGCACAGTAACAGGCTGCGGTGGTATAGAATGGATACTCAAGCTTATACTGCCATCTGTCCGTGAGCCTGAACACCCACAGATAACAAACAAGGAAAATAAAGTAAACCCCGTTAGAAAGGATGTGGCTTTGAACCACACCCTTTCTATAAAGCATTTAAATACTATCCCATTATCGCCGCCATACATAGCGGGGCTTTCTGACGGGATAAAAACTGAAACTTTATGCAGACGCATAAAAGGCTCTTCTATTGAAGGACAATCTCTTTTATTTGTTTATCAGCGGTATCCGATACAAACAGATTACCGTTCCCGTCAAATGCAATGCCAAAAGGCGAAGCGACACTTGCAAATGGCAGCACCGTGCCTGCAGGGTCGCTTCTATAAACTATGCCGGCAGCTTGATCGGTAATATAAAGATTGTGCTGATCGTCGAGAGCGAGCCCCATTGGCAATATAAATCCTGAAGCAAATACACTTACCCCGCTGCCCTGAACCACCTTTGCAATTGTACCATTATGGTTGTTTGCAGCATAGAGATTGCCCGGTGAAAGGAAGGCAGCACCCATTGGTCCAGAAAGCCCTACTGCAAATGTTGAAACAACCCCTGAAGAAGTAACAATGGATACTGTATTGTTAAGATAGTTCATCACATAATAAAGATTGTTGGTATTATCTGCTGCAATGCCGGTAGGACCGCTGAACCCTGAAGCAAACACGTTTACATTATTGCCGGATATTCTCAGCAGTGTTCCATCGAGGAAATTGGTCAACAGCACATTCCCTGCATTATCAAACGCAAACCATGATACCGAAGTAATACCAGATGCAAAGGTTGTAATTGTATCAATACTGCTTATACGATAGATACTATTATTGCTGCTGTCAGACGCATAAACAAAGCCATCATTGCCTCTTACCATTGCTTCCGGTGCATTCAAGCCAGATACATAGCCACTCACCGTATGAATTAATCTGTATATTTTACCGTCTGATTCACTTGCAACATACAAACCTCCACTTTCATCAATAGCTATACCTGTAGGGTTTTGTATACCTTTAGCAAAGACACCTGCTCCATTTGCCGGAGTAACAATCGAGACAGAATTACCTCCATAATTTGATACGAACAATTCACCTTTACCATCAAGCTTTATATCCGACGGCATACTGAATCCCGATGCGTATGTTGTCGTTACTGTACCTGCTGCTGTAACCATGGATATTGAATTACCGGCACTATTGGCTATATACACATTGCCATTTGCATCCAATGCGATTCCCTCTGGCTTATACCCTACCGATGCAAAAAAGTATCTTTTGCCATCCGATGTCGCTGTAAACACAATGCCAATATGATCGGTTACATATAATAGCCCTGCCTGGGGGCTGAATGCAATACCCCATGGGGTAAAAAAGAAAGATTGTATAGAGCATCCCCCGAATACAGAAGCATTACCAGTATATGTTATAGATGAAATATAATACCCTGCCAATGAAGATATAGACGGAGCTACAAATAGATTATTCTGAAACCCCGTTGTTATGCCTTTGGGACTAATGATATGTGAAGCAGTACAGGCAGATCGATCAAGCGGGTTTATAAATGGTAATACACGTCCTTCCGTGGTTACCATGGAAATAGAACCGCCGCCTGTAGCTTCAGAGCCTTGGTTTGCTACAAACATTGTACCGGATGTACTGAATGTAATACCCCATGGCTTGTAAAAACCCTGCGCATAAACCTGGAAGCTGTTGTTGACCTTTGATATTGAATTGGTGTCATGGTTTGCAGCATATACAGACCCATTGTTATCCATCACCAGTCCAAAAGGATCTGATAAACCCACTGCATAGGTAAAAGTAGACCCAGACAATGTGACTTCCCTGATTACATTGTCATTGGATGTAACATAAAGGCTATAATCGCTATCACTTATAATATAACGAGGCGAGACAAGGTTTGAGACAAAGGTCGAAACAACTCCCATAAGATCTACAACCGCTATGGTTCCATTTCCATTATTTACAACCTTAAATGTCTTCCCTCCAGATGGCCCTGTAAATACAATGCCCATGGGTTTATTCAAGCCTGTAGCAAAGGTAGATACCGCATCGTTCAGATCAACCTTTGATATGGTATTGTTCCCGTAATTCGTCACATACGTATTGCCTGCATCGTCAAAGGCAATGCCAGCAGGCATGGAAAAGCCCGATGCAAAGGTATAGCCTGTAACAGGATTACCAAGTATAAGCTTCTGAACCGTTCCATCCCCTTCGCATGCAACATAAAGGATTGATGATGGGGCATAGTACAGACCTAAAGGCTTGTTTAAGCCTTTGTATATGGTTGTTTGTGTGAGTCCACCGGGCAATACTTTTATAATTGTGCCATCATTGTAATTGGCAACATACATGTTTCCGCTTTCATCCATTGCAAGTCCGGTTGGCTGATTTATGGAGTAAAATATTTTTGTTACAGTAAAGCCCTGTGCTGATGAGGCAATACCATTCACCGATACAACAACACCTCCTTTAACAGCATTGTCAGGTACCTTTGTCTTTATAAGGTTATCAGCCCAGCTTATCACTGTTGCAGGTATCCCTGAAAAGGTAACACTGCTCGTTCCCTGATTTACACCAAATAGATTGCCTGCGATGGAAACCTCGTCACCTCTTTCCGCTGTATCCGGCGAAAGAGACGTTATTGATGGATGTAATGTTAATGGAATCCCGTTGCTCACGTTGTTATTTACAACCACATTGATCATGCCCGTTGCCGCATGGGTAATATTGCCGACAGCCGCGGTTATATGATTGTTTGACCATGCTGAAACAGGCAATACAGTGCCGGCATAGTCTACTGTACTGCCTCCCTGGTTCGTACCGAACCCTGTACCCTGGATCATCATAACATCGTTGAGCATTACATCGGCTTTGTCTATACCGGATAAAAACGGCATGACAGTAAAGTCCTTTGCATTGCTTGTTTTAATACCCGAAACAACGCTTAACTTTACCGTACCTGATGTTATATCCGGAACAATCACTTGTATTTCTGTATCCGACCATGCGCTGGCAGTGATTTCTATATCACCAAATTTCACGGTCCCCTGTGTCGAACCAAAACCAGAACCGCTGAGCACTATACCGGTATCCGCATATCCTGTTCCAGGACTCACGTCATTTATAGTAATATTGTTGGAGCTATTATTGCCTGACCGTGCATCTGATGCGCTGTGCTTGTCAGAACATCCGGCTATTGCTGTTAAAAAAACTAAAAATACCGCAAACAAGCCTTGCTTCATACCCATATTATCCTCCATTAAAACGATATATATGCGTTGATGTAAGGATGTGTCAAGCTTTTTTGTTTCGTATGAACCGGGTTGGATTACTGTATGTGATCCAGCAGTGTCCGGGCATCTGAAAGTTTTGGATCAAACTGCAAAGCCCTTTTTAAACTTTTTTTCGCCTGATCGTTCATGCCTGCAAGGTAATAATAATAACCCATCACATAATTCATGAATGCCTTGTTTTTAACAGTCGCACCCTCCTGATATTCAAGGACGGTATTCAGCATGTTAAAGCTTTTTTTCATCCTACCGGTATCGCCGTTCAATCCGTGCTCGATCCCGTACCACAGCAATATCCTTGGATTATATCTCATTATTCGTCTTGCACTATCAATCTGTTTCAGCCCGTTATTATAATCTGCATTGTTATAGATAAGTGCAATGCCGTACTCTAGATGAGCCATTGCGCTGTACGGCACCTCCCTTACGAGATTTTGCAGCTCTTCAATGAGTCCTGGCTGCGTAAAATAAGCATCTGGTGAAAACAACGGCGCAGTCGAATACAGGAATGAGTACGGATCAAAAACGTCATAAGCATAATCTTTTATGATTCCATCGTTACCTGTTCCGCTTTTTACATAGATCTGCGCATAATCGTCGAAATACACAAGCTTCCATGCAGGAGCGGGAAACAACCTGCCATAATTCCTTGGCACATATGTTTCTACAAGCGCATAGGCAACATCGTATTTTTGCATAAGATCATCGAACTCTGCAGGATTATCCATGGCATCATTTACTTTAGAGAACAAGAGCCTTTCAGGCTCAAGTCTGGTATCAATAAAGTCCTTAATGTCCGGATAACCGAGGAATATCACAGCGCCGCCGAAGTTGATTGCATTATAGATATTACCCTTCATATGATGTTCGAGGATGAAGTTTATAGCCCTGTCAGGATAGAATTGCCTTTGTATGCCTACGCCTTTATACCCTACATAATCGTTTTTCCATTGGTATACTTCATAGGAAAACGGAAGTATAAGACAGGCCGCATAAACAGGGATAAGGAACAAATAACCCTTTTTCATATTTCTTATCCATGAGAGCCACCTGTCTACTGTTATACCTGCACCGCATGCAACGCCGATCAAAGCCATAATAACCATCCTGCGCATATCAAACGATAACGGAATCATGACAAGTCCGAATAAAACATACCTCAGCGGCATTCTGAAAAGACCTGCGATTAATATAACAGTGAACACAACGAGTCCGGCAAACATTGCCGGGCTCTGGGATAAAGAAGGAGGCATAAACTCTGTAACATATTCAAGCCCGCTTTTTGAACCAAGTGATGTAACATGATGAAACAGGAATGTGTAAAGATGGTAGGTGCTTGGTGTTATCAATGTAACAAGGCATGCAATAAAGAATATTATCAACCTTTCATGGAACAATCCCGGTTTTATGTCCTGCTTCAATAACGATAGAAAGCCTTCCATCAGCCACGCAAACAAAAATAGAATGCCGAATACAGCACCGGGATGAGCGTTGACCCAAACAAGCATTACAAAAGGCATAAGCCACAAAAACCTTTTGTTTTCCATGCCGGGTAAAGAGGTAATAAATACAAACATCGCCAGACACAGGTATGTAATGAGCTGGGGCCTGTCAACGAAGTAAGAACCCGCGGTAATGAATATACCTGCTATTATAGCCAAGCTGACATACCTGTTGATCCTATAATTCTGAAATGACAGGTAAAGTAATACAGCGCTACCCCCTGTAACAATTGCCTTTATTATTACCAGACCTGCAACACCAAAGAGCCTGTAAATAATAAACCAGACAACCTCGAACAGCCATTCCACAGGGTAGATCTTTGTGCCGGCAAGGGTGTACGAGAATATGTCATGGTACGGAAAACTATGTGTACTGAGTATGTATTGGCCGAGTTTCAGGTGCCACAATGTATCAGCTTCAAAGATGTTGTTAAACGCGAAGATAAAAGCAAACAAAAATACCAGGGGCAGGAACACAAGATCCCATTCCCTGTTTTCCGGTAGATTATTTTTCTTACAATTCATACAGCTTTGTATATACAACGACATAGGAATGAATGAAATAATTTAGATTGCCAACGAAGAAAACACCGTTGTTCCTTTTCAGGATCGCAGCTTGAAAGCAAGCAGCAGCAGTGCCTTTACTATAAGTGATTTCACAAATATGATGATGAAAAATGCTATTACAGGCGAGAAATCTATTCCATAGCCAGAACCCACTGGTATGAGTCTGCGCAGCGGTCCCAGCACTGGTTCTGTCACTCTGTAAAGTAAGTTTACAGCAGGGTTGTACGGATCCGGATTCACCCAGCTTAACAGTGCCCGTATAATGATAAGCCAATAATAAACCGTAAGTACTACGCTTACAATCTGTGCCAGTAGTATAAGAAAGCCTGAAAACATATGCGTAACATATCACATTCTGACACAGATTGAAACTCTTGCGTATAAGAAACGGGGCCGACGGGGGTCGAACCCGCGACCTTCCGCGTGACAGGCGGACGTTCTAACCAAACTGAACTACGGCCCCATAAAACGTAGGCGGAACAGGATTCGAACCTGCGACATCCACCGTGTAAGAGTGGCGCTCTACCAACTGAGCTATCCGCCTGCAAGAACATTTTCAATTATATAAAGTATATTTTGTTTGTCAACCATGTTGTGGATTTATTTGTCCAGTTTGTCATACGAGATGTCTAAAACCTCATACTCCCTTACCGCCCTTGAAGTCTGGATCTCCACTACATCTCCCTTCCTGCAGCCTATAAGCTCCCGTGCAAGCGGGGAGGTGATCGATATGCTTCCGTTTGAAACATCAGCCTCTTCCTCTCCGACTATCAGGTAGCTGACAACGCTGTTGGTATTTACATCCTTAAGCGAAACAAATGCGCCGAAAGCCACCTGCCCTGTATCCATCTTGCTCTTATCAATCTCTATTATCTCCGCATTCGCAAGCTTATTCTTGATCTCCGCTATCCTTGCATCAAGGTAAGCAAGTTTTTCCTTTGCACTTTCATAATCCGCATTCTCGCTCAAATCCCCGTGTCCTCTTGCTTCGGAAAGCGCCTCCACAACTTTTGGCCTCTCATTTTGCTGAAGCGCCTTCAGCTTCTCTTTCAAACTTTCGTAACCCGATTTTGTGACCGGAAATCTATGCATGTTA
>JAJYJX010000058.1 GCA_021789095.1 bacterium
TGTTGAAGAGAAACGTTAAAACCGCCATAGCCATTATCCCCGGTATTGCCGGATTGCCAAACTTTACTTCGGACATAAACTTACCTCCTTTTACTAAATTTTAATACTATAAGCTTAGGTTTCTTAAAACCTACTGCTTATACCATTGCCGAACTACCTTTTTATCAATTTTACCGACGCTTGTTTTTGGTATAGCATCTACAATTTCAACCCTGTCCGGAACAGCCCATTTTGGAATTACATTCTGATCAACAAACCTAATGAAAAATTCCTTCAGTTCCTTCCCGGAAATCTTCCCCTTGTAGTTATCCTTTACAGTTACAACAGCCAGAGGCCTCTCATCCCATTTCTCATCTGGAATACCTATCACTGCTGCCTCATTTACAGCTTCATGCTGTGTTATGATATCCTCAAGCTGCAGAGATGATATCCATTCACCGCCGGTCTTTATAACATCTTTTAGCCGCTCAGTTATCTTTACATATCCCTCCGGATCAATATATCCAATATCCCCTGTGTGCAACCATCCATCTTTCCATAGTTCTTCCGATCTTGCAGGATCTTTAAAATACCCCTGTGTAAGCCATGGTGATCGCACAACAATTTCTCCTTCACTTACACCGTCATGGGGCAAAAATTTACCATTGAGATCTATAATTTCAATATAGGTTAACCCCATTGGCTGGCCTGTCTTACATCTTATTTTGATTTGTTTTTCTTTGGACCAGTTTGACATATATGATTTTAAGTAGGTTGCATCAATAACAGGACATGTTTCAGACATGCCATCCCCATTGGTTACATCTATACCTCTATCAAGACTCATTTTACATAAACTTTCGGTAAGGGCTGCCCCTCCAATCGTAAGTCTTAATTTTGAAAGGTCTACAGTCTCTGCTTCTTTTGCCGTTAGAATCATCTGCGCTATTGTCGGCACCGTATGGGTCAGCGTTACTCCTTCTTTTTTGATGAGCTCTAAAATCAGGGGAACTTCGTATCTGCCCGGATAAACCTGTTTAACACCAAGCATGGTCATAAAATAAGGGTAACCCCATGCATGCACATGAAACATAGGCGTGAGCGGCATGTACACAATATCCGTTCCCATTCTGCGATGGGTAGCTATCGCAGCCCCGCCTGCTAAAATAACAATGGAGTGTAACACCAACTGCCTGTGACTGAAATAAACACCTTTTGGTGAACCGGTGGTCCCGGTTGTGTAGAAGGTAGTTGCCCTTGTGTTTTCATCGAAGTCCGGGAAGTTATAAGAATTATTGGAACCCTTAACCAGAGACTCATACTCTCCATCGAACTTAGAGGCTAATTTATCATTTTCATCATCGGTCAGAAGAACTACCTTTTTTACTGTTCCAAGATTATCCTTAACAGCTTCGTAGAGAGGTAAAAAATCTTTGTTGACAAACAGTATGTCATCTTCTGCATGATTTATTGTATAAAGAATCTGTTCTGCGGAAAGACGGACATTGATTGTATGCAGTATGGCTCCCATCATGGGTACAGCAAAGTATAATTCAAGATATCTGTGAGTGTCCCAATCCATTACACCGACCGTTTTCCCGGGACCTATACCCATGCTCTTAAGACCATGGGCTATTCTATGAACCCGCTCTTTAAACTCTCTGTATGTTAGTCTTTTGAGGTTTCTATAAACAATTTCCTGATCCGGATCATAGTAAATTGGAGCGTTAAAGATATGCTTTATTAAGAGTTGGTAATCATAAGCTGAAGGCGTCTTTTTAATTTCCTTAGACATGGTACCCCTCCCTTGCTTTAGATAAGTGATAAGAGCATAGTTTAATAAAAAACCTTTGTCAAGTAAGGACGTTGCTCTGAAAATGGTATTTCACATAGGATTACATATTCACCGGGTTGTTATCCCTGATTGTCCAGCAAATAGGCCCTTACCTGCTCGCCTTTTTTGCAGGGTTTATCTTTTGGTTCAAGCACGATCAAAGCGTTTGCATTCGAGAACGACAAAAGCATGTGCGAGTCCTGGCCTTTCAGCGGCGCGACCCTGTTATTTTCATACCTTGCGCGTATAAAAGATGTTCTGCTTTTATCCGGTTTTGCCTCGCTGTCCAGTTCAGCATTGATCTCGTGCAAAGTAAAAGGCTGTTTGCCCATATACTTCCTTATCGCACTCCTGATATAAATATAAAAACACACAATAACAGCGGCAGGGTTGCCGGGCAGTCCGAAAAACATGGTCTTGTCTTTTACACCTGCATAAAATGGTTTGCCAGGTTTTTGAGAAACCCTCCAGAACAGCGTTTCAACTCCGAATGACTGCAGTTCTTCTTTAACATAGTCATGACTGCCTACGGATACACCACCGGTAAGTACAAACATATCAGGCATATTTGATATAGATTCAAGATAATTACATATAGATCCCTTTGTATCCGTGAACCTTTTTGTGAATACAGGCTTTATGCCCATGGTACCGAGAAGCGCAACAAGGCTCCACTCATTTGAGTCCCTTATCTGGTATTTGCCGGGCTCGTCTTCCGGTGAAACAAGCTCGCTGCCTGTTGTGATTATACCGATCTCCGGCGGTGCAAGCACGTTGACCGATTTGATGCCCAATGCCCCGAACAAACCTACCATAGCAGGTATAATAACAGTGTCTTTCTTTGCTGCAATATCTCCGATGCGGATATCATCGCCTTCCATCCTTATATTAGCGCCTTTTTTTACCTTTTTTCTGAACTCTATTGTCCCGTTTTTCTTCTCAACATCCTCGAGTATTATGACAGCATCCGCGCCGTCAGGCACAGGAGCTCCTGTTGTGATCTCAAATGCCTCGTTGTTTTTAAGATACAGGTTCTCAATGCTGTCACCCGGGAATACGCTGAATGCAACCTTCAGAAGCACCGGCTTTCCTTCAGATGTGTCCTCGGATCTGACCGCGTAGCCGTCCATTGCGGATTGTGAGAACCTCGGCAGTCTGTCAGGCGAGATCACATCCTCTGCAAGCACGCAGCCTACCGCATCAAGTGGAGAAAGCGCCCTTGTTCTTGTGCCCTTTACCTGCTTAAGGATAATTTCCAATGCTTTTTGTATGCTGATCAGAGGTCCTGTTTTATTGCTTGCCATGCGCCGCACCCCTGAGCATCGGGAAAATATGGAATACGCCGGGCAGGATCGCATCGAGCGACTCTTTAACGCCCTTTGAACTGCCGGGCAGGTTTATGATTACCGTAGTGTCCCTGACTCCGCTTATGCCCCTTGAAAGCATGGAAAAAGGCGTCCTCTGCTGGCCGAACGACCTCATCGCCTCTGAAATGCCGGGCACCTCCCTTTCAATGACCTCCTTTGTTGCCTCCACAGTAACGTCCCTTGGCCCAAGACCTGTTCCTCCTGTCGTAAAGATTATATCGATCTTTTTGTTTACCCATTCAAGCAGCGTATTTTTTATCTCCTCCCTTTCATCAGGGAGGATCCTGAATTCAACAATATCAAGCCCGTGTTTTGTGATCTCTTCCTTTATGGCCTTGCCTGATTTGTCCTGTCTTTTGCCTGATGATGTTGCATCGGATGCAACCAGGACGCATGCCCTGAGCGGCTTATCGAACTTCTCCGTGAAATCGGACTTGCCGCCCGCCTTCTCCAGCAGCTTTATACCCGTAATCTCACAGACCTCGTTGAGCGGCTTGACCATGTCATAAATAGTAAGTGCTGCAATGCTTGCACCCACGAGTGCCTCCATTTCCACGCCGGTCTTCCACACTGTCTTTGCGGTAACATGGATCGAGATTGTTTCAGGTGTGGTCGAAAATTCCACTGCAATATTGTCGATGGGTATGGGATGACAGTGCGGTATAAGCTCCGACGTGCGCTTTGCGGACATTATAGCTGCGATCTTCGCGGCCTCGAACACGTCGCCCTTCTCTATCCTGTTGTCCTTTATAAGGCCCATTACCTTTTTGCTTGTCTTTACCTGTGCTACTGCTGATGCGGTCCTTAAAGAACTATACTTTTCAGAAGTATCGTACATGCTATCCTCCTATAAGCCTTATAAGGTTTTTTATCTCGGGCGCCCTGTCTTTCAGGTTTGACTCGTCGAGTCCGTGCGACGGCTTCTTAAACAACAGCACTTCCCTGAATATGTGCATGATCTCTTCGTCACCGGTATTGTTTCTCAGCATGTGCCTTATATTGATCCCGCTGCTGTCAAACAGGCACCCGTACAGCGTGCCTGTTGAAGAAAGCCTTATCCTGTTGCATTTGTCGCAGAACGGATGCGATATGGGTGAGATGAACCCTATTGCGCCCCTTCTGCCAAGCGGATAAACCTTTGCAACGCCGTCCATGGATGGGTTCATAAGCCCGTGCTTCATGACAAGGTATTCCTCGATCGTACTGACAGGCACAAACCCGGTCTTTGAGCTTCCTTCACCGCAAAGCGGCATTAATTCTATGAACCTGACAGTGACGGGATGGATTGATGCAAATTCAAGGAAGCGGTCTGCCTCATCGAGTCCGAGTGAATCAAGCGCAACCACGTTTATCTTCGGTCTGAACCCCTGCCCGATTGCTGCGAATATCCCGTCCATTACATCATGGAATGCGTTACTGCCTGTTATGGTATTGAACCTTTCAGGATCAAGGCTGTCCAGGCTTATGTTCAGTGAATCAAGGCCTGCGTCCTTGAGTGCAGCGGCCGTGTGCTTCAGCATGACGCCGTTCGTTGTTATGGACACGCGCTCAATGCCGTGTATGGCTTTGACCTGTCTTATGATACTGTGTATGTCCTTCCTGAAAAGCGGTTCACCGCCTGTGAACCTTATCTTGCTTATGCCGAACTCTGCTGCTATGCGTACTGTCCTTACTATTTCCCTGCGACCGAGTTGATCCGCCCTGTCTGAAAGCTTTAGTCCGTACTTTGGCGTGCAGTAGAAACAGGAAAGATTGCACCTGTCGGTGAGTGAAATCCTGAGGTATGTATGACGTCTTCCGTATTTGTCTGTATTTTTTTCTGTTTTCATCCTTCTTTCCAATCACGGGAGGCACGATCGTTTCCAACCATACCCTATCGGCGCTGTGTCATAGCTTTTGCTTTAGATCACAGCACTCGAAGGAGCCCCGCTGCACGAGAAAACTCTCTGCCGTACAGAGCATAATGCTTTCATATCAATATTCCGGTTCACAAGTCAACTTTATTTTTTCCCAAGGGCTTAAGATTATAACAGGGAGGGAAGAGTTTGATTGGTTTATTTTTCTCAGGATGGAGGTCTTATTTATCAAACCAAAGTATTCTGTCGATCATGGATCTCTTTTGCCTGATAAATTTCTCATGCTCCTTGTTGTACAGCTTAACGTAATCAAGAGCCTCTGGTTCCTGCTTTTCCAGGCTTTCCTCTCCGGCCTCCCGGAGGGTGTCAAAAAGCCCGACCAGCCTTTCATAAAATCCGTCCGGCAAAGGAATCACCTTTACATTGAGGTTATGCTTTATGCCTTCCACTATCCTTGCTGATTGCTCCATGTTCAGTATGCCCCTCCTCATGAGGTCCTGAAGGGAATTTGCCAGTATTTCCGGGGAATATTTGTATTCAAAAATCAGATCAAGTATCAGCCTTATTATTGATGCAAGCACCATCAGGCCCTCTGTGTATAATACCAGTGCAGCCTGGAAATAATTGTATATGGAAACAAGCCTGCTTCCGTACACCTCAAATCTTTTTGGCGGTGATTTCTTTTCAAGATAGATAAAGATCTTTTCTACCGAATCAGTATGGTGGATATGGTCAAGTAAAACGGAAATCTTTTTTATATTTGCGTGCGGTGCGTGCACAAGCTCCATGACCTTCTGAATTGTTTCTTCCTTTACCTTGCCTGCAATGGTATCCGCGTATAATGAGTATATATAAGCGTCCGATTCGGCATCGTCCCCGAACAATACCTCTTTCAGTTCTTTCCTGCCTTTTACCCTGTCTTCCAGCAGCATGGGCAGCTTGAACCCTATCTGTTCCCTCATTGCATGGAAACGCCCCAGAAGGAGGTTCTGGAGGTTGGGCTTCAGCACAAGCTGTTCCCACCTGATCCCGTCTATTGTAAGTTTCTTTTCAAGCACCTTGCGCATCTGTTTCGGGCTGCCGGATATAAAATATATCTGGTTATTCTCATTTTTTTGCAGTTCCTTCAACAGTGAAGGTGCGCCCGGAACGCTCTGTTTTTCCTCTGCCTGCTCAAATGCTATTTTTATAATGTCTTTAAATGTATCGAATTCCGTTTTGAGATAGGTTTTATCAAGATCCCATCTGTAAATTACATGCTCCATATACGCGGATCAGGATTTATGCGGATTAAAGTCTTTAATGGTAGCAGAAATCTCCTTAATCATGCCGCTGCTTGCCGCCTTTGCAGCCACCTTATCCGCTGTCCCTTTTGGTATATCCACACCTTCGATATTGCCGACAAAGTTAATCTTCCGGAATTCCTTGAGAAACTTGTGCGCCTTAATCATTTCTGCAGTACCTTTTATCTCCTCGGTGCCGTTTGAAAGTATGGCTACGCGTGGCTTTGGTATCTCGTCAGGAGCATAATCACCGCCCATCGCATTAAGAGCTATAGTTGTCATAATCTTCCCCCCACATTATATACAACCGCAATACAGCCATGCATTCAATGAGCAATAGTTAAAGATAGTAAATTTTAATCAAAAAGTAAACCCCGTTAGAAAGGACGTGGCTTTAAACCACGCCCTTTCTATAAGGAATTTAACAATTATCCTATTATCCCCACCATAAATGGTGGGGCTTTCTAACGGGGTGAACCCCTTCATACAAAGTACTGCGGGTCCATGTCTATAACAACCCTTACGTCGCCGATTAATTTCTTGAACCTCTCATCCATGCGATGTAGTACATCCACAAGCTGCTGCGTCCTGGCGGATTTCAAAAGCAGGTGATAAACATAGGTACCTTTTACCTTTGCCATAGGAGCAGGAACAGGACCGTATGCCTGCACGGATTTTGGCAATGCCTCTATTTCACTGCCGATCTTTCCCATTGCAGCATGCAGCTTATCGAGCCTTTTATCCTTGAATATGAACAGCGCGATCCTTGAGAAAGGCGGGTACAGGAGCTCTTTCCGGTATCCGAGCTCTGTTGCATAGAATGCGTCGGTATTGTATTCAACCGCATGCTTAACAGCATAGTACCCGGGGTTATATGTCTGGATAAACACCCTTGCACCGCTTGATCCCCTTCCTGCCCTTCCAGCCGACTGGGTGATAATATTGAATATGCGTTCCGCACTCCTGAAATCAGGGACATTGAGCCCGACATCGAGCATCGGAAGGCATACGAGCTCAACATCGGGAAAATCCAGTCCCTTTGCAACCATCTGTGTGCCGATCAGCAGGAAAACCTCTCCCGTCCCGAACATATTGATGAGCCCTTCATGGGAACCCGCTTTCCCTGTTGTATCACTGTCCATTCTTACGAATTTTATGTCATTGAATATTCTTTTTATCTCTTCTTCAAGCCTCTGGGTACCGATACCGAGCGGCCTTATGTCATTTGAACCGCACGCCGGGCACCGGGGTAAAACAGCAGAAGAATAGCCGCAATAATGACACATCAGCCTTTGCGTGACTTTGTGATAGGTAAGAGGAATATCGCACTCGGGACATTTCTCAACATGCCCGCAGCCGGTGCAAACAAGGCTCGAGGAATAGCCCCTTTTGTTCAGCATTATAATTGCCTGCTTGCCCCTGGATAACGTCAGGGACAGCGCGTCAACAACGGGTTTTGTCAGTATCTCGCTGCCGATCCTGTGCGGATGCTCTTTCCTGAGATCAATAACGTGTATCTCGGGCATAGGCAGGTTATGTATCCTGTGATAGAGCCGGTAAAATTTGTACTTGCCTGTTGATGCGTTATAGTATGACTCAATTGAAGGTGTTGCACTGCCGAGTATGACGAGCGCCTGCTCAAGCTTGCCACGCATGATTGCCACGTCCCTTGCATTGTACCTGAACCTGTCCTCTTGCTTATAGGTATGCTCGTGTTCCTCATCAACTACGATAACACCCACGTTACTTACGGGTGCAAAGACTGCTGCACGCACACCGATTACAATGCGTACCCTGCCGTTCAGTATGTCTTCCTGCGTCTTTTTCTGCAATGACGGCTTTATACCGCTGTGAACAATGCCGACAATGCTGCCGAACCTTGTAACAAACCGCTGAACAAGCTGGGGTGTCAGCGCTATTTCAGGCACCAGAATAATCGCGTTCCTGCCGGCCTCTATTGTTTTTGCTATGACCCGCATGTATATCTCTGTTTTACCGCTCCCTGTTACACCCATGATCAGGGCAGTCGTGAATGCGCCTGTATCCAGACTTTCTGTAAGCGCGGTTATAATATTTTTCTGTTCATCGGTAAGGGTTACTAATTTCTGCCCCAGGTTTCGCATGGGCGCCTCGTCAATCTTAAGAGAAGATGGGATTTCTTGCGATGACTCTGATATCTTTTTGATAGATTTAAATGCAGCCTCAACAAAGCCTTTTTTAACAAGGCCGTTGACATTATTTATGCCGAACCTGCTTATCAATGTATTTCTTGATACGGATTTCTTATTCTTTAAATAATTTATTACATTGAGTTCTTTGTCACTTAATCCTTCAAAATAAACGTATTGTAATGATAACCTATATAATTTATTTGCCTCAAGTTTTATATCTTTATGGGGCATGAATTGTTTAAACACGTCACCAACAGGATGGAAATAATAATCAGATGACCATAAAAGAAGTTTGATAAGGGCTTCTGATAAACACGGTTTATGGTCTATGATCTCTTTAACAGATCTTGTTTCATACCCGGGTTTATCAACCCCTGCCCTGCTTATGATGCCGGCAAGTATCCTCGTGCCGAAAGGCACAATGACCCTTTGTCCTGCAGCAGGTTCCGGATAAGCAATACCTGCATTTTTATCAAGCCTGTAAATAAACCCGTGATCAACAGGTACGGGCAGGATGACCTCAATATAAACATCTTTGTTGTTCATGCATTATTGTGTTGAAGCGGATATGGATTTTGTTTTAACAGCAAAGCCTGACCTTACCGTTACCTTTTTAGGCATGTAATTTTGCTGCGGCTGCGGCTTAAAAGATGTAAAATATACAACTATAGATTGTTTTGGCTTTATTTCATTAACCTCGGTTGTATATGTTCCATCCATGCTTACATAAACATGTCTGAGCGATGAAGAAGACGTGTTATCTACAAATACGGCGGATTTCCCGAGCAAACCGGCAGTATCAACGCTTATAACTACGTCAAGATATCTTAAGTAAAACAATGCTGTCAGTCCGACAATAACTATGAATGTAAAAGCACAGATACCCGTTATAGTATAAACCCTCATTCTTTCATAATCATCCATATCCTCAAACCTGCGTGTAAACCGTCTGTACATTGTCTTGATATTCATAATTCAACCCCTGATAAAATGTTTACCAATTTTCCCCCATTTAAACAAATTATTTTTAAGGCTGCTGGACAGGTCATTAAATACGGGTTATATTATGCACATGAAGCTGATAAAATGGCTGGTGATAATAGGGATCATTGTAGCAGGTGTATTTCTGATCAAAGACATAGCAGGCCATGAGCAAAAGCATGTAGACAGTGTAAATACACACAATGCCGCAACCGTGGAGCAATACACAACAGGCATGGCGAAAGACCTCAAGCAAAAGATCAACAAGGACGTCCGGCAGGGATACAAAGGCCTGCCCATGAGTCCGCAGCAATAGGTTAAGCCCAAAATTGACAATGACTTTTCGGTTGTGCATTCATTCGCAGCAGCCCCTATGTAACGCAGAGTTGAGCAAACGAGCAAACTTTCTTATCACACATTCAGGCTAATCTCGGTGGTTCAGCACTTTTTTCAGATACTCGCCCGTATATGAGGCCGCAGTCCCGGCAATTTCTTCCGGAGTGCCGGTTGCAACAACATACCCGCCCTTCTCGCCGCCGTCGGGCCCCAGGTCAATGATGTGGTCTGCTGATTTTATCACATCGAGGTTGTGCTCTATGACAATGACCGTATTGCCCTCGTTGACAAGCCTGTTCAGTACGTTCAGCAATTTCTTGACATCGTCAAAATGCAGGCCTGTTGTAGGCTCATCCAGGATGTACACCGTCCTGCCGGTACTTCTCCTGCTGAGCTCTTTTGCAAGCTTCACCCTCTGTGCCTCACCGCCGGAAAGCGTTGTAGCGGATTGCCCGAGCTTCAGGTAATCGAGCCCTACATCGTACAAGGTCTGTAGCTTGTCCTTTATTGCAGGTATATTGCTGAAAAAGCCCAGTGCTTCCTCAACAGACATGTCAAGAACATCGGCAATATTCCTGCCTTTATAATATACTTCAAGTGTTTCCCTGTTGTAGCGCTTGCCCTTGCATCCGTCGCACTGAACGTAAATATCCGGCAAAAAATGCATCTCTATCTGCAGGAAGCCCTGGCCGTCACATGTTTCACACCTGCCGCCCCTGACGTTAAAGCTGAACCTGCCCTTGGCATAACCCCTTGCCCTTGCTTCGGGTGTCTGTGTGAACAGATCCCTTATAGGCTCAAATACACCCGTGTACGTTACGGCATTTGAACGCGGCGTTCTGCCGATGGGGGATTGGTCTATCTGGATGACCTTATCGACCAGCTGTACACCCTCGATCTTCTTGTAGCGGACAGTAATGCCCGTAGGACCATAAAGCTTCTGGTAAAGGACGTTATAAAGCGTATCAACCACAAGGCTGCTTTTGCCCGAGCCGGACACGCCTGTTACGCACGTAAACACGCCCGCAGGAAAACTCACATCTATGTGCTTCAGGTTATTGGTATCCGCACCGTATATTTTTAAAAAACTGTACCCCGCCGGCCTCCTTTTCTGCGGGACGGGAATGGAAAGCCTGCCGGAAAGATACCTGCCTGTCAGAGATGCGCTGTTGTCCATTATCTGTGCCGGAGTGCCTTCTGCAACAACTTCTCCTCCCTTATGTCCCGCACCAGGCCCCATGTCTATTACATGATCCGAGGACATAATTGTTTCAGGATCGTGTTCTACCACTATGACCGTGTTGCCGAGGTTCCTTAACCTTAAAAGCGTATTGATGAGCTTTTGATTGTCCTTCTGGTGCAGACCTATTGTCGGCTCATCAAGTATGTAAAGAACCCCTACAAGACCGGACCCGATCTGTGTGGCAAGCCTTATCCTCTGGTATTCGCCCCCTGACAGGGTACTTGCCATCCTGTCCAGTGAAATATAATCAAGACCCACATCAAACATGAACCCTATGCGGTTATCGATCTCCTTCAGCAGCCTTTCGGCTATAATCTTATGCTTCTCTGAAAGAGACAGGTTCTTTATGAACCTGTATGACTGTTCGATGGTCATGCATGTAAATTCATATATGTTTTTCCCGTTTATCGTGACCGAGAGGCTTTCCTTCTTCAACCTGGCCCCGTTGCACACAGAGCATGTTTTGTAGTGCAGGTATTTCTCAAGTTCCGAGACAATAAAGGGGTCATCCTCTTCTTGATACTTTCTTTTAAGATGGGGTATCACTCCCTCGAACGAATAATCGTACCTTTTTGCATACCTTGCATACGGCTGTCCTTCCATGTCTCTTGTCCCGTACAGTATTACACCCTTCTGCCATTCCGGCAGTTCGTTAAAAGGTACATCAAGATCTATGCCAAACTCCCTTTCGAGTGAATCAAGCATCTCATTAAAAAAGAAGCCGTTCCTTCTTCGCCAGGGAGAAATTGCCCCCTGTTTTATGGACAGGGTCCTGTCGGGAACGACAAGTTCGGGGGTAAAATCTACATGATAGCCTATGCCGTCACAGCTATCACACGCCCCGTAAGGACTGTTGAAGGAAAATATCCTCGGTGCGAGCTCCGGAAGGTTTGTCCCGCATTCGGTGCATGCAAACTTACGGCTCATGGTAAACCCCGTTAAAAGCTTATGTCTGTGATCAGCCTCGTTTTTAGCACTATCATGTATTGTGTTTTTGTCGCCCTTCACTATGGTTTGAGCTTCTAACGGGGAAGATCCCCTGTCCTTGTCAACCATATCTACTTCGACTATGCCGTCTGCAAGAGAAAGTGCTGTTTCTACCGAGTCGGCTATCCTTGAGTGCATACTTTCATCGACAGCTATCCTGTCTATGATGATCGATATCCTGTGTTTTTTGTTTTTATCGAGCTTTATATCGTCCTGGAGTTCAACCGTTTTACCGTCTATCTTTGCCCTTGTGTAACCCTTTTTTCTCCACTGTAAGAGTTCTTTTTTGAATTCACCCTTATCCCCCCTGATAACGGGAGACATGATCATTATGCGCGTACCCTTTTCAAGCGAGAGTATCTGATCCACCATTTGATCAACACCCTGGGAGATGAGTTCCCTTCCGCAGACAGGACAGTGAGGCGTACCTATCCTTGCATACAGCACTCTCAGGTAGTCATAAATCTCCGTCACAGTCCCTACCGTTGATCTTGGATTGTGGCTTAGTGAGCGCTGCTCTATCGATATTGCAGGGGATAAACCCTCAATGGAATCAACGTCCGGTTTGTCCATCTGTCCAAGGAACTGTCTTGCATAGGCCGAGAGCGATTCAACATACCTGCGCTGGCCTTCTGCATATATGGTATCGAACGCCAGTGTACTCTTGCCGGAACCGGACAGTCCCGTGATGACAACAAACCTGTTTCTGGGTATATCTACGTTTATGTTTTTAAGGTTGTGCTCTCTCGCACCCCTTACAACAATATGATCCATGTCAATATATTAATCATTATTGTAAAGAGTGGCGCCATGACGAAGCAATCCCTCT
>JAJYJX010000059.1 GCA_021789095.1 bacterium
CACATTCAATTTATTCAATTCTCTTTGCAGTTCTTCTACACTGGATACACCCGGCAGATCCATCTTATTGTACTGCAATACAAGCGGTATATCGGACAGTGTCCTGCCGTAGTGCTGTATATTCTCTTCAAGGTTCTTGAAACTTTCTAAATTATCATACATCTTGTCTTTTTCAGAAGTTGCAACAAATACAACCCCGTCAACATTCTTCAGCACCAGTCTCCTGGTTGCATTATAAAAAACCTGACCAGGTACAGTGTAAAGCTGGAATCTTATCTTCATTCCCTTAATCTCACCAAGCTCGACAGGGAGGAAATCAAAGAAAAGCGTTCTGTCCGTCTGTGTTGCAAGGGTCATCAGTTTACCCTTGTGCTCCGGCTTCAATTTTTTGTAAATGTATTGAATATTTGTGGTCTTGCCCGACAATCCAGGACCGTAATACACTATCTTTGCATTGATTTCCTTTTTATTCGAGTTTAACAAAGCCATTATTTTGTATCTCCTATAAGTCTTTTCGCTGTAGTAGCTACTACAGAAGAAATATTCTTGCTGTTGCTTAGATTCTTTAAATCCTGTTTTGACATAGTTTCAAGCAATTTCATAGCAATCGGGACAGGTGTTTTAGGATTTGAAACAAGAGCCTGCCTTATTCTGTAACTCTTCTGCCATTCCCTGTTTGAAGCAATCATCCTGATTACATCTTCACTTACACTGCGCGAATTAGCAATTCCGATTACCTCTCCGTCAGTTATGCGCGGGCTTTTCATAACAGATTCGATAACGACCCTGTTTGAATCCCTGAGGAGTACGCCCCTTGCCTCCTTATTGCCAAGCAGGGCAAGCTTTATTTTCTGTGAAACCGTCATTTTCTGTATCCTTTGATAGAGTGTCAGTTTTTTACCTTCATCCGTACTCCCTTCACTTTCCTGTTCTTCTATCAATTCTGACGGCAAGCCTTCCATGATAAGGCTGGTTGGCAGCTCATCCATCATATTTGACGGCAGTCCTGACAGTACATCCGAGGGAAGCTGTGCTTTGGAGCTTGGCAGCATGGCAGCATCTGATGGAAGTGCTGTTTCCCGGAGGTCGGAAGGTAGGCCTGCTTGCTTATCAAGTGATGCGGCCAGGTTCGATTTCTCATCCTGGGGTATGAGATCTTTTCTCTCTATTTTTATGTTTAACTTCTTGAGTTCCTTGCTGGCCACCCTGGTGAAGAATTCCATAAGTTGATCCTTTGCAATTTTTGACAGATGCGGATTGGTTATAATGGCGTCGAATATTCTGTCGTCCTTCAAAATCCTCACCTGGTTCTTAGCAAGCAGATCCAGTATCGATTCGTTGTCTGAAGCAGCAAGTTCGACAAGCATATCATCCGAGAGGTTTTTATTTGTTATAAAAGAATAAACGGCATTCTGGGATATCGTATGGTTGTGGTAAATAAAACTTAAAACAAAATCAGGTACATCTTCGCCAACAGCCGTATCCACCAGGTTCGACGGCAGGGATTTAAGGGTATTTACTGCATCTGTCCTCGTCTGTTCGTCACCGTTCTTATAATGGTATGAAATGACTATTAACAGCTCTTTAGGTTCAAGCGGGACAAGTCCTTTTACGACAGCAGATACAAGCTGTTTCGGGAGGGACTCTTTCAGGTAGAGCCGTGCACTTTCTGATAAATTCTCAAACATATTATTTCACTTTTACGGTGGTTATTTTCGCTGCAATCCTTCTTACCCTTGCTATATACGCTTTTGCTTCTTTATCCGATTTAAACGGGTAAACTTTCATATTGTATGTGGAAGATACGGCCGGAGCTTCTTTTAAAAGATCCTTTAGACCGGCAGACTGAATATTTTTTATATCCGTCATGGCACGGTTTTTTGCTGAATATTTGCCCACGAGTATCCTGTAACCTCCGTCGGCTTTTACAACAGAAGCATTTGATATATTGGCAACCATGAGTTTCAGGTTGTCTGCTGTTGCCTCGCCCTCCGAAGGATAGACCTTATCGACAAAGAGGCTGTATTGTGTGCCTGTTGTTTTATTTTCTGTAACATCAAATTTCAGGGACCTGTCAATCCTTGCGCCTATGCGCTTTGCATCATCAAGGGCTGCTTTTGATTTGATTTTCTCAAGCAGCACTTCAAACTGCTGGGATATCTCCTGAACAGGCTGAGGCTGAACGGCCGGATGCACATTGGCCGCTACCTGTTCCTGCGGATGCTGGGAAGGCTGTTGCCGGGCTGCCGGCTGACTTGATGCGGCCTCCTTTACATTTGTGCCGTGTTCAGCCTGCCCTGTCTTCTGCCCGTTCTGGATCCCGGCTGCTGACGGAGCAGATGGAACTGTTTGAGGAGGTTTTATCTCTATTGTCTGTGTACCCTGTATACCATTCACCCTGGTCGTTTCACTCACATGATGGGTATAAATATATACAATCCCGGCAACAAGTAAAACTATAATCCCGCCAAGCGAAGCAATAATTAACTTCAGTTTACTGCTTGAGGGTTCGGTAGTCCTGGCTACCACGACCGGTTTGGCAGCGGTAACGGCGGTCTGGGATTTTGCGGCTAAAGACTGCGGTAATTCGGATATCCCGCTGGATTCTTCCCCGAATAGTGTTTCATGTGTCGCTTCATCAGGCGATTTAAGGAAGTCATCGAACAAAAGACTTTCTTCTTTCGCCGCATGATCTTCAACTGTTTTACCGGATTGCGGTTTTTCTGGTTTCGTCTCCTCGATAATATCTTCTATCGGCGGTTTAAAAAAATTATCCTCCAGCAACTCGTCGGCAATAGTTTTTTTTGTTTCTTTTCTTTTTTCCTCCATAGTTATACCCTTACCTCTTTTTTGTTCCTGCTGCTAACAATCTTTTCTGATATATGTGCAGGCACCTCCTCATAACCGTAAAATTCAATGTCGAAAGTCCCCATTCCTTTCGTTATAGACCTTAATTCATCCCCGTAAGACTGAACCTCGGATAAAGGCACATGTGCCTTTATTACCTGTTTCTTGCTGTCATCGTGCTCCATACCGAGTATCTTGGCCCTCTTGGAATTAAGCCCTCCTATCACTTCTCCTGTAAATGCTTCGGGTACTGTTACCGTAATGAGCATAATAGGCTCAAGTAATACAGGTATAGCATTTTCCATACATTTTTTAAAAGCAAACGAACCCGCAATTTTGAACGCAAGTTCGGATGAATCAACAACATGGTACGAGCCGTCATACACCGTTGCAACAAGGTCAACAACGGGATAACCTGCAATAAATCCTTCCGATGCGGCTTCCTTTACTCCCTTTTCAACCGCAGGTATGTATTGCCGTGGTATGGAGCCACCGACTATATTGTCCACAAATTCAACACCCTTGCCCCTGTGGAGCGGCTCAAGTTTCAACCACACATCTCCGTATTGTCCCCTGCCGCCGGATTGCTTCTTGTACTTGCCCTGTGCCTCTGCCTTTCCCTTTATAGTTTCCTTGTACGGTATATCGGGCAAAACAAGATCCAGATCTATACCATATTTTCTTTTTGCCTTATGCATATCAATTTCCAGCTGTTCTTTCGATATACCTTCGATTATTAATTCTTTCAGCTGGGTATCTCTTCTCAGCGAAAGAGATATATCTTCTTCCAGTATTTTGTTTAAGGTTTGTGTTACTTTGTCTTCATCGCTCTTGCCTTTTGGTTTCACTGCATACGCAACAAGCTTTTTGGGTTTGTAGACGGGAGGAATGGACATGGAATCCTTTGCACCTTTGAGAGTATCGCCTGTCCTTGTTGCCTGAAGTTTTGCCAGCGCAATAATATCACCGCTTTCTGCCGTATCGATAAGTTTGCTCTTCTTACCTGTCATTGCATAAATATGGTTTGTCTTTTCTTCCGTCCCTGTCGCGGCATTGTAGAGCACATTGTCCTGGGTTATCCTGCCTGAAAAAACCCTTGCATAACTCATCTTTCCTGCATATGGGTCAATGGTCGTTTTAAATACAAACAGTACGGGTTTCTCTGTTGAAGTCCTTTTTATCTCTGCCACATCCCCGCCGTCGGCTGATTTAAGCATTACCTTATCATTGAGCTCATTATGTGAAGGAAGCCATAAGGAACAGAATTCGAAAAGTTTATCAATCCCGATATTAAGGAGAGAAGAACCCGGTATAACAGGTAACAGTGTCCTGGATAAAACTGCCTTTTTAATGGGCTTAAATAAGTCGTCGATCTTTAGTTGCTCGTTGTTAAGATATTTCTCGAGCAATACATCGTCGCTTTCAGCAACAATCTCTATTAAACCTTTTTCAAATTCCCCTGCATCGGAAGGGATATTCTCCGTTGTCTGTTTGGAGCGACCAGAGGCATCTCTTGCGTAAAGGTAAGTTTTTTTATCAATTAAGCTGTACAGCCCTTCAAATTTGTCACAGCTGCCTATCGGTAAGGCTACAGGAGTCAGCCTGATATTGAGGTATTTACTGTACTCTTTTACCGATCGGTTAAAATCCGCATTCTCCGCATCCATCTTGTTTATTAAAAATATGACCGGTAAGTTGAAAATACGGGTATGTTTTATAAGGATCTCTACCTCCTGTTTTATGTCGGTTTGTGCGCTCATAAGAAATATCGCGGCATCTACAGCCTGCAGCGCATTTATCGTGTCTCCCATAAACCCGTCTTGGCTCGGCGTATCAACTATATTGAACTTTGTTCCGTTAATCTCCACAGTAGCAAGAGAAGCTGTCATGGTCGTAAGATGCTCAAACTCCTCCTGTTCCAGCACCATATTTGATGTCTTATCTATGACCTTTCCGATACTTTGAACAACCTTTGCATTGTAGAGTACAGTATCAGCCAGTTGGGTTTTCCCGCTTGCTCCAAAGCCTATAATTGCGATATTTCTTGTCCGTTCGTTGTCTTCGGTCATTTCTCCCCCTTTGACTGCCTATAAAATAATTCCCTCATTTTCCCGGCAATCTTATTTATGGTATGCTGCCGGTCCCAAAACGGGAAAACAGGCCTTTTCCTTATACCCAGTTTATTTATTTCTTTTAAAAGTCCTTTATCCTTTTTATCAACCTTTAGGCCCTTGTAAAAGGTTTTTACAGCCATATTCCTGTTGTTAACATCAAGATACAATCTGCCAAGATTAAGGTAGAAATCAGGATGAAAAAATTCTCTTTTTATCGCTTCATTGCACAGTTCTATGCCCCGCTTATAGTTATGGCTTACTATGCCCGTGAGATAACCATAGTAAGACAAATATCGCGCTTCTATCTCGTAAATAGAGGAAGGCATATTTTCTACAAGTTTCCTGAGTATTTCAAGGGCCTCACGTGTCTTTCCTGTCTCTATGAGCTTGAGAGCTTTGTTAAACAGCTCCTCGTGTTCAGAAGCCATTGATAAGCCTCCTTAATTTGTTTTTTTAGTTATATTCTTGTTATATATTAACTTTAGCCCTTTTAAAGTCAAGAACTCATCTACTTCCTCTATAAGGGCTGAAGCAGTGCCTATAAGTTCCGCGAGTCCCCCTGTAGCAATGACCATCGGCCTGTCTTCCTTCATTTCTTTTGAAATAAGTCTTATAATACCCTCAACAAGGGCAATATATCCATAGAATATACCCGATTGCATGCTGTTAACCGTATTTGTTCCTATAACTTTCGGAGGAGCCATTATTTCAATTCTTGGTAATTTAGATGCATGGGTAAACAAAGCTTCAAGGGATGTACCGATACCTGGTGCTATTACACCTCCGAGATACTCCCCCTTTTTGCTAACGCAATCAAATGTCGTGGCCGTGCCAAAATCAACTATTATAAGATTTTGCCTGTACTTTTCATAACCTGCTACTGCATTTACTATTCTATCCGCTCCTACTTCCTTGGGATTATCATACAGTATACTTATGCCTGTTTTAATGCCTGGCCCGATAATAAGCGGTTTTATACCGTAAAGTTCAACGCATGCCTTTTCAAGAGACATAATAACCGGCGGAACAACACACGACACTGCTATGCCGTCGATAGACGCAACTGCAAGCCCGTCAAGATCAAATAGTTCTTTGAGAAGCAGTTTATATTCGTCCACAGTCCTGTCCCTTGAAGTCACAACACGCCAGTGGGTAATTAATTTGTTGTCTTCAAATACTCCGAATACTATATTTGTATTACCAACGTCTATTGCCAGCAGCATAATACCAGTCTCTGTATTATTAAATTAAATGAACATCTCCTGATTTTACAGCTATTGTCTCATTGTTATTACTTTTTAGCACCAATCTGCCATACTTATCAATATCTTCCACTGTGCCGCTTAACTTTTCTGTACCATTTAATATATTAACCTGTTTACCTGTCATTTTAAATCTTCGCATAAACTGTTCGCGTATGCCGTTGAACCCGTTATGGACACAATACATATTATACCATTCATGAAATACGGTGTAAAGATAGTTAAGCACACTTGATCTATCAAATACTTTGTTTGTTAACAATCGCATCGATGTGGATGATGTAGTAATATAATCCGGATATTCTTTTGTATCAGAATTAACATTGATCCCTATCCCTACGACAATATAAGACTTATTGTTTAAATCTGTACCAAGTGCAAGCAACACGCCGCTTATTTTCTTATCCTCAACCATTACATCATTGGGCCATTTCAACTCTGCAGGCATATTTACAAAATGCTCAATAACAATTGCAACAACCATGCCCGCAAGAAGGCTTATTGCCGGAAAATACTCATATGAAATCTCCGGTCTTAATATAAACGAAGTATATATATTGATACGAGACGGCGAGAACCACACCCTCCCCTGCCTGCCCCTCCCATTGCTCTGAGAATCAGCGACCACAACTGTCCATTCACCACGGCCTGTGCGTGCCAGTTCCTCCGCTAAAACATTGGTAGATCCTACAGAATCTCGATAAATGATATCACGTATAAACGGAAGGGAATCAAGGCTATATTTTACAGTATTCTCATAGCTATACATTATATATGTTTAAACCCATGCACTATTGAGTTAACAAGAAAGCCGATGCTTACATGCATGTCTTCGAGTTTTATGAGCGCTGAAAACAGAAACAAAGCCGTAAACACCACAAATATTGAAATCGCATAGTAAAAGCATGGTATAAACTTATCAGTAAGAATGGAAAGATTCAGACCTTTCGCAAAACCTTGCAATCTGTCGACTAGACCCCCGTTTCTCCATGGGCCCCTATAGCTGTCTGATCCTGCACTGTCATTCAAATTATCAGATGTATCAATAATACTGTCCGAACCGTTTTCTATCTGGTGTATAAGATCTTGTTGAATACCGGTGATGTTGCCCCTATTGGCATAATCGCCGGTATTCCTGTGGTTTCCGGCATTCATGCTTGCTTCGGCGATTACAGGCATGCCACCCTGTTTGTCGCGCATTTTATATTTTTCATTTTTGTTATCCGGTATCCGGTGTTCGCCCGATTTTATTGCAATAGGATTTTTACAGACAGGACACCTTACCATGGATATACCATTCCTGTAATTATCCTTCGTGAATATGAATTCATTGCCGCATTTGTTGCACAAAACCTTCATTCTTCCGCCTGAATAACATTATTTTTTAACAGTGTGTTCATAATATCCATTCCAGCCTGCGGATCCGGATTGAGCAGAAACGAGGATGTCAATATGTCATTCTTACCGTTGAATATTCTTGTCAGCTCCTCCTTTTCTTCATCTGCGTTGAATCGGTGCGACGGATTAATTATAAACCTTTTTTTAAAACTTCCGAATACAGGTTCAATTCTTCTGACCTCATCCAGGAGCCTTAATCCGTCCATCAACAGTGTCTGCGTATCTATGTCTATTCTTGGCTCACCTATAATATCCTTAAACTTTATATCAAATTCCCCTTCTGTGAGGAACAGTATCCTATACACGGCATTTGCCCTTGTGAGATCGCCATAATAGGCATCTACCAGTCTGCCTTTATTGAATAATAACCATCCAATCTCGTTTGCATCGTTTATCTGTATCGTTCCCGATTTTCTGTTCAGTTCCAGCATCTGTATAAGTTCCACTATTGATATATCCTGCAGATTACCCGTAAATCTTGTTGTACTGCTGGAATCTGCCGGCCTGCTTGACATGCTCAAAAACACAGTCTTTTGTCCCTGATCAGTAGCGGTAAATTTTATGAGTTTAAGAATAAACAGGGTATAGAGAAATCTATATGCATCGTCATGGGCCAGTCCGCTTTTACCTATCAACTCATACATACTTCTTTTACCATTAATCAGACTCATTAATCTGTTAAAGGATTGCGGAAATTTAAAATCTTCTATATTGAAAATATTATCAGGCGTAAAACTTACCACTTCGCCCTGAGCCTCCAGCTTCTTCTTTATGTATTCTAAGTCTGTTTTAATTTTTATTCCTTCGAACAGAACAATCGGGAATGATTCCTTTATCGATGTCATTTCTTTTATGCCGCCGATCTTTTCTTCCTTCGTATACTCTATGCCTTCCCATAAAAACATATCCAGTATTATTGCCTTCATATGGTCAGAAACAGCATGTTCCAGGACATCATCCCCTATGGCTCCAAGCGTTATAAGCGCATCTCCCAGCCTTATGCCTGTTTTATTCATTATATCATAAGCTGCTCCTAAAACACCTTCTGTTACAAGACCTTTATTTATAAGCCATTTATCGAGTCTTTCATTATCGTTATTGCTTACAGCAAAAACTGGATTGCCTCCGTCCCAGTAAATTTCCTTTACCGTGCCGCTCTTGCCGTAGCAGGTTGTCTTTCCGGTCCATAACATATGAGCGAATTCGGAAAGCATTTCTTCAGCTGTCTCAGCTGTATATATTTCGAGTTTTTCGCTTGGGAGATCGTACGATTCTGCTCTTTTCAACAGAGACATTAATTCTTCTTCATTCACGGGCTTTTTTAACAGCGCATGTATACCCCATCTTTTATTAACATTTTCCTGCTTATTATCCGGAATGCTGTTCATAAATACTATGAACTTGGCATATTCACCATGAGGCGTGCCCTTGAGGCGTTTGACAAGCTGATAACCATTCAAACCTGGTAACAGGCTGTCAACAATGACGATCTTATACGCATACTTGCCTATAGCATCGATAGCTTCTATCGGTGAAGAAGCAGCATCGTAGACATAATTGTTATCGCGCAGCATATTCTCGATGCTGTTTTTAATATCCGGCAGCCATATAACTGTTAGCAGTTGGTGTGATTTCATATATATAATTTGATAAAGACATTTATTGTAAAAAACAGTATACATACTTATTGCAAACCGGTCAAGAAAAGGTATGATAAGATATTTACACTGCTTGACAGTATTGTTACTATATGGTTACTAAACAAAGATCGATATTGGAGACAAAAAATGAAAAGAACATATCAGCCCCATAACATAAAAAGAGCAAGGACACATGGTTTTTTATCGCGTATGGAAACCCGTTCCGGCAGGACAGTTATAAACAAGAGAAGGGCGAAAGGCAGGCGCCGCCTGACAGTTAAAATCGGTGGTAAGCCATTTTAAAGATTCGCGGTCTCTCTAAAAAAGAAAAGATTGTTTCATCTGCTGATTTCGAGTCTATAAAACATAAAAACAATAAATCAGAAACAGCCCATTTTATCATACTGGGGCGTACAAATTCGTTGAATACACCAAGATTAGGCATTATAGTTAGCAGAAAAGTCGGTAATGCTGCAAAAAGAAACAGGATAAAAAGGTTGATAAGAACATTCTTTAGATTACATAAGAATAACATGCACAATACCGATTATATCTTTATAGCTAAAAATGACATAGACACCCCCGGATATGGACAGGTAGAAAAAGAACTGGCAAAAGCAGTATGCATAAAATAAAGTTAATTGCTAATACACTGGTAATATACATTATAAAGCTCTACAGGACCACAATATCACCCTTACTTGGGGCAACATGCAGGTTTAACCCGACATGCTCGGAATATGCTATTACGGCCATACAAAGATATGGGATCTTGAGAGGAGGCTCATTGTCCGCAAAAAGGATCCTGAAATGTCACCCGTTCCATCCCGGGGGAAATGATCCGGTACCCTGACATGGAAAACAGAACTCTATTAGCAATAGTTTTATCATTTTTGGTGCTTTTCATTTACCAGTTGTTTTTTGCACCCGCACCGGGGAAAAAAGTCACGCCAAAGCCTGTACCTCAAACGGTGCAGCAACAGCCAACCGCACAACAAAATGTTATATATCCACGTAAGAGTAATGATAATGTTCCGGGATCGAAAATAATATATGTAAGTACTCCGTTTTATAATGCAGAGCTTTCAACCAATAATTTTACGATAATGCACTGGTATTTAAAGGATTACAGAACCGAACTTGAGAAAACCAGCCCGCCTGTAGAAGTCATAGGTCGTGTAAAGGGAGTTGCTTATCCTATGTGGGAAAGTTTTGACGGCTCAAGCTTCACAATGTCTTCAAACATAAGCTATGCATGTTCTGCATTGAGCGCTACTATTAAAGACACGGATAACCATGAACAAATTGCATGCTCTCACAGAGCAGGTTCAATTGGTATAAAGAAAGTCATTACATTCTATGGAAATTCTTATACTGCAACTGTTACACTTGAACTCACAAATTATTCAGATAAACCTGTTGTAGAGAGGCTGGGGGTAAACTGGAGCGGATTATCGGGTGAGCTGGGATCAAGGTATGATATTGCCGATGGAATTGTATTAATAAACAACAGCAGGGAGACCATTGAAGCTAAATCCCTTAACCTTTCAAAATCTTATGATGGTATAATACAGTGGTTCGGCCTTGAGAACAGGTATTTCATTCAGACGGTCTTGCCGCATGAGCCCGAGCAGTCACATCTCTACGCGGCAAGAATAAATAAACCAGAGAACGGCCTGATTCCTTTGCTGCTTACTTATGTTTACAACCCCGTGACCGTCGGGCCGCATTCAACCGGGAGCAAGACATACACTATATTTCTCGGTCCGAAGGACATCGACTTCCTGAACAGGGCAGGCTCCCACCTCGGCAGGGCACTGTATTTTGGCTGGTCAGATGTAATAGCCAAACCGCTTTTTTACGTTATGAAATTCATTAACAGATTTGTGGGCAATTATGGATGGACAATATTCATCCTGACCATATTGATACGGATCATATTGTTTCCGATCGGACAGATCGGCTTTAAATCAATGCGACAGATGCAGAAGATAGCGCCAAAGATCAATGAGCTTAAAGAGAAATATAAGAATGATAAAGAACGCCTGTACAGGGAAACAACAAATCTTTACAGGAGCTATAAAATAAATCCTCTCGGAGGATGTCTTCCGATGCTTATGCAGATACCCATATTCTTTGCACTGTATGAAGTTTTACTGCTTTCAATAGAGTTAAGGCATGCTCCATTCATATGGTGGATAAACGACCTGTCCGCACCGGATACCATTGGTACAGTTTATTTGGCAGGTATGCATATAGGCATTCATATACTGCCTTTAATAATGGGCGTTACCATGCTATTCCAGCAACTGCTTACACCGACGACAGCAAGCCAGGCGCAGGCAAAAATGATGATCTGGCTAATGCCCATAGTTCTTACAGTATTATTTTGGGGCTTCCCGGCAGGCCTTGTTCTTTATTGGACTGTAAACAACATTTTCAGTATAGGCCAGCAGTACTATATTTTAAAGAAATACTGATGAAAAACATTATTACCATTACCTTTATCTATGCAATAATAAGCGGATGTGTTTACACACCCAAATGTACACCTCCGCCGGCTGATTCAATAGATGGACCTGTTGCTATTATAGTTCAACCAAACAATATGTTCTACGTGATCAACAGCAATGGCGATTCAAGGTACTGTTCAAGTTATATATCCAAGATTTCCCTGTCCTCGCCAACGCAGCCTTCTTATAACGGTGTAATACCTATACGCTATAAAGGTTCAGATATATCGTTTGTAGCAGGCGCTTATATATCTTCATCGGGTCTCCTGTGGCTTACGGACAGGTCAAACAACAGGGTACTGATCTTCGATACCTCTCTTAATACCGTAACATCTACTGTATCGGTCGGATCGAATCCTGTCTCAATTGCACCTGCAGAAAATGTAAACGGAGATCAATTACTCCTTGTATGCAATCTTTCCTCGAATGATGTATCAATAGTTTCATCGGATCAGCAAAAAGAATTATACAGAATCCCGCTTACAAACAACGGGATTGGTGCATCACCGCTCAATTCCGTTGTAACGCCAGCTCCTGTCAGTATTAACAGCCAGCCACCCGACCTATATGCCTATATAACAAGAGGGGCCGACAGTAATATTTCAGTTGTGTCAATAAATAACCGCTGCGAATTCAACCCTGCCTTCCCCAGTTCTGCATCCGTGCCTGTATTTAATACCGTTACGACCGGCAACACCGCCACAATGTCAAGTGTACAAACACATAACTGCCTGACAAAATCAGAGCTGTGGACATTAAGTTTTACGCCTGCTGCCTCGGATTTCATCGTGGACGGTTCTGTATCAGGCGGGATGAAGACACATGCACGTATAGGCATACCCTATACTTCCGACAACGGTTATGTTGGTTTCACAGTATATGAACCTCTTTATACCTATGTTTCGGGAGATAATTTTACTTTTTACACAACAGCATCGTACGGACTGATAAATATCCAGAATATCCCGGGTACG
>JAJYJX010000060.1 GCA_021789095.1 bacterium
CCGATCTTGAAAGCGCAGCGGCGGAGATACCGTATTTCTTCTCGGAGGTGGAGATGAATGCATATTGAGGTTATAAACGGAGTGTCATTACGAGGAGTGGCACTACGGTGCCACGACGAAGTAATCCCACAGAGACGGAGAGATTGCTTCGCAGCGCTTAAGCGCCACTCGCAATGACAGAAGCAGATAGAATGACAAAGACAGACATCAAATCGCTGACAATGGAAGATCTCGGACAGGTGCTTGGAGAGCTTGGCATGCCAGCTTATAGCGCAAAACAAATATTTACATGGCTTTACAAAAAGCATGCTTCTGACTTTGAGCAGATGACGAATATATCCAAGTCTTCAAGGCGTTTGCTTTCAGAGCAGTTTGAAATTTCCACTCTCAAGATACTGAGCAAAAAGGTTAGTCAGGACAACACAACAAAGTATCAATTCCTCCTGGATGACGGCTGTACAATCGAATCCGTGCTCATACCCATGGGCAGGTGGCATACACTGTGTGTGTCGACGCAGGTCGGATGCGCGCTTGGATGCAGGTTCTGCCTTACCGGTATAAAGGGATTCAAAAGGCAGCTCGGCGTATCAGAGATGATAAACCAGCTTGAAGGCGTACGATCAGACTGTCCTGAGACACCTGTTTCGCACATTGTGTTCATGGGCATGGGTGAGCCGTTCGCAAATTATGACAATGTAATGAAGGCAATTGATATCCTGACATCGGAACACGGATATCAATACTCCGCACACAGGATCACGGTATCAACAGCAGGACTCGTTCCACAGATCAAGCGCTTTATCAATGAATCAAAAGCACATCTTGCTGTATCGCTGAACGCAGCGTATGACGATGCGAGATCATTGCTTATGCCTGTCAATAATACATACAGCATAAAGGACATCATGGATGCAGTTAAAGATTATCACCGGAAGCGCAAGGGATGGATCACTTTTGAATATGTAATGATAAAGGGCATTAATGACGGTATAGGCCATGCAATACAGTTTGTTAAGCTTACAAGGGACTTCCCGTGCAAGGTAAACCTGATCCCATTCAACAGGCACTGGGGTGCTGATTATGAAAAACCGGATGAAGAGCACATACATGCATTTCAGGAATACCTTTTAAACCACAACATAACATGCATGATCAGAACAGCCAGAGGTGAAGAGATAGAGGCTGCATGCGGGCAGTTGGGCGGGGTTAAAAACTTCGAAGGAGGCGATTAAATGGACATTCACACTATAGACATTAACTTTTTCAAACCGGGCTCAATAGCAAGCTTTTTGATAGAGACACGTGACGGTCCCTTTCTGATAGAAACAGGGCCCGATACAACATTCAAAAATCTGACAGCTTCCCTTAACCGTCTGGGTTATGCTGTAAAAGACATCAAAAATGTGTTTGTAAGCCATATACATCTGGACCATGCCGGAGCTGCATGGCACTTTGCAGAGGCGGGCGCAACGATCCACGTTCACGGCAACGGTGCAAGGCATATGGCTGATCCGTCCAAGCTCATTGCATCCGCAAAACAGATCTACAAGGAAGACATGGACAGGTTGTGGGGACAGATTAGACCCGTACCCGCAGATCGCACCCACGCAACAACGGACGGAGAGACCGTAAACATCGGCGGCGTAAGCGTTCAGGTTATGGAAACACCCGGGCATGCCTCACACCATAATGTTTACAGAATAGACAATGTTATGTTTACCGGTGATATCGGCGGCGTGCGCATTAAAAGCGGGCCTGTTTTTGCGCCGACACCGCCGCCAGACATAAATGTGGAAGTCTGGCGCGAATCTATCAAAAAAATACGCCAGCTAAAGCCATCGACACTATACCTTACTCACTTCGGTATGTTCAACGATGTCACAGAGCATCTTGAAAGGCTCGAAGATATGCTGCTGCAATGGACAGACTGGATCGGAAGCAGACTAAAACAGGGTAAGCAGGATGAGATCATTATCAAAGAATTTGAGGTATATTTTAAAGGGTTAATCCAACAAATAAACGGGGATGAAGGGCTTTTTGAACGCTATGAGCTGGCGGACCCGGCATATATGAACGCACCCGGGCTTATCCGCTACTGGAGGAAATTCAGGGCTGGAAAGTAATGAGCACAAAAATGCATTCGCAAATTTCCCTATTGCATGTTTGGGTTAATGAAGTTTTAAGTCACAAACTTTAGCTATCTGAAAGCACTGCCGATCAACGATTTAAACTGCTGTATGCCCGCATCCGAGAGGTATTTATCCAGCTGTTTTACGAGCTGCGGTGTAGCACAGGGATTGATGAAATTTGCGGTGCCGGCCTGTACCGCTGATGCACCTGCGAGTGCGTACTCTATAATATCTTCCACAGTTGATATCCCGCCGACACCGATGATCGGGATATCAATCCTGCCGTACGTATCATAAACAAGCTTCAGGGTTACAGGCTTTATAGCGGGGCCTGAAAGTCCGCCTGATTTTGCTCCGAGAAACGGGGCCCCGCTCTTTATATCAATGGCCATAGCGGGGTACGTATTTGCGATGCTGACGGCGTCAGCTCCTCCTCTCTGCGCTGAAATGGCAATATCGATAATACTGGTAACCATTGGCGACAGCTTAACAATAAGCGCTTTATCCGTTTCGTCTCTCACCTTGCGGGTAATCGTCTGCACAACCAGGGGATCCTTGCCAAACTCCGCACCGCCCGCCTTTACATTCGGACATGAGATGTTCATTTCAAGGCCGTCTATCCTCTTCAATTTGTTTAATCTTCTTGCGAGCTCTACATACTCCTCCATTTCCGTTCCGAAGATATTTACTATGATCTTTGTATCTATGTCCCTGAGCTGCGGGATGACACTGCCCAGAAATGCGTCAACCCCTATATTTTCAAGGCCTATTGAATTTATAAGCCCGCACGGTGTTTCTTTAATCCTTGGTCCGGGGTTGCCTTTTCTGGGCTCGATGGACAGACCCTTTGTCACAAACCCGCCGATATCTCCGAGGGAGAAAAATTTCTTATATTCGACGCCGTACCCGAATGTACCTGATGCTCCCATGACAGGGTTTTTAAGGGTAAGCTTTCCGATCTTTACCTGCAGTGATTTTTTATTCATGTATTGTTCATCTTTTCCCATCGCCTTACTCCTCTCCTCACAGGGGAGAGGCCGGGTGAGGGAACAACTCTATCCCTTTGCCCATCTGTTCAGTTCTATCGGGATCAGGTAATAAGGCAGGACACGGTCTATCTTTCCTGTCGCTATTGCCTCCTTTGGCATGCCAAAGATAACGGAAGTCTCCTCCGATTCCGCTATTGTATACCCGCCTGTATCTTTTATAGCCTCTATGCCCTTCTTGCCGTCATCGCCCATACCTGTAAGCACAACCCCTGCACACATTCTGCCGAATTCCTGTGCAGCAGAGATGAACATCTCATTCACGGAGGGGATGAACTTGTCCCGCTCCCTGCGCGGTATAAGGTTCAGTATCCTTTTGCCATCAGCGCTTTGTATAGTTACACTGTAGCCGCCCGGACATACAAAGACAGTCCCCTGACTCAGGGCGTCCCCGTGCTCCGCCTCCTTTACATTGAAACCGGTGTATTTGTTCAGCCTCTGGGCAAATGTATTCGTGAAGCCCGGCGGCATGTGTTGTGATATTATTATGCTGACCTTAAGATTTTTATCCAATCCGGCTATTATTCTCTGCAGTGCAGAAAGGCCCGCCTGTGGATGAACCAATGGCTATGAGCTTGAATCCCGTATAAACACTTTCCCGGACCCTGTCCGCGCCGGTAACTTTCACTATAGGCTTTACCGAGGTATCAACCCCAAGGTTGAGTTTTATAGTTATGTCCGCTATCCTCCTCTGGACATTTTTCAGATTGATAGTACGTACATGGAGGACCTTCTTTATAACATCCTCTTTTATGGAATAAAGTTCCATGGATGCCTTTTTCACGGGCTTGGGGATAAAATCTACAGCTCCCATCTCCATTGCTTTGAACACGCTTTCCGAATCGGCCTTTGAGCTGATGACAATAGTCGGCGTCGGCCTTGTCCGCATGAGTATTCTCAGGAATGTAAAGCCGTCCATCCTGGGCATTTCAAGATCCAGTGTTATAACGTCAGGCAAGAGCTCGTTTACTTTCTTTAATCCGTCCTCGCCGTCTGTAGCTGTACCGATTACCTTGATGCCGCTGTTCGATTCGAGCATACTTTTGAATGATCTCCTGTTAAATGCTGAATCATCTATTATAAGGACCTTTACCTTCTCACTCATTTTGACGGCTTCCTGTAAACGAGATCGTTTTTGAGCTGGATAAGTTTGAACATGCTTGTAACATTTATCAAAGACTCTGCATGTCCAAGCAACAGCCAGCCGTTGTTGTTCAGTTTTTCATAGAACCTTTCGGTGAGTTTTCTTTTCGATTCCTGATCAAAATATATAAGTACGTTACGGCATATAATTACATCCATCGAAGAAAGGAGATTCATGACGGTGCTGTCCATAAGGTTTATGTGTGAAATCTTTACCATATTCTTGATTTCGTCTTTTATCCTGAACTTGTCTCCGTGTGGTTCGAAATACTTTTTTTTGTAATAATCGTCGGTTACCCTGAAAGATGAACTTCCGTATATGCCTTTGCGTGATATCGTAAGTACCCTCTGACTTATATCTGTTGCATGTATCTCGAGGTTGAAATCCTTGTCCGTTCCCTGCTCCTTCGCCATGATCGCTATGGTATAAGCTTCTTCGCCCGTTGACGAACCCGCACTCCATATGCGCAGGGAGGGTTTCGGGATGTAAGACTTCTCATCCTTTATTGTCGGAACAATCTCTTCAAACAGTGCTTTCAGCTGCAGTATCTCCCGGAAAAAATATGTCTCGTTCGTTGTAAGAAGATCAACGACTATACTTAATTCTTCCTCTTTTTCCTGATCATACTTAAGGAAGAAATAATAATCCCTGAAAGAATTAAGCTTTCTGGCAGTCAGCCTGCCGGTAAGCCTTGATACAAATATGTATTTCTGGTCATCGGAAAAATATATGCCGCTGTATTCTTTTATAAAATCCCTGAGCCTCTGAAAGTCTTCATCCTCAAGGACAACCGTATTGTTATTATGCGTAAGCGTGCTGTTGTAGATACTATCGTTTATCTTCACTGTGATCGTACTTCCTTAGTAAGGATAAAGCCCTCCCCTTGATCCCGGGGTTCCGGCTTAAATCAAGGCTTCGCAGAATACGGTAAGCCGTATCACTGTTTGTCCTGCCAATCATGTGTATTACTTCCGTTACAATATCACCGTCTTCGCTCGACAAAACCTTTTCTATTTCATCCGTACAGTTATCAACCGATATATCCATGAGCGTCTGAAGTGCTGTCAGCTTTACGGCAGGGAATTCATCATCCGTGTATTTTTTTAAGATCCCGATCGCCTCGCTTGTTTGCGGAGAATCTTTCAGGTGCTTGACAATCTCCACCCTGACCCATGGATCTTCGTCATGTATAAGCCACTTGATTATATCTATAAATCTTTCCGGTTCAATGGAGAAAATAGCCCTTATTGCTTCTATTCTCACGTCCCTGCTTTCATCCGCCAGGGCCATCTGAACATCCTCGAGGGACGCATTGAGTTTTAGAGTACCTATTGTCGATATTACTGCCGCACGGACAGAGGCTTCACTGTCGTTCATAAGTGTCTTTATGTCCGCATCCATCTGTTCCCTGTAAAAGCTGGCAATCAGCCTTGCCGATGACAGCCTCAGCAGATAATCATTGCTGTGTATCATGCCGCGTATGATATCTGCAGCAGGGATAGTCAGGTGTCTGCCCACTTTTATAAAGTTTTCGACAGCAGCATTGTCTACATCCTTATTGTCCGAAGTCATGAGCTTGACCAGAAGCTTCAGACTGTGTTCCTCGATATGCTTTCCGAGTGTATGCGCAAGAAGAACGAGTATGTCCTGTGAATCCTCGAAGTTGAGCAGGTACGATAATCCATCAGGCGGGGGGGCTTTCATGTCAGGCAGCTGGGATAGATATCTGAGCCCTGCCTTTATCTGTGCTTCACTTTTGTTACCTACAATCAATCCAACGACATCGGTTCTTACAGGTTCCCCCATATCAATCAATGCTGACACGCTTGCATCCGCAGTATCGGGATCATCCGCGTATCTGAATATCACCTCTATACTGCTTTTTATGCCCGACCAGCCCATGATCCTGATTCCCGCTGTTATAACGGACCGGTCTACGCTCGACAGCATCTTGCCCACAATGTATGACTCATATATGCCCGACCGCATTACGGCATTTTGTATATAGGATTTGCCGTCAGCGTCCACGCTGTTGTACAGCTGTAGTAAAGACTTTGCGGCGGAATCCCTGTTTGATCTTTTATTGTCCCTGACCCCGTCCAGAAGGTAGGAAACAACCGTGGGATCGTGCGTTGAACCCAGCAGATCAAATACTGCCTTTTTCAGCAACGGATCATCCATGAGTGATATTATATTTTTGATCGGCAGCTTGAATCCCTTCCTGCCGAGATTGGCAAGAGCCTCAAGGGTGGAGAACACAATATAGATTTCCCTTTTTTCCAGGAGCTCGCTGAGATGAGGAATGGTGTCCTCTGTACCAAGCTTGCCCAATGCTTCCACTGCTGCTGTCGATAAATTCTGCTGTGCACTGTGAGTAAGCTCAATGAGCAACTCTATGGCCCTTGTATCGCCTATGTCGCCAAGCACGTCAACAAGGAGTTTTGACAGTTCCCATTGTTCTGCATCAATAGCATTCAAGATCTTTTCGACTGCTTTTGGCCCGCTCCTTGTCAGCCCTTCAACGCCTGCTGTTCTGAGCCCTGCGTTGTCCTGGGCATTGATTATATCTATAAACAAATCCGTAAGCTTATCTGACTGGTGTGCTTTTAACAGCGCTTCAAGGGCCGTTTTTCTTACTCTGAAGCTTTCGTCACCAAGCAGCAGTTTAAACAGTGCGATGTTCCCCTCAAAGGGCAGTTTCTCGATCTCTTCCGCAGCATGAAGCCTCTCCTCTTCGGTCATATGCATTATTTCGTCTGTCCTGTTTACCATCATGCCACCCCGAATTCTTTTTTCTTTTTTGCTATTAACTCATTCATGGATTCGGTCAGATAATCGGCCTTCTGTCGTATATATTCAGGTACTCTCTTGATAAACAGCCGCCTCCCTTCTTCGAGATCGTTTTTCAGCTCCTCTTCGATATTGCCCTGCCTTATTCCCTTTTCAAGGAGTTCCTGGTTGTAAAGTGCGATGTCAGAAATGATAATACGCGCTAGTCTCTTCGCCTTTTCGATGTCTTGCGTATCAGCCGTTGTATGTACGAGTTCCTCTTCTTTGAGTTTCCTTGCATCTTCGGCTGCTACTTTGGGCGCAACAATTCCCTTGACGCCAATGCCGACCTGCACGGCTGCTGCCTGTTTGGGTGTCACCTTTATTTCTTCCTGATTACCCAGCAGGCTGTTTATTTTCGGCACCAGACTGTCGCGTATTCTGTGCTTTTCTATAAAATCGTCTGCACCGTACAGACTCTGTGGCAGGCGTTTGTACCTTGTTTGATCGTATATGGATGCAATAAGTATGACTTTTATATCCTCGAGCCTCTTATCCTTCTTTATGATTTCCGGGAATTCAAAGCCGAATATATCCTGCAGTGCGACATCCACAACGACAACCTCCGGATGCATATCAGCCATTACCGAGAGAGCTTCAACGCCGTTCTTGGCGTACAGCGGCAGGAATCCTGCTCCTTTTAAAAGTTCCCCTATCATTTCCCTTATCGAGCTCGACGAATGCGCTATGAGTATTTTCTTGCCGGCCGCCATAACAGGGAGGCCCGGGACTTCTTTTTTGGCAGGCACCTTTTTCTTAAGGAGAAAAATCTTCCCGCACTTTCTGCACTTCAGTTTTAAACTATCCCCGGAAAGCTTATCCTCGGATATCCTGTATCTTGTGGAACATTTGGGACAGGCTATTATCATGCTCGGACCTAAACCTTGAACATCCTCAATATATCCTGAAGAACTTTTGATTGCTTATCAAGCGATTTCGAGACATCGTTAAGCTGTGAAACGCTTTGCAGATTTTCGCTGGACGATGTCTTGATCCTGCCCAAAGATGTCACAACAAATTCGTTTGTTCTTGCCTGTTCCTGCGTTGCCTTGTTTATAAAGTTTACCATCTCTGATATGTTCTCTATCGCCTGGCTTATAAATTTAGAGCTCTTGGACTGTTCTTCCGTGGAGTTCCTTACCTGCTCCGAGACACTTCTCATCCTCTCCGCCGCCTTCGTTATCTGCTCCGACCCTCTGGCCTGTTCCTGCGTTGCCTTTGCTATCTCCACCATCATGGTCGTTATATTCGTTATCGCATCGGTTACCTCCCTGGATGCCTTAGTCTGATCCTGCGTTGCTTTTGCTATTTCACCCGCCATAAGGCTTGATTGTGATGAACTTTCAGATATCTTCAGCAGGACCGCACCAGCAGTATTTGCAAGTTCGCTTCCCTTTTCAACTGTTTCACTTCCTGAGACAACGGATTCCCTTGCCTGAATGGATTCTGCCTGGACAGCCCTTATAATATTTGTTATCTCTTTCGTTGACGCTGCTGTCCTTTCTGCAAGTTCCTTAATCTCGTCGGCAACGACTGCAAAACTTTTACCGTACTCGCCCGACTGCGACGCTATAATGGCGGCGTTCAGGGCAAGCAGATTGGTCTGGGCCGTCACCTCCTCTATAACATTCAGTATCTTCCCTATTTCATCAACCTTCTGTACAAAGCTTCCTATTGTTTCTGCAACACGGTTTGAAGCTTCCCTGATCTGCTTCATGCCGTCTATTGTGGTGTTAACGGCTGCAACCCCTTCCTTTGCGTCACTCATAACCCTATTTGCAATGTTTAAAGTCTTATTTGCGTTTGCCTCTATCTGTTTTGTTGATGCGTCCATCTCGACTATGGAAGTTGCTGTCTCATCGGTTATCTTAAGAAGTTGATCCACATTTGATGCAACCTGTTTTATCGATGCACTCATCTCTTCTATTGAAGAAGTCGTTTCCTCTATGGCCGAGGACAACATTTCAACATTCTCAAGTACCTCTTCTATGCTCGACGACAGTTCCAGTACGGAAGACGCACTCTCTGTCGATGAAGTATGAAGTGTATCGGTATTCTTTGCTATGTCTTTTATCGATGCATTAAGCTCCGTCATTGATGATGATGTATCTTCCACGGATTTTTCCTGTATCTCTGAGGATTCCAGAAGCTTTGAGGAATTGCTTGTTATCTTCTGTACAACATCTACGATCGCCTCAGACGTTGTCCTTACATTGCCCAGTACCTTTCTCAAACTGGCCGACATGGCATTAAATGAATCTGCAAGCATGCCGACTTCGTCCTTGGACTGAGAAGTCACGGTCTGAGTGAGATCACCTTCGGCAAGTGCCGATGCTTTCTCGGCTATCATGGGAATCTGTCCTACTATCCTCTGGGCAAACACAAGGGTCATCAAGGCCCCGACAAAAAAGATTATCAGCACGATTAAAACAGCTCCCAGTATAATTGATGTAAATTTCTTTGATATGCTTTTCAGGGTCATCCCTATATACACGTGTCCCCTTACAACATTTGCCTGCTCAACAACACCCTGGACGTTGATTTGGGAGGTTGACGTAACAACATTCTTGTTGATCGCTATGAATTCGCCCGCTGAACCGAGTTTGATTGCAGACGTCTTGTCTTGGGGGGTTGCAAGTATTGTACTTATACGGTCCGAAATGCCCTGCGCCCTGAACCTTGACACCAGCACATTATCTTTCGTGTCTGTAACCACCGCATATTCTATGTCCTTGTCCTTGAAGACGTTGTCCATAAGTTCATTCAGCAAAACCTTATCCTCTGCGATAACTCCGAACCTTATATTGTATGCAAAATCCTCGGCTATTACATTCCCTCTTTTTTCAAGCTCATCCGTAAATATGGACCTGGCCAATAAGAGGTAATATACACTGTAAATGGCACTGAGCGCTATGATGCCTATTATTATATAAATAATAAATTTAAGCCTGAGGCCGTGCCTTATATTTTGCAATTCTCCTATAAATTTCATCAATCGCCTCCTGGTTTTTGCTTTTTGTCTTTAAAAATAAGATTTTTGAATTGAACCCTTTCCGTGGTTGTCAATATTCTATCCAGGTCCAGGACAAGTATTATCCTGCCTTTGTCGCTGACAACGCTTGATAAATATTCCGACTCTATGCCCTGTACTATCTTCGGCGGCGGCATAACCTTCCCCCTCGGTATCTTTAAGACCTCCTTCACTTCATCAACAATAAGACCGACTATCTTATCAACAACTTTTATGATAACTATCCTGATTTTTTCGTTTTGTTTTTCTCTCATATTTTCAGGCTGGATCTCGAATCTCTTTCTCATATCTATCACGGGTATAATCGCGCCTCTCAAGTCTATAACGCCTTCAAGGAACTCCGGCGCCCTAGGCACTCTTGTTACCGGTATATATTTAACAATCTCAACTATTTTCATAATATCAATGGCATAAAATGAGCTGCCTATCCTTATGAGGATAAGCTGAACATCGCCCTGGGCCGGTGATACATCTTTATTTACTCTTTGGGTGCTTTGTTTTGTCATACTATTCAGACCTTAAGCATATCGGATTGCTTGAGTATTTCTTCCAGCTTTAACAGGATCGTGAATCCTCCATTGCTTGTACTGATACCTGCAACAAACTTTATATCCACATTGCTGACAAGCTCTGCTGATTGTATTGATTCAGCAAGAACCTTCTTTACCATAGGTATGCTGTCAACAACCAGTCCCGTCATTGTATCTTCAAAAGAAACCATAATAAATCTGGTATCCTGGGTAAAATTAAGAAACGGCAGTCCTATGCGCTTCCTTAAATCTACAATGGGTATAATCTCACCGCGAAGTACTATTATGCCAAGAACAAAGTCCGATGTATTCGGCACCGGGGTTATTTCTTTTACCCTTATAATTTCTTTTACAACATTGAGTTCTATAGCATACTCTTCCTCTTCCAGGGTAAAGCAAAGGAGTTCTTTTTCTCTTGTTTCTGCCGGGTATTTTTTCAATTCCTCTACGGCAAGTTCCGCAAAAGGCTTCCCCTCCGCTGCGTGACCTCCGCTTTCCGGTGCTCCGGCGCCGGCCCGGGTGTCCTGGATACCGGTTGCCGGTTCCTCGCCTCTGACTTCCGGCATGGGTACTCGCACAGAAGGTCCGGGAGTCTGGATCTGCTGCCCGGAGTCTGGTGCCTTAAGTACAGTGTCAAAAGTTTGTTTGTCCGGAGTCTGCTGTTTGCTCTCTGCAGCTTTCTGCTTTGCGCCTGCCTGCTGTTCTTTTGCTTTTTTTCTCAGTTTTGAAATATCCATATTATGTTAAACTTATTTTTATGTCCTCTATGATAGCGTTTATTGCGCTGTCATCTATAATGCCGAGATCTTCTCCGTAACCGTACAGCAGCGCATTGTTGCAAATGGTGTTTATCGTTCTTGGTATGCCGTGCGAATACCTGTAGATCAATTCTATTGCAGGTCCGGTGAACAACGGTTCTGTCCTGCCCGCCACCTGAAGCCTGAAATTAATGTATTTCCCGGTATCCTCCATGCTGAGAGGCCCGAGGTGATATGACATCCCGATCCTCTGCCTGAATGCATTGTAATACCTTGATCCCAGCCTGTCCCTGAATTCTGTCTGGCCTATAAGGATAATCGTGATCAGGTTCATGTTGTCAAGCTGGTAGTTTGTCAGAAGCCTGATCTCGTCTATCGTACTCTTTGACGGGATTAACTGCGCTTCATCAACAAATACAACGGGGGAGACATGCTCTTCGTACAAACTTGCTATTCTTTCGCTCATCTGCTCTACTATATCATTCTTGAAGTATTTCACATCTTCTATGCCAAGCCGTTTTGCAATAGTCTTGAGAAACTGTGTGGGGGAAAGCCTTGGATTTATAATGTTGATGATCACATAGTTTTCATCCAGGGAATCCATGGCAGACCTTGATATTGTTGTCTTGCCTGAGCCGATGTCCCCTGTCAGCACTGCCAGTTCTTTCTCCTGGATTGCAAAAAGTATACGTTCAAGGGCTTCCTCATGCTGGCGGGACTTGTAGAGGTATTTGGGATCCGGTGTTTTACCGAACGGTTTTTCGTTTAATCCATAGAATTTTTCGTACATGATCAGCTCTTGACCGCCTCCTCTATGAATATTGATGTATCCAGCACGAGCACTATTTCGCCCGATCCGACGTCAGCGGCTCCGGCAATGCCCCTGACACCTTTTAACAGTTTGCCAAGCGGTTTTATGACAACATCCTGCTGACCTACGAATTTATCAGCAAGAATGCCTATCCATCTTTCACCGCTGCCGACAACAACAATATAATAGCTTTCCGCGCCCCTGCCGTGGTCCGTACTGAAATTGAAAAGCCTTGAAAGCCTTATTACAGGCAGGACAGTATCCCTGAGCTTTATTACCTCTTTATTCTCAACGATCCTTATTTCGTCTGCCCTGATAGACAGGCTTTCATTTATGGAATTCAAGGGCACAGCATAGCGCCTGCCATCGGATTCAATGAGCAGTGCCTGGATAATAGCCAGAGTAACTGGCAGGGTCAAAGTAAATTTTGTCCATTTGCCCTCCTGAGTATCAACATCTATCAT
>JAJYJX010000061.1 GCA_021789095.1 bacterium
CAGCCGCTGCCTGTTTGAGCCGTCCGGAGATATGGTATAAATGCTCATGGGTGCTTCACTGCTCGGTATGGGATTGGCGCCAGGAAATGGATCATGGATATATGCAATGGTTTTATCATCGGGTGAGAATTTTCCGCAGCAGGCTCCTGAGCCGTCATCGTTTGTAACCTGTGTGATATAAGAGGTTCGCAGGTCCATGCATTCTACCTGTCTTTTTGTATTCTGAGCCACTGTGTAGTTTAAGTAATTACAGTCATTGGAATAGTCGGGCGCATCGGAATCTGTCCCCGCAGTGTTGGTAAGCTGTGTTAAATTTTTGCCGTACATAGACATGGAGTAAATCTGGAACCTGCCTGTTCTGTTGGAAGAAAATGCTATATCGTCTTTGCACGCTGTCGGATACATGTCGAAACACTGTCTTAAAACGCAATCCGTGGATGGATCGCTGAGCCTCGTAACTGCTGTGCCGTCTTCGTACATCCTGTATATGCTGTAATCGCCGTCTCTTGCAGATACAAAGACTATGAACGGCCCATTTGTAACAGGAGCATTAAAAGGCTGTCTTGAACAGGATGATACTTCAATTATTATGACAATAATGAGAAATATGAATAATAAACTTGAAGTTTTAAATCCCATTTTTTTCTATTATATTGAGAGATAGCAATCTTTTTATTAATGAATTTACGCTTGCACTTGCCCTGTCCCTGGTCACATCATAAGCAGACATAATGTTTTCTATAATTTTATCATCCGAAGACTTTGATTCAATGCCCTTGAATATCAACAGGCCTGTTTCATTGAACGAATAATACCGCTTGTTCCGCATATCAAGCAGTATTGCTTCATTGTTGTCAAGCTCTGTAACGATTATGTCATCCGGTATCGTGTATGTTGTCATAAAATAAAAAGGGGCGATCAATGACCGCCCCTTAGAGGATTTTTATAATCCTAATGCACTCAGATCAAGCTTGATCGTGCCGTTCAGTACACCTATCAATATGTTTACAATGTTCACATATTGGTTAAACTGCGCGTTGGTCATGTTTATCGTTGAGTAGCTTATCGCATTGCATGGTGCAGAAGCATTGTACGGTATACCAATGTAGTTTGTGTATTTATCACACCAGGTAAACTGACCTATGGTCAAAAGACCTCCAAAGCTTGGATCCGGGAAGAACATATAAGTATCATTTGGCAATGCAATGGCAAGGGAGTCTAAGGAATTGGAAGGAAGCAAGGGCTGAACGCTTGCTGCTGTTGTTGGCGTGACCGCGTTAATAAGCTGGAAAAATGTAGTTTCTGTCAAGTTAATCATGACTAGTTTTGGCGGATCAATAACTGTACTTCCTGGCCAGTAATGATATCTCGGGAAAAATGGAGTGGAACCGGATGATAGCATAGGTCCTAGTGGGGTGAGTACACCAAGATTTATTCCAAAGAGTGAAATATATATTCCACTATAGAGTAAGGAGAATAATGAGTTATCCCACATGTCAGGTGTACCATTCTTTTCTCCACAAACAGCCTCACCAGGCAATGGTGGTATATTCGGGATAGGCCATGTAACATATGCTGTTAACCCTGGCAAAATTGGGGGTAACTGACTTAAAGTGTTACATGTTATATCATCACCATATGGGTCAGAGTTAGTTGTAAAATTATACCCCAATTCAAAATTATCTACTGTCCTGTCTGTACCTATATCGCTGTACGCACTCATGGTTATGCCCGAGAAGCTCAGGCCGGTAAACGGCTGGGTCTGCAACGGGAATGCCGGTTCCTCGTCAGATTGTACTATGGTATCACCTGTTTGATGATATTTGCCGTCGCCGTAGAGATCCACGAAACAGGGTGTGTTGCTCTGTGCGTTATTGCATACCTGCACACCGGTATGCCATGTGTGGTCCCCGCTATCCTGATACCACTCACCTGAATAGGATAGGGATGTCGGATCGCCGGTGCAAGGACCTGTTATAGTATACGTAAGTGGTGTGCCGGTTGTAGAATCTGTTATTATAGTTGCCATATCGCAGGTACCGTTTACAGTGCCGCTTATGACATTGCCGGTACCACTAGCACTGCCATCTGTACCGGGTACAAAGCTCGCTGTTGATGTCCAGTATCCTGCTCTATTGGGATCCTGGTTTGCCGGCACATGTACAAACCCGTCTGCAAAAATCTCCGGTGCTGCATAGGTACTTGTACCTACGAGTGGATCGGTTTGCTGGTAAGAAAGAGGCGCAAGTGCTTTCAAATCAGGCGGAGGGTTGCTGAGAAATGCGCCAAGGTCAATAGAGGGTAAGATTGGCAGCGATGTATACGCATCGCCTGTATTATCAAACATTGCAGCTTCGAGTGTAGGCAGCATACCAATCAATGGTCCGATAGTGCTGTTTGTTGCGAGGTTCGCAAGGAGAGGAGTTAACAGGGGGTTTAATCTCGGCAGGAGTACCGGTATTGCAGGAATAATATCAAGGGGGCGCTGTCCATTTGTATCTATTATACTTGCATGAAGCGCATTTGAAACACCTTGTAAATCTGTTAGATAGATTAGAGATGATATGGCGGGTAATGTAATGGTCAGACTTGTACTGAGAGGAATGGGAATTCCACCTGGAAGACCTTGAGCAAACAAAACATCACTGAGAAACTGCCCTGCTTTTTTTTGAGTCATTCCTTTTAGGGTGTTGATCAAGACTTTAAATTCTGGATTTGAAGCAAAGCTTGCGTAAAGGCTTGGGCTTATGACAGGTAATAAATTAACAAGTACAATATCGACTAATTGCCCTGCTACTTCAGAACCCCAGGGTTCGCCAGGATCGTATTTATTATTGCTGTTTTGATCAACATAATTTATTACTACGTGGCTGGAGTTGTCGCCTTTCCTTGCCATAATTGCGCTCATGCTGTTGGATAAATTCTGTGCTCCATCAGCAAGGATGTACTGTGCATCCGAGATCATCTGTGGCCCGTTTGATGTAAATGTGCCGAAATTTGGATCCGTTAATGGATTGGACATTGTACAGCCTGTTTGCACCAATCCGAGTGCAAGGTTTATAAGTGTATTCGCCACTCCGTTGTACGCAAACAGCAGTTTGACACCGCCCTGCAGTGTTTCGAATAAGCTTAACATAAAATCTACTTCACCGAGATCATAAGCTCCTGACATGTCAAGGCTAAGGCCCTGGCCTTTCAAGGTGCTGCTCAGCATGCCCAGGTCGCTTAAAATAACTAAATTGGCGGAATTTATCGTAAATGAAAAACCCGTAAACTGGGTAACCGCCTGAAGATGCGTTACAATAGGAGAAAACATGTTGTCTATGACGGGTACAAGAAGTGACTGGTAAGGTGTTAGATCTATGGGCTGGCAGGAACTGGTTGCAGAACCTCCTGAGAGGGAGCCAAACATATTGGAACTGATAAGCCCTGAAGCTGTTGCAAGGGCGTTCCATGCGCCGATCATCGCAAGCCCGAAGTTTGCATGGGAATATATGAAGTCATAATTTGGATCACCGCTGCCTATGTTATTTAATGCATCAGCATACAATGATTGAGCCTGGTCCCTTGTACCGCTGTTGTTAAGCCCACCGGTCATAATAATCTGATCTGCATTCAAAGTGTTTTTATATGGGTCTACCTTGCTTGTAGAACACTGGGTGAGTAAAAAACCGAGCATCGCAATTACCGGGAATAACCAAAAACACTTCTTTCCCATAGAGCACCTCCATTTTTTGGTTTAATAAATGAAACTGGTCAAATAGTCAAGTGTATTATATATGCCGATTTATTATAAGGTTGCCTATTATTTTATAGGCGAGTTTTGCAGCGAGGAAATCAGTTATAATAGATCCGGGTACAGGTGCAAGTTCCACAATATCGCACCCTATTACGTGTTTGCGCTTTGTGATCAATCTTATAAGGTCAATAACATCATACCATAAAAGGCCGCCTGGTTCAGGTGTACCAACACCGGGAGCGACAGACGGATCAAACCCGTCAAGATCTATTGTTACATAGACAGTATCACCAAGTGATTCTGCAACATGCTCCATCCACATGCTATCATTGCGTATAGTGTGCATGTAAAACGTTCTGATGCCATACTTTTTTATGAGATCATACTCCTCCCTGGACTGGCTCCTTATGCCTACCTGTACAATATCAACCATGTCCTTTAAACGCGCCATCACCGATCCGTGGCTGTAGACAGTGCCCTCGTAGCTTTCCCGCAGATCGGTGTGTGCGTCTACATGGAGAACGCAGATCTGTTTGAAAGATTTCCTGAATGCCCTCACGATCGGATAGGTGATGGAGTGTTCGCCGCCTAAGGATATTAAGAATTTGTCCCTGACGGGAAGAGCCTTTACCGTTTTGTATATCTTTTCTATGGACAGCTCCATGGGGTTTTTTTCAAAAGCTATCGGTTCTAACGTGTGGATGCCTTCTCTGTATGGCTCGATGCCGTATTCTTCATCAAAAACTTCCAGGTGGTGTGAAGCTTTTATGATGGCATCTGGTCCGTTCCTCGTCCCGGAACCGTACGATGTGGTCTGTTCGTACGGAACCGGCAGGACCATGAAGTTGGATTCGTTCAATGCGGATTTGTACTTGAGGAAGCTGTTCCTGTCGGGGAGTGGCTTTTTCATGGTATTACGGCAGGAGTACGGCTGCGGCGAGTACCGTTGTCCAGTACCCGTCTTTGTCAACGGTTGCAGATTGCGTGATATTGCGGGTCGTAACCACATGTCCTTTGATGGTCCAGATCTCTTTTTGTTCATCCCAGCTCTTGGTCGGATCAAACTCTACGCCAAGTGTTGTTGCGAGCATGAATGCAGCCAGATCCTCTGCGTAATCACCCGCTATCTTTTCTGTTTGTCCGAAGCTGTGGTGTTCCGAAAGATACCCGTGTATGGTTTCATCCTTGGGATTCGCAAGCCCTATTGATGACGCGATAAGCCTGTGCGGTTCATTGGAAGCGTTTTCCGATAATACGCAGAACACAATCTGACCCTTCTGAAGGTACTGATACCCCTGATCCAGGGTGATTATCTTGCACCGCGGCGGTATAATACTGCTGACCTTGACAAGGTTATACTCCGCTATCTTGGCATCCCTGAGTGCCATCTCAAAACTTGTAAGCTTCTCGGTATGCCTGCCAATGCCTTTTGTCAAAAAAAGTTTTGAAGGTACAAACATGTTACTTCCTCATATGTGCTTGCAATTGCCTAAAATTTACCGTGTAGTGGTTCATTTATCTGCGTTTATGTAACAGAGAAATCTTGATGTCAATAAAAATTATTTTTTGCCGCCCACAACGATTTGAGGAATCCTTAAGGTTGGCTGTCCATCTGCCACAGGTACACCTTGATTGTCCTTGCCGCACGTTCCAATGCTGTAGCCAATATCACTGCCGACCCTGTCTATTTCTTTCAGCACAGAAGGCCCATTGCCAAGCAGGGTTGCTCCTTCAACAGGGGGACCTATCTGACCATGCTCTATCATATGTGCTTCTGTAATCTCAAAGACAAAATCGCCTGTTGCTGTGTTGACCTCGCCGCCGCCCATTTTCAAAACAAGCAATCCTTCGTCAACCCCGGAAATAATTGATGCAGGATCCTCCTTGCCGCTCATGATAAGTGTATTCGTCATCCTCGGGATAGGAGGATGTCTGAATGACTCTCTCCTTCCGTTGCTGGTCGGCTGCATCCCGTTCTCGGTTGCATATTTGAGATCGAACAAGTAGCCTGTCAGAATACCATTTTCTATAACAACATTCCGCCTGGCCTTTGTTCCTTCGTCGTCATAGTTAAATGATCCCCTCATGCCGGGTACCGTAGGATCATCAACAACAGTGATAAGCTTTGAAGCGACCATCTCGTTCATCTTGTCAGTGTACACCGATAAACCTTTGTATATATGATCTGCCTCCAGTCCGTGTCCAACGGCTTCATGTATCATCGTTCCACCTGCTTCGCTTGATAAAACAACCGTCATGTGTCCCCCTTTTATGGGGATGCTGTTACTCATCTTTATTGCCCTGTTTACCGCAGTCTTAACAGTTGTTATAGGGGCATCGTTGTTGAACAACTCCAGCCCGATCGAGCCGCCGAGCGACTCATAACCGGTGTACAACCTGTTGTCCTTTTCCAGGATAACGTTAAAGCTTATTGTGGTTCTTACCTGTTCATCCTCGACAGCAGTATCATTTGTTGAGAATACCGCTATCCTTCTTATGCTGTCTATATAACCTGCCTGGACCTGCATGATCTGATTGCTCAGTTTATAAGCCTCGTTCTGTGCTGATAAAATAATGTCAGCCTTCCTTACTATATTAATGCCAAGGGGATGTTTTATTACTGCAGTAGAGGCTTTTGATGGTTCAGGCAGGATTATGTGTTTTGAATTGTCGCCGTGAATAAGATACTCACTCAGCGTCTTCAGCAGTTTTTTTATGCCGCTTTCTGTCAGGTCTGTTGTGGAGGCATAATATACAATATTGTTGTTAAACAATCTTAACCCTGTTCCCCTGTCTGAGCCTGTCACGGCCTTGTCGATTTTCCTGGATTCAACCCTTACATTGGTAAACGTTGTTTCTTCAAAAAACAATTCGGCAAATGCTGCTCCGCATTTAAGGGCGTCCTCGAGTATATTATCTATGTTTATGCCATTGTATTTCATGTCCCCGCCTCCTTTTTTAATTCACCTATCAGATAGATTGAGCCCGTTGCAATAATTACACCATCTTGGGGTGTTATATCAACAGCATATTTTAAAGCATTGCGGGAAGATGGAATGATTTCAGTCTTTATGTCCTTTATGCTGGATTTAAGTTCATGAGGATCGGCAGAGCGTTCGCCTTCATAAGATGTTAGTACAAATGCTTTTGCTATCCCGGATAGCATGGATAACATTGTATGCCAGTCCTTGTCTTTTGATACAGCAAAAAGTGCTGTGACATGCCTGTCGTTATAATTGTTTTTGACCGTCTGGACAAGCGCTTCTATGCCTGCAGGATTATGCGCCGAATCCAGTATTACATCAGGATTGTGCCGCGTTGTTTCAAATCTGCCCGGCCATAGTGTCCTCAGAATGCCATTCCTTATATCATTAGCAGAAACAGTTATACCCTCACGCTCCAGAAGCAATACCGACTGAATTGCTGCCGATGCATTGTAGAGCTGGTGCCTGCCTTTAAGGGGTAATTTTATATCTGTTATAGTGCTATGGTTGCCGTAAAAATTCATATTCAGTTCGTTTCCGCCAAAAGAGAAATCCCTGTCGATGGCAAACAATATGCCGTCCTTTTCCCTGCACAATGTCTCAAGTACATGTATTGAGGAAGGATTGATCTCTGTTGTGACAAAAGGCTTGCCATGCCTTATTATGCCTGCTTTTTCTCTGGCTATGTCTTCCATGGTATTGCCGAGATAAGCCTGGTGATCCATTGCAATATTGGTTATTGTTGATACATCAGGCTGTACTGCGTTTGTGGCATCAAATCTGCCGCCCATCCCGACCTCAAGCACTGCAATATCAATGTGCTGTTCTTTGAAATATTCGAGTGCAAGAGCGGTCAGGAATTCAAAGTATGTAATATCAGAAAGCCCATGATGGTTTTCAATTATCGAAAATAACTGTTCGCCTATCGTGTCCAATGCCCCATCTGATATCATAGTGTTATTAACCGCTACTCTTTCGTTCATACAAACAAGATGGGGGGATGTGTACAACCCCGTTCTAAAGCCTGCATTTCTCAGTATAGAATCAATCATTGCACACGTAGACCCTTTCCCGTTCGTTCCGCCTACAATAACGGCTTTGTAGGCTTCTTCAGGGTGCTCCAGATATTCAAGCATTGAAGATATGCGATCAAGCCCTGGTTTTATGCCGAATCTTTCAAGTGAACGGATGCGGTCTGTGATATTCATAATGAACGATATAATAAACCCGGTACGGATTGAATACAAGTCCGATATGCATTTTTTGGATTTATTCATCCATGAGGTATAAAAAAAGTTTTATAATTGTATTTTTTCAGGAAAGAATGTGATAATCAAAAAAGCAGTTTGAATATTATTATATGTTGTATTACTTTAACAGAAAAAGTAATAATAAAGCAAGTAGCTGCGCGATTGGCGCATAAAAGAAAACAATATGACAATAAAATTTAAAATATCGGCCTGTGTTGTATTTATGGTATCCATGTTTGCAATAACAATCAGTGCAGCCCGTGGAGATGAGCTTCACTGGGCAACAAACGATCCGGAGCCAGAGAGAACTTGGCAGCCCGGTCCTGAAGTGCTGAAAAACGCCTACCGGATATCGCAGGGTGAAACAGATACGATCCAGAAGCTTAATCAGGCTATCTCCATGTGCGATGATTATATAAAAGCACATCCCGATGATGTAAGCAGGATTGATGCGTATGTTATAATGGCGGAATCGTATTCCAATCTCGGCGAATACCAGGATAACGATGAAGAAAAGTTAAAAGCATATGAACAGGGCAAGGCAGCAGCGCAAAAAATAATAGACCTCGCTCCCGGCAGATGGGACGGCTGGTTCTGGTGGTCGGCAAATGTTGGCAGAATAGCACAGATAAAAGGTATACTGACATCGTTATTAATGCTCCAGCCATTGATGCATCATTTGAACAAAGCACATGAGCTTGCTCCTAACAGTGCGCTTGTCCTTGACGGGTTAGGCCTGATGTACAGGGAGCTGCCGTGGATAGCAGGTGGCAGCTTAACCAAATCAAAACAATATCTGGAAAAAACATTGAGTATGGATCCGCATTTCACGCTTGCACGGTATGACCTTGCATTAACTCTTTTGGCACAGAGCAATAAAGCCGAAGCAAAAAAGGAGCTCGAGACGCTTGTACATGAGAAAGATCCTGTCTGGCTTGCTCATTACCTGTTGTGGGAAAAGCCCAGGGCAGGAAAACTTATTAAAGAATTGAAATAAGAACTTTATGAATAAAAAATATCGCGTTATTGAAGTCTTACGAATAAATGACTATTATACTAAAGTTGGGAGGTTCTATGCCGCTGCTTGAGATTAAAGATTTACATGTAGAAATAGAGGGTAAGGAGATTATAAAAGGACTGGATTTAACTATGAACCCATTCGAGGTTCATGCACTTATGGGACCGAATGGTTCCGGTAAATCTACCCTGTCTTATACAATCATGGGGCATCCAAAGTATAAAGTAACCGGCGGAGATATACTTTACAACGGAGAATCTATACTCAATATAGGTGTTGATGAGCGTGCAAGAAGAGGTATATTCCTGGGATTTCAGTATCCTATGGAGGTTTCGGGAGTATCCGTTGAAAACTTTTTAAGAACAGCAGCAGAGGCAAAGGAACAAAAGGATGTTCCAATACTTGCATTCCATAAAGCGCTTACAAAGAGGATCGAAGCGATGGCTATACCTCAATCTTTTCTTGACAGGTATCTGAATGAAGGATTTTCAGGTGGTGAGAAAAAACGTAATGAGATCCTGCAGATGGCTGTACTGCTGCCGCAGTTAGCCGTCCTTGATGAGATAGATTCCGGCCTGGATATTGATGCACTGAGGCTTGTATCGGACGGTATAAATAAGCTTATCAAAGAGGATCATCTTACACTGCTGCTGATTACACACTATCAGCGCATTCTTGACTATATTAACCCCCGGTTTGTCCATATCATGGTTGACGGAAAAATAGTTAAGTCCGGCGGATACGAACTTGCAAAGCAGCTGGATAAGATGGGCTATGAATGGGTAAAGGAGGAATAGATGTCTGCAGCAACAGTGGAGGAACTCGAAAAAAATCAGGAACAACCTGCGGATTCATCTTATGTATTCAGATCAAGCAAGGGGCTCAATGAAGACATCATAAGAGAGATTTCTGCACAAAAGAAAGAACCAGGATGGATGCTGGCAAAACGCATAGAATCGTACAACATATTCAAAAAGAAACCTATACCGGCATGGGGGCCGGACCTGTCAAAACTGAATTTTGATGAGATCATATTCTACATAAGGCCCGAGGATTATAAAGCAATGAAATGGGAGGATGTGCCTGAGGCGATAAAAAAAACATACGATGCTCTGGGCATACCTGAGGCGGAAAAAAAATACCTTGCAGGACTTGTTGCACAGTACGAATCAGAGGCCGTTTATACGAACCTTAAAAAGGTCTGGGAAAGCAAGGGTGTTATTTTTACCGATATGGATTCTGCCGTTAAAGAATACCCTGAACTCGTAAAGGAATATTTTATGACAAAGTGTGTGCCGCCTGCGGACAACAAGTTTTCGGCGCTGCACGGTGCAGTATGGAGCGGTGGAAGTTTTGTATACGTACCGAAAGGCATAAAAGTTGAGATACCCTTGCAAACGTATTTCAGAATGAACACGAAATCTTCCGGGCAGTTTGAACATACGCTTATTATTGTTGAACCCGGCGCAGAGGTTCACTACATCGAAGGATGCACTGCTCCGCGTTACAGCGTAAGTTCGCTTCACTCTGCTGTTGTTGAGATCTTCGTTAAAGACGGAGCAAGGGCCAGGTACACAACGATCCAGAACTGGAGCACGGATGTATACAATCTTAATACGAAACGTGCGATTGTTTATGAGAACGGCATTATGGAATGGGTCGGAGGTTCGATGGGCAGCGGTGTAACGATGCTGTATCCCGCATCAATACTGAGAGGCAGGGGAGCAAGGGCAGAGCATCTTAACATAGCATTTGCAGGTAAGGGGCAGGTCAAGGATACCGGAGCAAAGGTTATACTTGCAGCTCCTGACACAAGCGCGAGCGTTATTTCAAAGAGTATAAGCAAGGACGGAGGCAAGTCCATTTACCGCGGACTCGTGAGGATAGGAAGGGAAGCAGCCGGAGCAAAGGCACACGTTGAATGCCAGTCCCTCATGCTCGACGACAAATCAAGCGTTGATACTATCCCTATAATTGAGCAGTTCACACCCCGGTCATCGGTTGGTCATGAGGCAACTGTCGGCAAGATAGACGAAGAACAGCTCTTCTATCTTATGAGCAGGGGCATATCAAGGGATGATGCGGTTGCACTGGTTGTAAGGGGCTTTATAGAACCTGTGGCAAAAGAACTGCCCATGGGGTACGCTGTCGAATTAAACAGACTGATACAACTTGAGATGAAGGGCGCCTGAAGGACATGCGTACTATGATTACCGGTGTTGCCCTGCCGGCATGGAAAAGATTTAATACGCGGTTCATAAATCCGGAGACCCTCAATCTGCTGAACGAAGGGAATGAGGCTCAATACAATGCCTATATCAAATCTTTCGGCGATATCATCAAGGGTAAATACGTTCTTGGCAATATAGACGGTTATCTCCCGGATGACACTGCTCATGTTGATCCAGCTTTATCCGTAGCGCAGATAGATGCAGAAAAAGGCAGGAGGCCTTCTGACCGTTTATTCAGTCTTCTCAGGATCGATACGTCCGGCAGGGGCAAGTTTCATTCCTTGGACGAATCTTTTCTGGAAATCGACAGGGGGTACGCAAGAGGATTTTACCTGCAGGTAAAAAAGGATGTGCAAATGCCGCTCGTTGAATTCATAAGCGCAACGCAGGAAAACAGCATCCTGGTGCATCACGATCTGATTATACTCGAGCCTGAAACGCACCTTGTACTGTTACGGATCGTAGAGGGCTGCAGCGGCAGTATGGTTGTGGACAGTGTTGAGGTTTATGCGGGCAGGGACTCGAGACTGGAATACATAACATTGAATAAATCGGGAAACGGGGCTTTTTACGCCACTATCAAACAGGCGGAGATATCGGGGCATGCCCGTGTAGACTGGTATAATGTAGATCTGTATGAATCGCACACCGCAATGAGTACGCGCTCAACGCTTATGGGCCAGGGTGCAGAAAGCGGGATGACCGGTATTGTAATAAGCAAGGGCGAATCACAGAAGGACATATCGTATGAAACGTTTCACAGGGCACCGGATACGTCTACGGCCGTTTATGTCAGGGCAGCGCTCATGGACAGCTCCAGAATAACGTACAGGGCGCTAACGCATATTGCGTCGGGTTCACGGCGTGCAAAGGTCGAACAGGCAGAGAAATCCATTACACTCGGAGAGAAAGCAAGGTTTGACGGTATACCAAGCCTGTGGATAGATGAAGATGATGTGATAGCTTCGCACAGTGTCAGTTCCGGCATGGTTGACGAACAAACCATGTTCTATCTTAAGAGCAGGGGCATACCGCACAAGCAGGCCGAGAAGCTTGTAACAGAAGGTTTTATAGCATCAATGCTGAACAAAGAGCCCGTGAGCCTGCTCAAAGGTTTCTATTAATTTACCCCGTTAATATTAAAGGGACATCTCCCCCCCTAATTTCCCGGAATGTCTGGGCAATCATCTACTATCCCCTTATTTTTCAAATGCATTTTCCGGGTTAATATGATATATGTTTATGCCATGAAACCCGAGGAAAGGGCGAGGTTGAAAATTGACCAGCTTCTTGAAGCAGCGGGCTGGCAGATTCAGAATCTGCAGGAATTAAATCTCGGTGCTTCCGTGGGTATAGCTGTGCGCGAAGTCCCGGTAAAATCAGGTACTGTCGATTACATGCTCTTTGTTGATAAGGTCTTCGACACGGGAGACGTCATGCTGGCCAACAAGCTCTGGGGGATCTCCGCGACCGACGTCATGCAGGGGGTCATCTACGGTA
>JAJYJX010000062.1 GCA_021789095.1 bacterium
CTGGGACAATTTCCTAGTCAAGTATCCGGAAAGCAACTGGATGCATAAAAGGATGCTGCTCATAAGCAATGCGCTGTACGGCGTAGAGAACAGGATAGGCTTGGGACTCGATGATGCAAGGCTGGAGCTTTTTAAATCCCAGACCAACTGTGCTTACTGGCACGGCATTTTCGGGGGCGTTTATCTGAATTATCTCAGGCATGCTGTGTACGAGCACCTTTTAAAGGCCGAAGAGATCATTGATGCTCGCAAGCCCCAGTCCCAGGCCATAAACTATGCACTACAGGATATCGACCTTGATGGAGCGCGGGAGGCCGTACTCAAAAACAAGTACCTTTCCATTTACATTGCCCCGTCAAAGGGCGGTGCGCTGATCGAGCTTGATGTAAGAGACCATTATTTTAACATTACAAATGTCATGACAAGGCGGAAAGAGGTGTATCACGAACTCGTGAAAGACAAAAAGAGAGAGGAACTCAGCCTGGATACACCCGTGACGATACATAACATGGTAAATGTAAATGAAGAAGTATTGAGCAGGAAACTGGTATATGACTGGCACCCCAGATACAGTTTCGTTGAACACTTCCTGCCTGAAGGCACACTTGAAATAGAAGACTTCCATAATAATATGTATCTCGACCTCGGTGACTTTACACTCGAAGAGCACAGGCTTGTAAAGTATGAAGGCAATGCCGTGTTTCTATCACGGGACGGCCACCTGCGTTATAACAACGACAGGCTCCCTTTCAGGATGGAAAAGAGCTACAGGCTGCTTGAAAAAAGGCTTGAAGCAGGTTACAGGGTCACAAACGGTTCAAACAGTCAAATCGACGTAGCAATGCTTGTCGAACTTAATCTGACCTTGCTTGGCACGGATGAAATGCGTTCACTGGTGATCCACACCGGCGGTAAAAATGAAACGAGTGGAATGGCCGATTTTATAAAGGCGGGGAAAATCGACAGCATCGAACTTGTTGATAGATGGCAGAAACTGGGTATAAGGATATCAACACCGTCGATAGTGTCATTGTTTGTGTACCCTGTAGAAACGATTTCCTCTTCAGAAAGCGGTTTCGAACGTACATATCAGGGTACATGCTTTATGCTTGTTTACGGGCTGCATCTCAAGCCGGAAGAAAGCAGGGGCATTTCAATACCTGTGGACTTTTACGATTTATAAAGTGATAGGAAGTTCGTGATTATAGATGAGAAAGAACTAAATGTGTGATACTATAAAATTACAGGAGAACTGAATGCCCGAACTCAGGAAAGACCCTATTCTGGGCAGATGGGTTATAATATCTACAGAGAGACTTAAAAGACCATCTGATTTCAATGAGAAAAAAGCGGAAAAGACCGAAGCCGGTTTCTGCCCGTTTGATTACGGAAACGAGGATAAAACACCGCCGGAGATCCTCGCCATAAGAAAAGACGGCAGTCATCCCAACAAGCCGGGCTGGACCTTGCGCGTCGTGCCGAACAAATTCCCTGCCTTGCAGATAGAAGGCGATCTCAACAGGGAAGGCAACGGCATGTATGACAGGATGAACGGCATAGGCGCTCATGAGGTAATCATTGAGACCCAGGAACACAATCTCTTGATGTCGTCATTTCCTGTCCCCGTAATGAAGGACGTCCTCTGGACATACAGGGAAAGGATAAAGGACCTGAGAAGGGACAGGAGGTTCAAATACGTGCTTATATTCAAGAACCACGGCGAGGCAGCGGGAGCATCTCTTGAACACACACACTCCCAGCTCATTGCATTGCCTGTCATTCCCATAGCGGTGGAAGAAGAACTGAGCGGATCTAAGGACTACTACGATTACAAGGAGCGCTGCATATTTTGTGATATGATAAGGCAGGAGATAGCAGAGAAGGAAAGGCTCGTGACGCAGAACACGGATTTCATAGCATTTGAGCCGTATGCATCGAGGTTTCCGTTTGAAACATGGATACTGCCGAGGCGGCATTTTTCCCATTACGAAGCCACGTCCGACGATTTACTCGAAACGCTTGCAAACATCTTTCTTGAGGTCATAGGCAAGCTCGACAGGGCCCTCGACCATCCACCGTTTAATTTTATGCTTCATACGACGCCGTTCACGACCGACCAGATCGATCACTATCACTGGCACTTTGAAATAATCCCGATCCTTACCAAGGTGGCAGGATTTGAATGGGGTACAGGCTTCTTTATAAATCCGACACCTCCTGAAAGCGCGGCAGGCTACTTAAGAGAGATATCATGATAATCGTCCATGCAGGATCGGAGGTCGTACCGTTCTCGAAAACAGGCGGACTTGCAGACGTGCTCGGCGCCCTGCCCCTCTCACTCGGCAAAATGAGCCATGATGCAATCATCGTGTCCCCGCTTTACAAATCGGTAATGGAGCGGTTAAAACCCGGAAAACCGGCATTGACATTTACAATACGGTTAAACGACGAAAATATTACGGCTGACATCTATTCCTTGAAAATAAATGAACGTGTAACAGCTTATTTTATCGCAAACGATTCTTTGTTCCTGAGGGACGGTCTTTACGTTGACAGGAATAACATTGATTACAAAGACAACTCGAAAAGGTTCATATTTTTATCCAGAGCAGTGCTTGAACTTATTCAGCGATTGAATATTGAACCTGATGTCATTCACAGCCATGACTGGCAAACAGGCCTTGTCCCGGTCTATATGAAGACGCTGTACAAAGAAAGATTCAGCAGGGCTGTGTCCGTATTTACCATACACAATATAGGATACCAGGGTACATTCTGGCATTTCGATATGCCGCTGACAGGACTGGGATGGGAATATTTCACAAGTGATTATCTTGAATTCTACGGCAAGATCAGCTTCCTTAAAGCAGGTATCGTTTTCGCAGATGCAGTTACCACGGTAAGTCCTACTTACAGCAGAGAGATCCTTAACCCCGAGTTCGGCTACGGAATGGAAGGGATATTAAAGACAAGACGGTCCGACCTGTTTGGCATACTGAACGGCGTTGACTATGAAGAGTGGAGCCCTGAACATGATAAATTCATTCCAAACCAGTACAGCACCGATACCATAGAATTAAAGCGAGACGATAAAATGGTTTTGAACAGGATGTTCAACCTCGATCACAATGATGCCCCTGTTATAGGCATGATAACAAGGCTTGCCCGGCAAAAGGGCATCGATCTCGTCATCAATGCAGCAGCGAGGATCATATCAATGGGTTTCAAGCTGGTTCTGCTTGGCAGCGGAGACAAGCCCTATGAGGATAAGATGAAAGAGATTGCAAACAGGTACAAGGGAAGGTTCGGTGTAAGGATAGGCTTTGACAACAGCCTTGCCCATCTTATAGAGGCGGGCAGCGACCTGTTCCTCATGCCGTCTGTTTATGAACCATGCGGGCTGAACCAGATGTACAGTCTCAGGTTCGGCACCGTCCCTGTAGTAAGGGCCACGGGTGGACTAAACGATACAATTGTTGAGTACAACCCATCATCAGAAAAAGGTAACGGGTTCAAGTTCAGGGAAAGAAACGCGGACGACATGCTTTCAGCGCTCAAAAGGGCCATGGATGTTTTCAATGAACAGTCAAAATGGCTCAGGCTGGTAAAAACCGGCATGTCTTATGATTTTTCATGGGACAGGAGCGCAGAACATTATGAGCTCCTGTACAAAGCTTATTCAATAAAATCCTTGCTCCACGGATACTCCGATGGAAACAGTAGTCCAGATACTTAAGAAATTCCCGTTCTTTTATACCGTCTCGGACGGACTGCTCCAGAAAGTCGGCAGCATAGGTGCAGAGAAATCCTATACAAAGGATGAGTATATATTCAATGAAGGCGAAAAACCGAAATTAATGGGACTCATTACTGAAGGAAGGGTAAAGGTCGTCAAGCATTCCCCTGAGGGCAAGGACGTAATTGTACGCATCATAGAGAACGGACAGATATTCGGCGAGGTGGCTGTATTTGACAACATGCCCTACCCTGCATCTGCTGTTGCAATGGTTGATACACAGGCATTCGTCCTTGAGAGGCATAAACTTATAGAACTTCTCAATAACGAGCCGCAGATCGCCCTTGACATCATATCGGACCTCGGAAGAAAACTGAGGGACATGCTTGATACCGTACAGAATATAGCTACAGAGCATGTGGACAAACGTATTGTTTTTACCCTTCTGAAGATGTACGAGGCAAGCGGCAGTCCTGTTCTAAAGGTAAAAAGGCAGGACATTGCAGAAATGTGCGGCACTACTGTAGAAACAACGATAAGGATCACAAGACAGCTTGAAAAGGACGGTTACATATCAACGGACCGCGGCGAGATAACGCTCATGAATATACATGCCTTAAAGAATCTCATAGAAAGGGTATAATATTTGTTTACATTTGTATCTTTGTTACCCTTTCAAGGGCATTTTTGACAGCCGCGAGAAGGTCATAAAGGGTATAGGGCTTCTGGAGAAACCTATATCCCCGTGCGCGTATTAATGGCAAATGTGATTTGTCCTCCGCATATCCGCTGGTAAGCATAAACGTGATGCCAGGTTTTTCTCGGGAAATCTTTTCAACCAGTTCGATCCCGCTGCCGTCAGGCAAAACGACATCGCTGAATACAAGGTCAAGATTTCCGTTTTCCCTGTTAAATAACATCAAAGCCTCGCGGACAGTGGGTGCAGCGAATACGGTATAACCGTTTTCGCCAAGGGCTGCCTTTATAAAGTCCAGCGTGCTCTCTTCATCTTCAACAATCAGTATCCTTTCACCGCGCCCGCTCATGTTCTTTAATGATGCAGCTTCAATGATGGTTTCTTCATGCTTTGAGAGTACGGCAGGCAGGTATACCACAAACGATGAGCCCTTGCCCTTTTTACTGCACGCGCTTACCCAGCCGTTGTGCTGTTTTGCAATGCCGTACACAACCGACAGGCCAAGACCCGTTCCTTTTTCTTTTGTGGTAAAGAAAGGTTCGAATATATGCAGCATATCTGCTTCATCAATTCCGCCACCGGTATCTGCGACGGTGAGACGGACAAAGTTGCCCGGACGGGCCTCTGGGATTTCCCTGCTTCTTTTTTCATCAAGGTTTACGTTCTCTGTTTTTATAGTTATAGTGCCGCCGCCGGACAGTGCATCCCTTGCATTTACCATAAGGTTCATTATTACCTGTTCTATACCTCCGTTATCACCCATGACGTTCCATAATCCGGGTTCATGCCCGGTTTCTATAATGATGTTCTCGCCTATGAGCCTTTTGAGCATGTTTTGCATGCTTTCGACGGTTGTATTTATATTCACAGGGGTCAGCTTCATAGGGTGCTTCCGGCTGAACAGAAGCAGCTGTCGCGTAAGATTTGTACCGCTTGCCGAGGCATTAAGGATCTCTTCAAGATCGAGACGCAGCGGCTTATCTGCATTGGGCCTCATCATCCCGAGTTCTGCATGTCCATGGATCACGGTCAGCAGATTGTTCAAATCATGGGCAATACCGCCTGCAAGAAGGCCTATTGCTTCCATCTTCTGGAGCTGAAAAACCTGTTCACGCATTCTTTCCTTTTCTTTTGCCGCCTTTTTCTTTTCAGTTATGTCTACCACAGTTCCTATAATTGCGGGTTTTCCCTGATAAATTGTTCTTGAACCGTAAACTTCCGCGTTTATAATTTCTTCCTTCTTTGTAAAACCCCTGAATTCGTAATGCATTGATTTGACTTCACCCGAGATGCGTTTTTGTATATTCGCTTCAACTGTCGGCTGGTCTTGCTCCAGAACAACATCCCTTGGCCTCTTTTTATTTACAATCTCTTCGACTGAATAACCGAATATCCTTGCTGCTGCAGGATTTACGTATTTAAACATTCCATCCTGTATAAGATAAATACCGACAGGCGATGCCTCTGCTAATGCCCTGAATTTTCCCTCGGATTCGATCAGTCCTGCCTCAACTATTTTCTCCTCGGTAACATCGCGGCCTATTTCTATGACATGCGTTACTTTCCCGTGCTTATCGGTTATCGGAGATGACCTGATCTCCCACAACCTGTCGTGTGGCATTGAAATCTCTTCTATCTCCTCTTTGCCTGTCTTGAGACTCCTTTGAACAGGACAAACGAAGCACGGCTTTGAACGGTTATGCCATAGATTATAGCAATATTTTCCTATAATGTTTTCTTCATCCTTACCGAGGAGTTCCCTGGCAGCTCTGTTCACCAACAGTATACGCAGATCCGGAGCATGAAAGGTGATAACATCCGGTACACCGTCAAGGATTGCCTGCAGTTCCCGTGAAAGGCTTTTCAAGGTACCTGCCCGCAGCCTGCTGGCTGTTTTTGATTTTTCTGAAACAGAGGAATACCTGTGAGATCCGGCAGACTTCCCCGTGATATGACCTTTTACGCCCTTTTTACGTTTCATATCGTTCTCTTGCTCCCTCCGCAATGAAAACAGGATAGTATACTTTCTTGCACAATACAATATTTATTTTCCCGTTACCGATGCTCGGGCAGACAGGCACTCCGCTCCACAGGAACAGTCTTCTGCGCAAACGAGTAACCGGAAAAATTTAAAAAAGAAACACTTACTTTTTCAGGTTTTAACCTGCCATTTTTCAACTCACCGTGCCGTCTTTTAAAGCTCAGGGGCAATCAGTGGGTAACTGTGCACTTTATAATTTTAGGATGGACCAGCGCTGTAAAATCTTTGTAAGACATCTTCACCAGATCTGTGTGTGAACCTGCATTAAACACGATCTCCTCATCCTCTGTAAGGCTGTCTGCAACGAAAACATCAATGCCGTAGATATTTCCAAACGGCGGCATCGCCCCTACTTCGCATTCCGGGAACATGTCCTTAAACTCGTTTTCGCTGGCAAGCACGATATCATTGGCACCGGTTGCCTGTTTCAGCAGTACAAAATCGATCTTGCATGAGGCCGGCAGTACGATCATCGCAATTTTACCATCGATTTTAACCATTATGGTCTTGGCCATCTCCTTCCCGGGAATGTGCGTAGTCCGGGCAATCTCGTTTGCCGTGAAAGCCTGTGAATGGGTTATGATCACATATTTAATGCTGTTGGTGTCGAGGAACTCTTTTAATCTGTTGGTTAACATAGCCAGTACCTCCCTTCTTTTTTGTCCGGGATCACTGTGTAACCTTCTATAATCTGTGCCGTTCCTTCTGACTGTACTTTCTGACTGTTATCCTGAAATGTATCTTTCCATAAACAATATAATCCATTATCTGCATTTGGTCAACCGATTACAACGTGATCGCGCCCAGCCTCCTTAACCCATCAAACAGCTCTGTTAAAGGCAGTCCTACTACGTTTGTATAAGAACCATTGATTTTCTTAACAAAAAGCCCCCCCAGCCCCTGTATGCCGTAAGCGCCTGCCTTGTCCATAGGCTCTCCTGTACTTATGTACCACTGTATATCCCTGCCTGTCATCTTTAACATGGTAACATCAGTGGCCACTGAAAATCTGCGGGATATGCGCTCTGGTACCTTCAAAAGGCAGACACCGGTTATCACCTTATGGGTTTTACCGCTGAGCAGCCTGAGGATTTCTTCCGCATGCTTTTTACCGGATGGCTTGCCTATGATCCTTTTGTCCATTACAACAATGGTATCTGCTGCTATAAGAACAGCATGGCCCTTTATCCTCCTGCTTACGGCATCGGCCTTTCTGCATGCGATTGCAACTGCAATGCCGGCAGGCTTTTGGTGTCCCAGCATTGACAGCGGGGACATTCCGTCCTCCACTACAGAGGCGCTGGCAGCGGTACATTTGAAGCCTATGCTTTCCAGCAAAGCCCTTCTTCTTGGTGAAGCAGAAGCCAGTATAATTCTTGTATTGTTCTTTATCATTTGCACAATTGCCGGATATGTTATAGCATCGTGTTACTAAAATGATAAGAAAAAAGATAAAAGGTTTCAAAAAACAAGGCACCCTTTTCGTTCACCCTGACGGATACGGATTTGTGAGTACTGACATGCCAAAAGACATATTCATACCTCCAAAACACCTTAACGGGGCAATTCACGGTGACACCGTTTCGGTCATTGTGAAAAAAGGCGAAGGCAGACTTTATGAAGGTAAGGTGCTGGGAGTCCTTCAGAGGCCCATGAAGTACATAACCGGTACAGTTGTAAAGGAGCACGGGCAGCTTTTCTGCTCCCCTCTTGACAAACACATTACATTTGATTTGCCCTTCGACAAGGGTACGAGGGGCATCAGGGAAAACGAGGTTGTACGGTGTGAAATGATCAACGATGCCAGAGGCACTATAAAGGCAAGACTGTCCGAAAGGATAGGCAATGAAAACACACCCGATATTGACGTGAAACTCGTCATAGCCAGGCACAACCTCCCGCACGTTTTCAGCCGGAATGCATCTTCACACGCATCATCGCTTCAGTACGGCCTGAGCGCTTCGGAGCGTGCCAAAAGGCGCGACCTGAGCGGCATGCCTATTGTTACCATCGATGGTGATAATGCAAAAGACTTCGATGATGCTGTGTTTGTAAAGAAAACAGGCCCTGATTACACTTTGTACGTTTCCATAGCCGATGTAAGCCATTATGTAAAAACGGAGGATCCCGTTGATAGTGAAGCCTATGAAAGGGGTACAAGCGTGTACTTCCCTGACAGGGTCATTCCCATGCTTCCCGAAGAACTGTCGAATGATCTGTGCAGCCTCAAACCCGACAGGGAAAGGCTCACGCTAACTGCCGAGATAAGATTTGATAAAAACGGGAACAGGACAGGCTACAGCACATACCCGAGTATAATAAGAAGCTCTGCAAGGCTTACCTACACGTCCGTAAAAGATATGCTTGAGCACGGACACCCCTCTCTGCATGCAAAACATGACCTGTACGGCAACCTCCAGGTCATGAGGGAGCTTGCATCTATGCTCAGGCAGCACAGGATGGAAAAAGGGAGCCTTGATTTCGATCTTCCGGATATTGAGTTAATGCTGGACAAATACGGAACGCCCGAGTCCGTTGTAAAAAGGGAGAGGAATATAGCCCACATAATCATAGAAGAATTCATGCTGGAAGCAAACAGAGTTGTCGCTACACGCTGTACATCAAAATCTTATCCGTTTATTTACAGGATCCATGAGCCGCCGGACAGGGACAAACTTTACGAGTTTTACCTGTTCACCCATAATCTTGGATTGAAGATACCTCCCTTTGACAGTATGGACTCCACGTCTTTGCAGCATCTTCTGGATGAAGTGAAGGACAGCGGGTTTGAAAAGGTCATAAACTATACACTGCTGCGATCAATGAAGCAGGCAAAATATTCCTCCCAGAATATAGGGCACTATGGCCTTGCTTTTGATCTTTACACGCACTTTACATCGCCTATAAGAAGGTATCCGGATCTCACCGTCCATAGGATTCTCAAAGATGTAATGAGCGGAGCCATGTCCGGAAACCGGGCACAGATGTGGGCATCAAAGCTCGATGACATTGCAAAGCACTCATCCGAGACGGAAAGAAGGTCAATGGATGCAGAAAGGGATCTTAACAAGATACTGATATCGAAGATGCTGATGGAAAAACAGGACAGCCCTGTATACGGCTATGTCAGCGGCATTACAGGTTCCGGCATGTTCGTGGAGATAGAGGACTTCTTTATCGACGGATTCCTTTTATTTGAAGACATCCCGAATGATTATTTCTATGCAGACACAACACGTCATATTGCAATAGGAAAACGAACAGGCCGTACATTCAAGATCGGCCAGAGGATCAATGTACGTATAACGGACATAGAGCGGTTTACAGGCGACATAAAGCTGGAATTGGTTTTGAAAAAATAACCCCAAATTTGCCTTTGAACATATTATTGCATTTTGGGGGGGGTTAAGTTTGTTTTGTTTCTTCGATTTCCCGCCCTATACCAAGTATGCTTATAACCATGCCGTCATAGATCTGCGGGCTTAATTTGATTTCTACCCTGACATAAGCTCCCGATCTTGCAAGTATGCGCAACTCAAAGATCGGGGTTTTCTGCCCGTTTAAAACGTTCTGAATCATATTCATTGCTTCAGGCAGGTCATCGGGATGAACAATAGGTACAAATGGCCTGTTGATCCATTCAGAGCGCATCCAGCCGGTGAGTAATTCAAACGGCGGATTCAGATATATAAAATTAAGATCCGTTGATATGGCAAAGATGCCGTCCCTTGCACTTTCTATCATGCTTTTATATTTTTCGCTTAACTGGCAAATATCATTGTATATATTTTTGCGCACCGAGTTTTCTATAACCGCCCAATTTTCACCTTTCCTGATAAGCACAAATTCGTGGTTCGAAGCCACTTTCACAGCTTCTTCTATTTCACATGCATCCAGTGAATACGCGCATAAAGCAACCATTCTATATTTATGGACTATGTTGTTCATTGCAGCTTCGTAATCAAAAGCTTGTTTGATACTCCTTATTTCGGGCCAATTTGAGTTTCCGGCAATCCGCATACCTTCATAGCCTTTTACCATCGCCTGATTGATCTCTCTAATCATATGGATAAGTACATTATCCTGATTAAAAACACCTTCTTTAAAATACCATTCGTCAGGAGTGACAATTTTTATTTGCTCTTTTGCTGTATATTGATCGTAACCCTGAAGTATTTTCCCCAAACTTTCTGCCGCTTCTTTACTATCTAATGGAGATGACGAAATCCAGAGGCAGTATTCGTTGTTTTCCAATCCGGCTTTGAAATAAGGTACAAAGATTTCTTTTAGATCTTCTTTGGTATGATAAAACTGGGAGAAGTGTGTCCCCCAGGGGATGTCGCCTACACCTTTAATGCCTGTTTTTCTCAGCGGTGTGTCTTTCAACCCTACCTCCGTCATTCAAAGGTTATATTGTTCTTGATTGCCGGACCAAGATGGATATTAAAACATCATCATCCAATACCTTAAGGTATCAGTTCAGCATTATGCGCATATTTGTGAAGTACAATTAAGATAGATTAACCCTTCATTTGCATATATTAACGATATTAAATACGCAAGTATGATTAAAAATCAACTATCTCGGTCAGGGAGATTAATAATAAACAGGAGCCAATCCTTGACTGATACATACATTTCTGAAAGAATTAATTTGTAATGCCGGGATAGCTCAATGGTAGAGCAGCGCATTCGTAATGCGCAGGTTGCGGGTTCAAGTCCCACTTCCGGCTTTTCGTTTTTCAAGCGGTTAGCCACTACTGTTACACCAAGCTTGAAGTTTACTCCTATGGACACATAAACAATGGTTCTAACACCGGCCTCACCATTACCTGCGCTGTATGTTTTTTGCCGGGGCAAGCGTGGTTGGAAAGAATATAGGCTGACATGAGGCTATAAATGTAACAAACCCTCCAATTAAAAGTGCATAGCGATAGTTATTGGACATTTTTATCGTTAGCTTTTATTATCAATCCGGGAAGACCTTATCCTTTTCTGTAATCTTTAACCCCAGCGCCTGAATGATTTTCCTCTGGGTATCCATCCTGCATCCCTTTCCCTGCTCCACCCTCGTTATGGTAAGGACGGATACTTCGGCTTTTCTTGCAAGCTCTGCCTTGCTCAGCATAGCCTTGGCTCTTATCTGTTTCAGATTATTGTGATTGATCATTATTATACCCGAACCTGAATATAGTTATTTTACCACCTTGCTAGTCCCCTTTGGCACAACAGTCAAAGAATTTCTCAGCCGTATCACCACAGGTCCATTCTGCACGAAACCGTGTACGCTTCTCCACCCTTCGCATCTCAGACAAAAGCTTGCGGTTCAGATCCTTTGCACTGTCTCCGTCAAGTGGATAGCCCCGGTTGATTTTTGTAGCACTTTTTAACCATCTCATATATACTATATCCAATGACAGAATCCAGGAAAAGAATAGGCGATTTGCTTATTGAAGCTGGATTGATTAACGAATCCCAGTTGGAGACTGCTCTTGCAGAACAGCAGGCATGGGGAGGACGCTTACGCAATCATCTTGTCCGTTTAAAATTCATCACCGAAGAAACACTCATAAAATTCTTGAGCCAGAAGTTGAAAATCAAGTATGTTGATCTGAACAAGATAAAGATAGAACCTTCTGCAATTGAACTTATTCCTGAGGAGGTTGCAATAAAGCACAATATTCTTCCGCTCGGTATGAAAACAGAGGGCGGCAAGAAAACCTTGTTTATTGCCACATCCGACCCGACAAACCCGGAAGTCACCGATGAAATACAATTTTTAACCGGGCATACTGTAAAGCCTATACTTGCAGCAGATACAGACATTTCAAATGCAATAGAGGAACATTATAGACCTGACACACAGCGGATATTAAATGAACGAACAATTTCGTTTGCCAATACAGATATAGTTTTTAAACCAGTTACTCCACCTTATGATATACCAGCAAAGAATGATATGATAGTCATACGCGATCAACCGGGAGGCATTCAGTCTGAACAGATTACAGATGCCGAATCACCAGAAGAAGCAAAGGCGATACTTCATTCAGCGCTTGGTCTGAAAACGGGTTTATCACACGAACTGTTTACCCTGATGGTGAATAAGGAGACGAGAGAGATTCTGAATATGCTCATTGAGCTGTTGATCGACAAAGGAATCATAAAAGAATCCGATATCAAACGGCGCATAAAATGAATCCTGCACA
>JAJYJX010000063.1 GCA_021789095.1 bacterium
CTTGAAGCTCATGGGTATTTCCACGGGACTGGTGATAGGAAGCAGATTGTTTGGCGGTGTGTCCTCCATACTAAAGCTCGGCAGGGTGCTTGGTCAGGACGCATTTGCAAGCGATGCGACAGGTATTGGCATTGGCAAGGCCGTATCAAATCCAAGTGCTCTCACGGCGAAGCGCTGGGCAATGGCAGTCGATCTGCGTAAGTTTAAGACAAACGAAGATTACAAAAGATGCATTGATGTATGCGATAAGATCCACAATATACCGGATATTCCGGACAAGCAGGATATTAAGTGGATATGGACTGAGCTTTATGAAAACGCGTTCCCTGAGCAGCAAAACAAATACATGGAAGAAGAATTAAAAGACAAGCAGGTATTGCTGTTTTGCAACCAGTGTGAGTACCCCCCGTGTGTAAGGGTGTGTCCCACAGGTGCAACATTCAAAAGAGCAGACGGGATTGTCATGATGGATTACCACAGATGTATAGGATGCAGATATTGCATGGCAGGATGCCCGTACGGCTCGAGAAGTTTTAATTTCCAGGATCCAAGGCCGTTTATAAAAAACATCGACCCTGAATACCCGACAAGGACCAGGGGTGTAGTGGAAAAATGCGATTTCTGCGCAGAAAGACTTGATAAAGGTATGATACCGGCGTGCGTTGAGGCGTCCAGAGGGGCCATGATCTTTGGTGACTTGAGCGATCCAAACTCGGATATCAGGAAGGTCCTCAGCAACAACTTCAGCATAAGGCGGAAACCGGAGATTGGAACTCAACCAAACATTTTTTATATAATATGAGGTGGCAGTCATGATTGATAAGGCATTGTACGGAAGCAAAAAATACTGGGCATGGGTATTATTTCTGATTCTTTTTCTTGCGGTATGCTTTCATTTCTATCTCATTCAGTTCAGTGAAGGATTGAAGATTACCGGCATGAGCAGGAATGTCTCCTGGGGACTTTATATTGCACAATTCACCTACCTCGTTGGAGTTGCAGCATCTGCGGTCATGCTTGTTATTCCTTATTATCTTCATCATTATAAGGCCTTCTCCAGGATGATCATTCTCGGAGAATTCATGGCGATTGCAGCTGTTTTAATGTGCATGCTGTTCATTTTTGTTGATCTCGGTCAGCCCATAAGGGTCCTAAATGTATTACTTTATCCTCAGCTGCACTCTGTAATGTTCTGGGACATGACGGTCTTAGCCGGATATTTAATTCTCAATTTACTTATAGGCTGGACCACACTGGAAGCAGAGCGCAAATCAGTTATGCCCCCCGGCTGGGTAAAGCCGTTGATATATCTATCTGTTGTATGGGCTATAAGTATTCATACCGTAACGGCATTTTTATACGCGGGACTTCCGGGAAGGCCCTTCTGGATGTCAGCCATTATGGCGGCTCGTTTTCTTGCTTCGGCGTTTTGTTCCGGACCTTCAATACTTCTCTTGCTTGTTTTTCTTGTGCAGAAACTAATCAAGTATGACGTTGGTGAAGAGGCTGTAAATGCGCTTTCAAAAATTATCACGTATGCCATGAGCGCAAATGTATTCCTGCTTTTGCTTGAGGTGTTTACTGCTTTTTACAGCCAGATACCTGATGAAATGAACTCATTTAAATATCTTTACTACGGGATTGACGGACATGATACGCTTGTCCCGTTTATGTGGACATCGGCAGGCCTTGCAGTTGTATCGCTGGCACTTCTTATACCTCCGTCTCTGAGAAATAATAAAAAACTGTTGCCTGTTGCATTGATTGCACTTGTTATATCTACATGGATAGACAAAGGCATGGGCCTGATCGTGGCAGGATTTATTCCCAATCCCTTTGATAAAATAACAGAATATCTTCCTACATTCCCCGAGATAATGATCACCCTGGGTGTCTATACAATAGGTATTTTTGTATTAACAATACTCTGGAAGGTAGCAATTTCTGTTAAAGAAAGCACGGTATAAAAAAATTACCAGGTTAGAGCACCAAACCATTTATGACAGGGAGGGTATAATAAACTCTGAATTCATTTCCGCCAGAGGCGAATGGGCATATGGCTCGAGCCTATGGCTGAATAGAAATGGCGGAGTGTAAAGGTAGGTCGTTTCTCATGGTGTTTACGGATTTTAAGATAGCTGTTGATTTTTAAGTAAAATTACGGGGGTACAAAACCATGTCAATTATTACAATATCAAGGGGTACCTTTAGCGGGGGAGAGAAGCTGGCAGAAAGTCTTGCGGAAAAGCTTGGCTACCGTTCGCTGAGCAGGGAAATTCTGGTAAAGGCCGCAGAAAAATATGGTATTTCCGAAGAAAAGCTGTACAGCGCGGTAACCAGTAAAATAAGCATGAAAGAGTGGCTGGCGATAGACATAGATCGATTCCGTTATCTCTCGTTTATACAGTCGGCTCTTTGTGAAGAGGCAAAAAAAGATAATATTATTTATCACGGACATACAGGTCATTTACTGTTGAAAGGTATTTCCCATGTGCTGAAAATTAAAGTTACAGCCAGCATGGAACAGCGTGTTATTTTTGCCATGGAGAGAAATAAATTGACACGGGAACAGGCAATAAATTACATAGAGGCTGTAGACGGCCAGAGGGAGAAATGGACCAAGTTTCTGTACGATGTGGATTGGAATGACCTTTCATTGTATGATATTGTCATAAATCTTGAACAAATAACGATACAGGATGCATGTGATATGATAGGTATAGCGATTCAAATGCCGGCTTTCCAAGCGGATGAGGCCTCCCGTAAGAGTATGGAAAATCTCACGATAGGCAGCAGGGTAAAAGCTGCTCTGGCGTATGATGAATCCACCAAAGATTTAAACGTAGAAGTATCTGCCGATAACGGCTCGATTACTTTAGAGGGCAAGGTAAAGAATATGGAAGACACTGATAATATAGAGAAAGTCGCAAAAAGTGTTCCTGGAATAAAAAAAGTTATATGTAATTGCCGGCCGCTTTATATTAACTAATTTTAAAGGAGCCCCTGCCAATGCTGAATACCTCATTTGTACGAAAAAATGCCCTTGAATCCTTGAGAAAATTGAGTATAATAAAATGGTCGTGTAACGATTTTAAAAGAGGAGATGTTAAATGGCGATTATAACAATATCAAGGGGAACGTTCAGCGGCGGTGAGCAGCTTACCGAGTGTCTCGCGAAAAGACTCGGCTATATTCCTGTAAGCAGGGAGATTCTGCTGAAAAGTGCAGCTATCTATGGCTTAACAGAAGAAAAGTTGAAAAACGCGCTGGAAGGGAAAATAAGTTTAAAAGAGCGACTTGCTATAAATACCGACCGGTTTCGCTATCTCTCTTTTATACAGTCCTCACTGTGCGAAGAGGCAAAAAAGGATAATATCATATATTATGGTCATGCAGGTCATTTATTGCTAAAAGGTGTTTCACACGTGCTGAAAGTAAAAATCATAGCCGGCATCGAACAAAGAATAGTTTTTGCCATGGAACGGAATAAATTAACCAAGGAACAGGCAATAAGATATATAGAAGACATAGATAAACAACGGGCAAAATGGACAAAATTTTTATATGATGTCGATTGGAATGATCCGTCTCTGTACGATTTTGTTGTTAATATTAACAAGATAACAATACCGGCCGCATGCGAGATGATAAGCGTTCTTGCTAACTCCAAGGCTTTCCAGGCGACAGAGGCTTCTATTAAAGTGATTAATAATCTTGCACTTGCAAGTAAGGTGAGGGCAGTTTTAGCTGCAAACGAACTTACCCAGAATTGCAATGTAAATGTAGTTGCAGAAGATGGCATAGTAACGGTGAGTGGTAAGGTAGAGAGCATGGAAGATGCAGAGAATATAGAAGAATTGGTTAAGAATACAGAAGGTGTAAAAGGCATGAGCTGCCAGTGCCACCCGAACTATTTAAAAGATGTTGTATTGTAATTTACTAACGGGGTTTACCAGGAACTGGTATATTTTAGTGTATAAGCAGGCTAATACCCAGGATCACCAGCACGAATAATGTGATTGTCCCGTATTTCCAGTTTTTGTTTACTATGGCCATATAGATACCGGTAACTAAAACCTGCACCATCGGCGTTATTAGCAAAATCATGAGTCCTGCATTTAATAAAATCTCTGTTCTAAAATGCCCAAGGCTTATAAGTCCCAGTTCTTTCTCTGTGAACAGATAAAAGTTTTTATAAAACATGTTGTAATCGACATTAAGGCTCTGGTGCCTTATATAAAACCGTAATAATCCGGCGACGAAAAACAGAAAGGTCAACCACACACCCGTCCTGTATATTATTGATATTACATCTTCAAGACTTGCAATCTTTCTTCCGACAGACAAGGGGATCCTTTTTTGAAGCGTAATAATTGCCTGCTGATGCTTTTTTATCTCTTCATTTAGCTTTGCAATTGCATCTTTATGATATTTAATATCTTCAGATGTCGGTTCCCCGCACGGACTGGAAGATTGGGATATATTCTTGAAGTTATCCTCAGACATTATATGCCTCTCCAGATCATCTCAAGGGAGATTACCAGCAGAATTACAAGGAACAATCTCCTCACAGCCTCTTCTACCATCCTTACCAGCAGTTTTGAGCCTATCCAGGAGCCCAGCAAAACGCCCAGTATTATTGGAACTGCAAGACCTGGTTTCAAATACCCTGATGCAAAAAATACACTTGAGCCTGCCAGCGCTGTAATACCGATTATATAGTTACTTGTTGTTGTTGAAACTTTTGGAGGTAATCCCATAAGTAGATCCAGTATAAGGACCTTTAAGGCGCCGGCACCGATACCAAGGAGTCCGGCAACCACACCTGCCATAAACATAAAAGGTCCTCCCAGAATGGCGTACCTGCTCTTATAATTTACTACCCTGAAAGGCGGGACCTTCTCCTCATAGCAGCCGTTTAACTCCAGATAGTTATCAACAAATCCACCTTTATTATCATAACGGGCAACGTTTACCCCCTTTTTAAGAAGGGTTATCCATGAGCTTAACAATATAAGACCAAACATAAGGGATAGGGGCTTCTCACTCATTTTTAATGTTATAGTGGCACCAGCAATTGCACCAAGGATTGTAAAGAGCTGAAGGAAAGTACCTATTTTTAGATTGACGATCTTTTCTTTTGCGTATGCTGCTGTAGCAGAACAAGAAGTCGCAATGACCGATAGCATACTTGCAGCGATCGCATATTTTATATTAATACCAAGCAGTACAAGGGCAGGAACAATTATAATGCCTCCGCCCATGCCGCTCAAAGCACCGATAAATCCTGCAAATAACGAGATTAAAAATATTAAAGTCATAATTTAAAATATTGTATGTTGTATACAAAAATATGTCAATCTAATTTTTTATTGAGGTATTAAGTCACTTCTATTGATTTTTATCAAATCTAAGTATAAAACGTTCAAAAAGTCCCCATGAGAAATTCAGCTTTTCCCTGGCTTGTAGTTGCAGTAGAAAGAGAAATAAGTATTATGGGTAGCTCAGGATAAGCCTTGACGGCAATTATTGATAGAGTATTAGAGCAATGCCGCGGTGATGTTTAAATAGGCATTGTATGCATATATATATTTACGATTATGATAAATAAATTAAAATCGTGGTATTATCAAATAATAACAGGTACAATAAGAGATATTGTTCTTGCTGTGCTTATAGGGGTTCTGGCAGGGCTGTCCAGTTCCTTTATTATAAAATCCGAAAGCTTAATAGAGGGTTTTCTTTATTCTACACATGTACAGGAACTGAGTTTAGAACAGATATTCAAATTGAGGAATCTTATAATTCTGTTCCTTCCTTTAACCGGTGCGATTTTTTATATTATTATAAAACCGGTTTTCTTTAAAGACCAACGGATGGGCTACAGCTTCCCGGATTTCATAGTGAACGTTAACAGAAGAGAGGCAAGAATCAATCCCCAAAGCATCCTTTATCTTTTATTGTTTACGCCTATCATTATTGGAACAGGTAATATGGCTGGTGTCGAAGGCCCGATTGCGCAGATAGGGGGTGGATTTGGTTCGTTCATGTCAGGGATAATGAAGGAGGAAAACAGAAAAAGAAGGAAGCTCCTTATAGCAAGCGGTACCGCGGCCGGCATTGCATCAATATTCAATGCGCCCATCACGGGTGTATTCTTTGCCATAGAGATCGTCCTTCTCGGTGAATATGAACTGACGTCAATAAGTGTAATTGTTATATCTGCTGTAGCCGGAACTCTTGTTGCCAGGGCGTTTATAGGAAATCATCCCATGCTTGGTACACCGCTGTATGAATATGCCGGGGTACATGATTTTATCGGCTATACGTTTTTAGGGTTGTTTGTCGGGGTTTTTTCAGTGTTGTTTGAAAAATGGTTTTTTAAGGCAGCAGATTATTTCAAAGAAATGAAAGTAAAAACCTTAACAAAGCCGCTGATAGGCAGTATTATTATCGGGTTTATAGGTGTTTTTCTGCCCATGTCTCTTGGTAACGGCTACCCTGTGATAAAACTGGCTCTTCTCGGTAAACTTGGTTTTTCGCTGATTGTATTTTTATTTATTGCCAAATTTATAGGTACGGCAATAACTATCGGGTCAGGTTTACCCGGCGGCATTTATGCACCGTCACTTTATACTGGTGCTATGATCGGCGGGACAATCGGTTATATATTTAAGTTCCTGTTTCCTGCCCAGCCTGTATCAACAGGTGTGTATGCCATACTGGGCATGTCGGCATTCCTCGCATCACTTACCCATGCACCTTTCACAGGGATATTTCTTGTGTTCGAACTTACAAACGATTACAGAATGATGCTCCCCTTTATGATTACAACCGTTATCGCCATGCTTATAAAGGCAAAGCTTTTTCCCGATTCAATTGAGCATTATCCGATAAGGGAATACATAAAACATATTGAACAGAAGACGGAAAACAACACCGGAACATAAAGACGGGTAAATGCAAATAAATTTAAAACTATTGCCATAGAAGCAATGGTTTGTTAAAGTGCAAAATATACAAGGAGGTACACCTATGGCCATTATTACAATATCAAGGGGAACGTTCAGCGGCGGGGAGAAACTCGCCGAATGTCTGAATCAAAGGATCGGTTACCGTACAATAAGCAGGGAGGTCATACTGCATGCAGCGTCAGAATACGGCGTGTCCGAGGAAAGATTGATCAAGGCAATAGAGCAGAAGCCGAGCATCAAGGAACGGCTTGCATTAGACGTTGACAGGTTTCATTATTTATCGTTCATACAAGCGGCACTGTGCGAGGAGGCGAAGAACGATAATATTATTTATCATGGGCATGCGGGACATTTATTATTAAAGGGCGTATCCCACGTGATCAAGGTAAAGGTAATCGCGGATATGGAGCAGCGCATAGTATTTGCAATGGACAGAAATAAGCTGTCGCGTGAAGATGCCATAGGGTATATCAAAAAGGTTGATGAACAAAGAGAGAAATGGGCAAGGTTCCTTTACGATGTGGACTGGAATGACCCATACCTGTACGATATCGTTATAAATCTCAAAAAGATGACAATACCTACGGCATGTGAAATTATAAGCATCATGGTGAAAGCGGATGAGTTTAAAACCACGGATTCTTCACGCATGGCTATGGGAAATCTTGTACTGGCAAGCCGTGTCAAGGCAGTGCTTGCATCCAGCGATGCAACAAAGAATTTCAGTCTGGAGGTGATTGCTGATAACGGTATTGTAACAGTGAGCGGGAAGGTGGATACAATGGAAGATGTTGAGAACATATCAGAGCTTGTTAAGAATATAAAAGATGTTAAAGGTGTAAGTTGCAAATGCCATCCACACTATTTAAAGGATGCGGTATTGTAAAAATTTGTTACTTGTTCCTTTAAAGTAATTATACCATATTTCCAATTCTCATTTACCCCGTTGGAAAGCCCCGCCATTTATGGCGGGGATAATATGATAAATTACAAAGTCTTTTCTAACGGGGTTTACTGCTGTCATATAAGTGCCTGTATGGACCACATTTTATAAATATTGTTGCGCAGTATTACAGATACTGATTATCTGAGAAACAGAGGTTTTGAATATGGAGAAGGATGCGAAAACTATCAGAGGGATATTCTATCCGGACGGTGTAGCTATATTCGGAGTGTCTGAGAATCCAGGGAACCTTGCCCGTTTAATATTTAGGAACATGATAGATAACAAATATACAGGCAAGATCTATCTGGTAGGAAGAAAAGAGATAGAAGTAGAAGGCGCCAAGGTCTATAAAAGTATAAACGATGTGTCCGGGCCTGTTGACCTTGCAGTTATTCTTACACCTGCCCGTACAGTGCCGGCCCTGCTTGAGGAATCCGGTAAAAAGGGCATAAAATATGCGGTCATAGAATCGGGCGGGTTTTCAGAAACAGGCAGTGAAGGCGCAGAACTGGAAAAGGAACTTGTAAACATTGCCATGGAGTATAGTATAAGGTTTACAGGCCCAAACGGGCTCGGGGTCATAAACACAGAAAATGGTTTAAGCACGCCGTTTTCCCCGGTGGTCCCGCCCATAAGAAAAGGCGGTACATCCATAATCTCACAGAGCGGAGGCATGTCTCTTACCATCATGCATATGCTCAGTTTCGAAGGCGTCGGTGTCAACAAGGTTATAAGTGCGGGCAACAAGGCCAACATAGACGAGATAGATTATCTTTCCTATCTTATGGAAGATCCCGGAACAAAGCTTATAGCAATGTACCTTGAAGACATAAAGCACGGAGATAAATTGATCGAATTGATGAAATCAAACCCTAAACCCGTTGTTGTTTTTAAGTCCAACGTGAATCAAAAGACCGCCCTGATTGCAAGATCCCACGCCTCCGCTATTGCCAATGATGACATTGTTGTAACAGAGGCTTTGAGGGAAGCAGGTGCAATACGTGCAGATACGCTGACGGAATTTATTGATGCAGTGAAGCTTTTAAGCATTGCCGGCAGGTACGGCAAAAGGATAGCGGTTCTTTCAAGATCGGGGGGGCACGCAGTCATTACTCAGGATGCCATAACAAAATACGGTTTTGAAACCCCGGCGTTCACCGGGAATTTTCTTAACGAAGTAAACAAACATGTAAGATCAGGTATTGTAAATTTTACAAACCCTCTTGATATGGGCGATATATATGATTTTGATTTTTACACAAATGCAGTGGAACTTGCCCTTGCAGAACCGTTGTTCGACATGGCAATCTTCATTCATACTTATTCCTCATCCATTAACGAGGGCTCATCGGAGAATATGGCAAAGGCATTCGCGCAATTGAAAGACAAATATAGCAAACCCATTCTTCCGCTGTTCTTCACGGAGATTGAAAACCTGAACAGGCTCAGGGGAATTATTGATTATCCGTTTTTTGTCGATCCCGCGACCATGCTGGCAGCGGCGGCTAAAGTAAGGGATGCAGGCCTCTATAAACGCGGCCATGACACAATCATTCATGCACAGACAGAAAACATTGGGCCGGGCATCAAGACTACGCTGTCACTTATGGGGTCTTTAAATGTTGCGGAAAATTACGGCATAAGTACAGCACCGTGGGCTTATGCAGTCAAACGGGAAGAAGTGAAAAAGGCCGCTGAAAGACTCGGTTATCCCCTGGCAATGAAAATTGAATCAAGAACTGTATCGCATAAATCGGATATTGGCGGGGTCATTCTTGGTATAGACAATGAAGCAAAAGCCTTTGAAGCTTATGAACAACTTACACATGGTATAAAAAGCATACATCCCGAGATTATGACGGACGGGGTCGTTGTTCAAAAGATGTTAAAGGGACCAATGGAATTGATCATAGGTGCGAGGAGGGATGATGTGTTCGGGCCTGTTGTAATAGCCGGCATCGGCGGCATATACACGGAGATCCTCAAGGATACAGCAATTGCGCTGTGTCCTGTTGATGAAACATACGCATTGAAAATGCTGAAACAGTTGAATGGTTATGCCCTTCTTGAAGGGACAAGGGGCAGAAAACCGCTCGCACTCAATGATGTAGCAAGGCTTATATCAGTGGTATCAAAGATGATGATTGACAGGTTCAATATAGTTGAACTAGACCTCAACCCTGTTCTTGTTGACGAAGAAAAAGCTGTTGCACTTGATGCACGTGTTGTAGTAGAAAAGAAAGCATGATAAAAAGGATCATATGGTACTGCATTACCTTTTTACTCGTGTGCATACTGGTTTATGCAGTCCAGTTCATGCACTTCCTTATTATACCGGCAGATTCATCGGGTGTGCTTAAAACAGTAAATATACCGGCAGGTATATCATTTAAAAAGGTTTCAGCCGTTCTTGCGGATAACCATATTGTGAAAGATAAACTTAACCTCAAGCTGCTTGCATATTTGATGGGTGCAACGCACAAGGTGAAGTATGGCGAGTACCTGTTGAGCAGTGCGATGAGGCCCATTACAATAATCGAGAAGCTGCAGAACGGTGAAGTCGTACTGCATGAGGTAACAATACCCGAGGGATACACGGATGAAGAAATAGCCGCAACACTTCACACTGCAGGACTGCTTGATGATGTAAACGGTTTTATGACTCTTACCAGGGACAAGGTTTTTATAGCAGGTCTTGGCATAAGTGCAGACTCCCTTGAAGGCTTTCTTTACCCGGATACATACGAGCTCAGCAAAGGATTGATACCCAGGGAGATCATCAAAAAAATGGTTAACCAGTTTAAATCGGTTTATACGCCCCAACTGCAGGCGCGCGCAAAAGACATAGGCATGACAACGCCGCAGGTTGTGACCCTTGCTTCTATGATAGAAAAAGAGACATCGGTACCTGCGGAGCGGTTCCTTATATCCGCTGTTTTTCATAACAGGCTTAAAATTGGTATGCGACTGCAATCAGATCCAACGGTGATATTTGCTTTTCACCTGACAAAAGACATAATTACCAAAAAGGATCTGAGGGCAAGGAATCCTTATAACACCTATAGGATAAAAGGACTGCCTCCCGGACCCATATGCAATCCCGGCAAGGAATCCATTATCGCTGCCCTGTACCCTGCTGATGTAAAATACCTGTATTTTGTTTCGAAGAATGACGGCAGCCACGAATTCTCTGAAACATTAAAAGAGCATAACCATTACGTAAGAATATATCAGAGAGACAATAGGAGATGAAATGTTAAAAGATTATATTGAAAAAATTGTAAATGCATGCGGTCCGAGAATTGCAGGATCAGAAGCGGATCAGCGAGCAACAGGCATTATAAAAGACTTTATGACCGAGTCATGTGACAGCGTAGAGGTTGAAGAATTCGATGTTGCCCCAAGGGTGCTGCAGCGGCTGACCGAAATGATAACCTATGCAGTAGTTGCAGGCTTCGTGACGTTTTTCATTTCCCCGGTAATATCGTTGGTAATCGGCCTGGGCTCAGGAACAATATTCTTTATATCAAGGTGGTACGATATAGAGATTATCGACAGGTGGATGGAAAAGAAAAAAACCGCCAACGTAATCGGTATCATAAAACCATCCGGAGAAATAAAGAAACGATTTATTGTATCGGGCCATCATGATTCGGCATTCAATATGACGCTGCTGCACAGGCAGTATGTCTGGCTTACGCCGGTGCTTGAGTTTTTTACGACCGTATCAATGCTGGCAATGATTGTCATATCTGTATATGCGATAGTAAAAGGTAGATGGCTGTATCCGTTTATACCGGCGAGCCTGTGGAAATGGGTTGTATTAACGGGTTTCTTCGGTGTTATTACCTCACAGATCATGCGTAAAGGTCTTGTTTCGGATATTAAGGTCGAAGGAGCGAACGATAATCTCTCGGGCGTGTCTGTTGCGATCGGGCTTGCTGATTATCTTTCAAAAAACAAACTCCTGAACACAGAGGTCATGTGCATAGCTTTCGGGGCAGAAGAGCAAAACACAAAAGGATCCCAGGCATTCGTAAAGAAGCATATCTTACAATTAAAGCAGGTACCTGCGTATGTTCTCAATTTTGACATGGTCGGCGAAGACGGCACGCTGCGTGTCGTAAAAAAGGAGTTAGAGGTGAAATCAACCCATTCAAAGGCCTTTGTAGATTTTGTTCATAAGGCAGCCATTGATAAAAATATAAAATCAAGGTTTGCTGTTTTGCCGTTCGGCAATACCGATGCAACGCCTTTCAGCAGGAAAGGCATTCAGGCGACCAGTATTGTAAGGCTTGATTCAACAGGTTTGCCCGGCCACTGGCATACAGTAGAAGATAGCATTAAGAATATAAGGGAGGAATCGCTGATAGAATCTGTGGAGATTGCAAAGGCCGTATTGTCAGAGCTTGATTCTACTTTAAGATAACTGACAAATTTTGTCTTAATTAAAATCTTTATAAATATATCTGTCTCATCTAAACATAATCTTATTATATTTCAATATGTTATAATTTATCAAGCTGGCATGCTGAATGCATTAATGTTGTGTAAAGATAAACAAAAAGGAGAAAAATAATGAAAACATATAGTGTGTTCAAAAGTTCATTATATATTTCGGCATTATTGCTTGCTGGCTGCGGTACTGTGCAGGATAAACCTGTCCAGTATAATGAACCTGTTGCCGCATACCAGATAGACTATAATGCAGGTACAAGTGTACTGAGTATAAAATCTATTGATGTTACACCTTCAC
>JAJYJX010000064.1 GCA_021789095.1 bacterium
ATCTGGCGCGCCGCCTGCACGTTCTCCGTTTGCCGGATGAGAATACCCCTGGCATCCTGTAACAGGGCACCTTTGAAAAACAAAAGCGCACAATATTCTTTAAATCCGTGAATCAAAACTACGTTCTTTTCCTTGAACGTGTAACAAGGTTGGCCCCACTTCAATTCTTCGGTCAGTTGACTGTCGAGGACGATCATTCTCAATTTCGCAAATTCTTTCTTCCACTTCTTGGCTTTACTTAAAAATACGTCAACCTTAGGATTCATTCTATTCATATATTGATACTCCTCAGCATTGTCTTACCCCTCCTTTAATTTTTTGTTTTTCAACTGTGCGTATAGCTTCACGGTCTCAAACCACCCTATGCTGAGCAGCCCTGCACCGATACAGATGGCTATATCAAGCGGCAGGAGAGTCGAGAACCTGAACAGGGTCTGCAGGAACGGTACGTAAATGGTAAGGGCAAGGAACACTATCGCACCGGAAACGACCCCCCAGAGCGCCCTGTTCTTTATACCCAGGGTCGACACTATGGTCCTGGACCATGAACGGTTGGTCAGGATAAGCCCTAGGTTTGCGATGATCAGCGTGGTAAACGTCAGCGCCCTGGATTCCGCCTCTGGTTGTCCCAGATGCATCGAAACAATAAAAATGGCGAACACGATGGCGAGCACGATGGCTCCCTGCAGCAGGCTTATGCCGAACGTCCGCCGGTTGAACAGCCGTTCTTCGAATCTGCGCGGCCTGCGTTTCATGACGTCCGTTTCTTCGGCCTCTGCCTCGAATACGACAGAGCTTGACGGGTCTATGATGAGTTCGAGAAACGCTATGTGTACGGGCATCAGGATCAGCGGCCATCCGAACAGCACGGGTATAAGGGATATACCCGCGATCGGTACGTGAATGGCGAGGATGTATGCCATTGCCTTTTTCAGGTTGTCGTATATCCTTCTGCCCATCCTGACGGATTTCACTATCGATGAGAAATCATCGTTCAGGAGCACGATGGACGCAGCCTCCCTGGCTACATCCGTTCCCCTGGCTCCCATGGCTATGCCTATGTGTGCGGACTTCAGTGCCGGCGCGTCATTTACGCCGTCGCCGGTCATGGCGACGATCTCACCGTTGGCCTTGAGCGCGTTGACGATGCGCAGCTTCTGTTCCGGGACCACCCGTGCAAAGATGTTCACCGACCTCAGCCTCGCCCCCAGTTCGTCGTCGTGCATACGGTCAAGTTCAGATCCTGTTATCACTTCGTCTGACGCCTGGAGTCCGATCTGTGCGGCAATGCTCCGGGCGGTAAGCGGGTAGTCCCCTGTTATCATAATCACCCGTATCCCGGCACCGTAACATTCCTTCATTGCGTCGGGCACGGACGGGCGAATAGGATCGGCAAACCCGACAAGGCCTATGAACCGAAAATCAAAATCGTGCTGGATCGGCGGCAGGTTATGCAGGCTGAAATACGCCTTGGCAATGCCGAGGATCCTGAGGCCTTCTCCTGCCATCACGCTGATCGTTTCCGCGAGGTGTTCTTTTTCTTCGGGACTTACGTGACACAGATCCGCTATTGCCTCGGGTGCGCCTTTGGCAGCTATGACATAATCCCTGCCGTCTGCGGATTTCCAGACGCGCGACATGGCAAGCAGCTCTTTCGAAAGCGGATATTCGTGCTCCATCTCCCAGTCCGTGTGAAGATGCTCCGTATGCGACAGCAGATCGTTCCCGAGATTCTTCAGGGCACTCTCCATCGGGTCCCTGGGATCGCTCTGACTCGAGAGGATCGCGAATTCAAGGAGCTGGTGGAAGTCCTCGGGCAGGGGCCCCTTGTAATCCGGGGTAAGGTCAAAGAATGCATTGCCGGAGTATAATTTCGCAACGGACATCCTGTTCTGCGTCAGTGTACCTGTTTTGTCCACGCACAGGACGGTTGCAGCGCCGAGGGTCTCGATGGCCGATACCCTGCGGGTCAGGACGTGCTCTTTCGAAATCCTCCATGCACCGAGTGCAAGGAATATGGTGAGTACAACGGGGAATTCCTCCGGCAGTATGGCCATGGCAAGGGTAAGCCCCGCGAGAAAACCGTTGGACCAGTTCGCCCTGGTGATGCCGTAGACGATTATCACAAGGGCCGAGAGCCCAACCGCGAAGAACGTGAAGTTGCGTACAAGCTGCCGCGTCTCACGGTGGAGCAGGGTTTCCTCGGGCTCGAGGACCTGCAGTATCTTTCCTATTTTACCCAGCTCGGTATTCAGGCCTGTCTTGACGACCTTTGCCGTTCCCTGTCCCTGCACCATAAGGGTGCCCGAATAAATGAACGGCAGGTCGTCTCCGCCGGGTCTGCCCATTTCCTGTACCCCGTTCCATGCGGATTTCCGCACGGGGACCGACTCGCCGGTAAGGAGTGATTCATCAACGGTTACATTGTTCGTCTTTAACAGTACCGCATCAGCGGGCACGCGGTCACCCTCGGACACTATGACGATGTCGCCGGTTACGACCTCCCTGCCCGGGATCCTTATATGCTTTCCGTCCCGTATCACCATGGCTCTGGGGCTGGAGAGGTCCCTGAGTGCCTCGAGCGCCCTCTCGGTTTTCCTTTCCTGGTACAGGGTAATGCCGATGACCACAAACACGAAGCTGACGAGTATCATCGCCTCCTTGATGTCGCCGATGGTGAAGTAGAGCGTACCGCATGCCGCCAGCAGAAGCAGCATGGGTTCCTTGATGACATCGAAGGCGATCCGTAAGATGCTTCTTCGTTTTGAAGACGGGAGTTCGTTATAGCCGTCCTGCTTCAGCCTTTTTAAGGCCTCGCCGGATGAAAGGCCCGTCCTGTCTGCTGTCTGTTGATACATAGTACCGCCAGACTTATCAGACCGGACATACAGGCGTCAATAAAAGTGCCGGTGGGGTTCGGAAGTGGCGGGGTAAGACTTAAATATCGAGATTTTTGGCTCCGGATCCCCATTTTCATGGGAATGACGCAGAGAAGACAATACCCTGTCTGCTACAAAGTCAGAAAGAACCAGTAAACGGCAACGTTGATAAGGGTCAGAGGCAGGCCTGCCTTGAGGAATTCAATAAAGGTCAATGTTTCTCCGGTCTTTTTCTCGGCGTTCTGAATGATGATAACATTGCTTGCAGCGCCGAGTATGAGGAGGTTGCCCGCTATGGTGCTGCCTGCGGCCAGCGCTATAAGCGCTTTTGATGAGCCGCCCGCGTGCAGTAGTACGGGAATATAAAGCGCAACCATAGGTACATTTGATATAAGCTGGCTCAACGCAACGCTGATGCCCAGTACGGAAGGTACGGATGTTATCCGCCCGTCATAATTTTTTATGATGTGCTGGAAAAACCCGGTAAGCCACACGCTCTTCATGAGCACGAACATGGCCGGGAAGAATACGAGCGTACGCCAATCGATATGTTTTATTATAGTAAACCTTTGCCTGCTGAACAGCAGGACAGGCAGTGCCGCGAGCAGTGCAATGTATGTTAACCTGAAATCGAACCCTGAGTGCAATAGTGTGCCCGTTATCTTAAGAACTACAAGCAGAATGATGATTATCAACGATAGCTTTGAAAGTGTTGCAAGCTCCCTGTCTTTTATGCGTTCGGTTGTGTGGACCAGCGCGTTGCTGTGGAATTCATTCCTGAACAGGACCTTCAGTATTGCGTAGGCCGCGAGTATGTTGATCATGGTAGGGACGAAGAGATACTCCAGGAAGGTTACAAACGGGTCTTTCAGATTCCCATTGATGGATATAAGCAGGTTCTGCGGGTTCCCTATGGGGCTCATAACGCTGCCCGTCGTTATGGCGAACGCGAGTGCAAGCAGGAGCAATTTTGTGTGTATATTGTGCCTTTTCGCCAGCAGGATCATCAGGGGTGTGCCTATAATGGCAAGGGTATCATTCATCAGAAAGGCCGATGCAATACCTGTCAAAAACAGTATACGCAGCACAAGCGCATCCACTGAACCGGCTTTTTTAAACAGCCTGTAAGATATGTGGGAAAGATAACCGCTTTTTTCCAGCGCCTCGCCGATAATGAACATGCCGAATAAAAACATGAGCACATCGGGGTCTATGGCTTTCAAGGCATTTGCAGGAGAGATACCGCGTGTGATCAGTACGGCTGCTGCACCGAAAAGCATAATCTGCCAGATCTCAAGCTTTATATTGCCGACCTGCCGTATTGCGATCAGAACAAATACAACCAATAAAACTACTACGGGGATTGATAGGTGGCTCATCAGGATTTACTTATTGCAAGTCCCACGGTAAGGTTATATGCGGTTACCTTATTTTGCAAACGCATTTTCCGGGTTAACCCGATAAACCGGTTTTAAAACAAGAGCATGAATCATTTGTTTGTGCAGATTGGCATGCCGATGTATTTTTTTAAAGAGGACGAGAGTTTGTAGCTGTTTTCAATGGCCTTTTCCGTGAAAGCCTTTGCCAGCCTTACGGACTCGAGCTTGTCGTACCCCTTGATGAGGAAAGACGTTATGGCAGAGGACATGATGCAGCCTGTCCCATGGACATCTTTATCTATGACCCTGCCTTTGAGAAAGGCATGCTGTTTCCTGTCCATGTACAGGTCAAGCCCTTTTTGTCCGAAATGACCGCCCTTGATGACCACTGCACCAGCACCGGTGTCTAAAAAATATTGCGCTGAACGGATCATGTCGTCCTTATTTTGTATGCTTATGCCGGATAGTGCGGATACCTCTTGCACATTCGGTGTTATGATTGTGCACAGGGGGAATAATGAACGCAAGGCATTCCTGGCATTGCGCTTCAAAAGTGGTGCACCGCTTGATGACAGCAGTACGGGGTCAAGCACTATATTTCTTAGCCTGTATCTCTTTATTGTTTGTATGACCAGCCTTATTGTTTCTGCGCTGTACAGCATGCCTATCTTTACGCCGTTCACAGCGCTGTAATCAAGTATGATACCAAGCTGTTCCCTGACCGTGGAAATTTTTACGCCTGCCGTTTGCTTTACGACATCTGTATTCTCAACGACAATGGCGGAAGGTACTGCGCAGGCATGGACGCCGATTGCCGAGAAAACCTTTATGTCCATAAGCAGTCCCGCCCCTGCGGAAGGATCAAGCCCTGCCAGTATCAAGCCTTTTTTGTCCGGGTGTTCTGCGGTCATTGTTTCTTTATGCCAAGCTGTGTCATCTTTGTTTTGAACGTATTGCGATTTATCCCCAGCATCATGGACGCTTTTACCTGATTATTTTTTGAGAATTTCAGGGCTGTTTCTATAAACGATTTTTCCACGATAGGCATGACAAGCTGGTAAAGGTTCGTAATGCCCCTCTGTGAAGGTTTCGAAAGCAGCATCGACAACTTCTTCTTTATCAATTCGCCGAGTCCGAGGTCCTCTATGTCATTATCAGAAGCCTGGTGGTCTGTATCTTTATGCCCTGCACTTTCAGAGGCCGATTGCAGGTTTAATTCCCTGTATAACTTGATTACATGGATCGCCCTTCCGAGGGATGCCGCCGTTGTCAACGGCTTGAGCGGTTTCTGCAGTACTTCATACATGCCGTTATTCAAAAGTTTTGTGTAGATGACGTTCTTGTTTCTCGGTATGATACCTATGATGATGATGTCCTGTTTTATCCTTGCTATCCTGCCTATTGTTTCCAGCGTGTCCATGCCGAATCCGCTCATATCAATGCAGATAAGCTTATAGGCCTTTTTGTGCACGAGCTCAAGCGCTGATTCGTATGTTCTGACAGAACGTGAATTCAGGCCGATCTTTTTTATTGTTTTTAACAGGACCGCCTGCGGTTCATTTTTTGAAAGTATAAGTGCTTTTATCCTATACACGATCCACCTCCATTAAGTAATCGAAGTATCCGTTTATAAGTTTTATCAGCGGTTCAAGTTTGTCAATTATTACGGCTTTTGCCCTGAAGTCGGAACTATGCCTTGCATGGAGCAGGGGAGAAGCGGGCCCGCCCCTGGAGTAATGCACAAGGTGCTTCCTGAACAGCTTTACGCCCTTTGTTTCACCGTAGAACTCAACCATAAAATGAAGATGGTTAAGCACGGTCTCCCTTATGGAGGGTAACGACGGCAGTACAAATCCGCGATCTTGCATATAATCAATGATCATGCCGAATATCCATGGCGCACCGAGTGCGCCCCTGCCCACCATTACACCGGCACATCCGGATGCCGCCATCATGTGCTTTGCATCTTGCGGCGCTGTTATGTCCCCGTTGCCTATGACCGGGACTTTTGAACGACGCACTGCCTCAATCAGGCTCTGCATATCAATGCCCTTTTTAAAACCCATTGCTCTGGTCCTCAGGTGTATGGCTATTGCATCCACTCCCTGTTCGTTGGCAATATCGACGATCTGGAGTATATTTTTGGAATCCTCGTCCCATCCCGTCCTTGCTTTTATCGTGAAGGGGATGGCCAGGGCTTTTCTCATGGCGGCCGCAATCTCCCTTACAAGCTCCGGTTTTTTTAAAAGTGCGGCCCCTGCACCATTGCTTACGACGTTGTGTGCAGGGCATCCGAGATTGAGATCAACGATATCGGCACCTGCATCCATTGCCATGCCTGCCGCTTCTGCAAGGATACCTGCGTTCTTGCCGAGCAATTGCACGGTGACGGGTTTTTCTTCAGGAGAATATTTCATAAGCATTAAGGTTTTTTTGTTCTTATGCACGAGGGCGTCTGCGCTTATAAGCTCCGTATAAACAAGACCTGCGCCGGAGCCAGTAACCATTCTCCTGAACGGGCTGTCAGTATACCCTGCAATGGGTGCCATTACATAAGGCTGTTTAATCTGTATATTTCCAATCCTGAGCATGATTATTTATCCCGTTGGAAAGCCCGCGTCTCAGCCTGAGGCTTGAGCCCCGGGTCCATTCACCCTCGAATGAACGCCGTACATGGCCAAATCCCTAACCGGATTTATCAACCATAGTATTTTAAAAAGTTCAATACAACCATTATGATTGTATTGATATTCTGAACAAAATCCATTAGCCTAAAAAATGCATTTTAAAATAAGGAAGGTTGTGTAGTGAGCGGACGAACGAATTTCCTTATTGCATTTTTTGGTTTATGTAATAAAAGTATTTTATTGAACCTGTTATTGAACCTGCCGGCATGGCCGGTATAAACATCAAACAAAAGGAGTATAAAATGCAAAAGAAGCTCACGATTGTCAGTTTGATTATATTGTTCTTTCTTAAAGGAAATGCGCGGGCAAGCGTTTTTGACACCTTTGGCGTTGATTCACAGGGCATAGCCATGGGTAACGCAAGGACGGCGTCGGCCACCGACTGGACTGCGACTTACTATAACCCGGCAGGAATAACTCAGCAAAAGAAAACACTGGGGGCGAGTTTTATGTTTATATGGAATCATCTTGACGTGAAGCCCTTCCCGGGCAGTACAGGGCTCGAGAACAAGGACAGCTCCAATATACAGGGGTTATCTCTGGGCTTAACATACGATTTCGGTGTGGACATTTTCAGAGTAGGCTTAGGCCTGTACCTGCCGCTCAATGATGTTCAGGAACAGATAACGCATTGGGCGGATGAGAGAGAGGCGTTCTTTACAAACAAATTGTATTTCGAGATATACGAAAACAGGACGGAACATCAGATAATACTGCCAACAGTAGCTCTTAAGGTGCTTCCCTATCTGTCTATAGGCGGGGGGGTGTCTTTGTTCATACGCTCAATAACTTATTCGAATGTTTACCTGCCCAATGTGCTGAATCAGAGTGATGTATTCATTAATATTAATAACGTTCAGAAGTATACCTATGTGCCGAATTTAGGAGTACTTTTCCATCCCTCGAACGATTTCAAGATAGGTATTTCTTACATGGGGCAGGACAGCTTTCCCATAGAGGGTGCGAGTTACGTTGATGTACCGCAGCTCGGCCAGCATTTTACCCAGACTATAGAACAGATAGTGTTTTATACGCCTGCACATATATCGGCGGGTATCATGTACAAACCTACAAGCAGCGTCGAACTGAATGCCGATATTACATGGGTAGGGTGGTCGGGATATAAGGACAATCATAATGAGGTTCCGCAGACCTCATGGATAGATCCAAGTACAAACAGCCTGCAGCAGGGACAGGCGTGGAGCGATATTTATGTGCCGAGGATAGGCCTTAAATACCTTGCGGATTCATCATGGAGTTTTATGGCAGGATACTTTTATGAACCCAGCCCTGTGCCTCCTCAGATGCAGAGGAGTAATTACGTTGATAATGTCGCGAACGTGATTTCGGCAGGAAGCGGTTATAAGGTGCCTTACAGAGAGGGGAATATAAATTTTGTAATCCATGCCCAGGCGCATATACTCGGCGACAGAAAGACCTATAAAGAAATTGCCGTAGATGCGGATCCGAATACGCCGGGTATCCAGAACCCCGGCTATCCCGGCTATGAGAGCAAAGGCTACATTTTTGATACGGGGTTTGAGGTGTCCTATGGATTCTAAGGTTCCCTCTGAGGATGAGGTATCTTCAAAACTGACAGAGGCCTATCTCAGATACGAGAAATTCATAATCCCGGTTTTTCTTGTAACTTTCCTTTCGTTCGGATTTTATTATGTTGACTGGCACAATCATCTCCTGTGGAAAGAGGGCATGAAATTTTATGAACTGGATACGGGTATTGATCGTGCAATACCTTTTGTCCCATGGTTTATATGGCTGTACCTGCTTTATTATCCTTTTTGCTTTACCCCCATAGTTTTGTTGAATAACAGAGACACGTTCAGAAGGATAGCAGCCGGATTCCTCATGGAATTCGTCCTGGCTTTTATAGTATTCCTGACATTCCCTGTGAAAATGATAAGACCGGAGGTGACTGCGTCTTCTTTAAGCACAAAGGCAGTTGCCTTGCTTTACAGCATTGATCCCGGATTCAATGTATTCCCGAGCCTCCATGTTGCAAATTCGCTGTTCGTTGCTCTGATATTTTACAGGTACAGCAAACCTGTCGGCATCCTGTTCATGCTGATAGCCGTTTTAATCTCGATATCCACACTTTATGTAAAACAACACTACCTGTTTGATATCGTTACAGGGGCGCTTGACACGCTTATGGTTTACCCGGTGGTCTTCAGGGGCCACAGGCCCGTAAAAGCATAAAACCCCGCTGGAAAGAGCAAGCCTTTAACCCTGACAGGGGTGAGAACAATCTTTAAAAAAATGTCTTGACTTGTATACAATCTTGTGTCATTTAATGAATGAACAATCATTCATTAAACTTTAAACATAAAGGAGGCAGCTATGAAAACGAATGGCAGGGATGCCGTGATAGTATCAGCGGTGAGATTACCTATTGGAAGGGCCAAGAAAGGCTTTTTTGTTAAAACAAGACCTGATGATATGTTTACCATGGCCATTAAAGTTGCTCTGAAAAGACTGCCTGCTTTTGATTACAAGCAGATAGAAGACGTCATATGCGGTTCGGCTTTTCCCGAGGCGGAAGAGGGCATGAATGTCTCAAGGGTTGCAAGCATCCTGGCAGGCCTGCCTATCGAAGTGCCTGCAACAACAATAAACAGGTTTTGCGGCTCTGCAATGACCGCACTTCATAAAGCTACGTATGAAATAATGGGAGGGGCCGGAGATATATTTATTGTGGGCGGCACCGAGAGTATGTCGATGATACCAATGGCAAGCAATAAACCAACACCGAATATAAAGTTTGTGCTGGACGGTTCTGCGCTTCCGAATGTATACATCCCAATGGGCGAAACAGCAGAGAACGTGATAGACCGGTACGGCGACAAGTATAAGCTGACCAGGGAGAACCTTGATAAGTTCTCTTACAACTCTCATATGAAGGCCGTGAAGGCACAGGAGAGCGGCAAGTTTAAGGAGGAGATTGCCCCTGTTGTTCTTAACCCGCAGACAGGCGACATAGAGCTGTACGATGGCAAGAAAGTGCCTGATGGGTGGGTCGTTATCGATAAGGACGAGTGTCCAAGGGCAGATACAACCCTGGAGGCACTGGCAAAATTAAAACCGGTTTTCAGGGCAAAAGGCAGGGTTACAGCAGGTAATTCCTCCCCGGTTAACGATGGCGCAAGCGTCATGGTTCTTATGGCTTCTTCAAAGGCAAAGGAACTTGGAATAAAGCCCCTGGCAAAGATAAGGGCAACAGCGGTAAGGGCGCTCGAGCCGGAGGTAATGGGACTCGGCCCTATATATTCGACAAAGCGCGTACTGGAGAGGGCAAAGATGAGTATCAAGGACATACAGCTTGCCGAGATAAATGAGGCTTTTGCATCCCAGTCAATAGCCAGCGTAGAAGAGCTGGGATTAAACCCCGATATTGTAAACGTAAACGGCGGGGCAATTGCACTCGGTCATCCGCTTGGTATATCCGGCGTAAGGATACTTACGACACTTCTTTATGAGATGATAAAAAGGGACCTGAATATCGGTCTTGGAACCATGTGCATCGGCGGGGGCCAGGGTATAGCCACGATTATAGAACGGTAAGGTTACAGGAGGAATATTTATGAACTATCAGATAAAACGAGTAACGATAATAGGTTCGGGTGTAATGGGGGCAGGAATAGCGGCCCATCTTGCGAATGCCGGTATACCTTCTTACCTGCTTGATATAGTGCCGAAAGAGCTTACCGATGATGAGAAGAAAGCAGGACTAAGCTTAAAGGATCCCAGGGTAAGAAACAGGCTGGCTATCGCAGGTATTGAGCATATTAAGAAATCAAAGCCGGCTTTAATATATTCACAAAAGGATGTTTCTTTTATTACTCCCGGCAATATGGAAGACAACCTTGATCTTATAGGCCAGTCTGACTGGATCATAGAGGTTGTTACGGAAAGACTGGATATCAAGAAGAAAGTTTTTGAGCAGGTGGACAAGTACCGGAAGCAGGGGTCCATAGTAAGCTCAAACACGTCCGGCATAAAGCTCAAGGATATGGCGGACGGAAGGAGCAAGGATTTCAGGGAACATTTCATGATCACCCACTTCTTCAACCCTGTGAGGTACATGAAGCTGCTCGAGTTTATTACCGGAGATGAAACAAAACCGGAGATAGTTTCGTTCATGCAGGAATTTTCCGAAAATGTGCTGGGAAAAGGCATTGTATACGGCAAGGACACTCCGAATTTTATAGCCAACAGGGTCGGTACGTTCTCTATGCTCGATACAATAAAGACAATGATTGAGGACGGCTATGCAATAGACGAGGTTGATGCGATAGTAGGCAGGCCTATGGGCAGACCGGGCAGTGCGGCATTCGGTACGGCAGATCTTGTCGGCCTTGATACCTTGGTGCATGTTACAGACAATGTATATGAAAATACGCCGAATGATGAAAAAAGGGAGGTTTTCAAGGTTCCTGAGTTTATAAACAAGATGGTCAAGCAGGGCTGGCTTGGCGATAAATCCGGTCAGGGGTTTTATAAGAAGATGAAGGATGAAACAGGCAGAAAGAAGTTAGTGCTGGATTACAACACCATGGAGTACAAGGACTCGCAGAAGTACAAATATGAGTCCCTTGAGATGGCAAAGAATGCAGAGACTCCCGAGGAAAAATCAAGAGTACTTATTTCAAGTGACGACAGGGGAGCCAAGTTTGCATGGAAGGTAACAAGGGACACCCTTATATACGCACTCAACAGGATTCCGGAGATCGCAGATGATATTGTCAGCATCGATAACGCACTGAAATGGGGGTATAACTGGTCTATCGGACCGTTTGAGGGCTGGGACGCAATAGGCGTGGCAAGCTCTATAGAAAGGATGAAAAAAGAAGGTCTAAAGGTACCCGACACGGTCAACAGGGTTATAGAGAAAGGTTATGGACGGTTTTATCTTGATATCAAAGGAGACAAGTATTATTTCGACCTGCAGACAAATACGTATAATCCCATTGTAAGAAGACCCAATGTCATATCGCTCGATAGCTGCAAGAAGAAAGGCATGGTCCTCAAAGAGAACGGCAGTGCAAGGCTGATCGATATAGGTGACGGGGTCATATGCGTGGAGTTCAATTCAAAGATGAACGCCATTGATGACGACATAATAAATATGCTGAACAGCGGTGTGGATATGCTTGAGTCGCGGCACGATATAGCGGGTATGGTTCTTGCCAACGAGGGAGAGACATTCAGTGCGGGTGCCAATATATTCCTTGTTCTTATGGCGGCACAGAACAAACAATGGAAAGAGCTTGAGAAATCGATAGACGGCCTGCATGGGGCCAACATGAGAATGAAGTATGCGTCCAAACCGATTGTTTCGGCTCCGTTTAACATGGCGCTTGGAGGCGGTTGCGAGGTCTGCATGCATACGCACAAGATAAGGGCACATGCGGAACTTTACATGGGACTTGTTGAGCTTGGCGTTGGCGTAATACCTGCCGGCGGCGGCACAAAAGAAGTTTACCTCAGGGCGCTCAGCAATAACGTTGTGAAGCCCGATCCAATGAAAGCTGCACTGCACACATTTGAGACGATAGGGATGGCAAAGGTATCCATGAGTGCAAAAGAAGCAATTGAGCTTTACGGGTTCCTGAGTCCTGCGGATCAGATTACGCTGAACAAGGAGAACCTGATCTATGATGCGAAACAGACAGTCCTAGCAATGGTAAAAGAAGGATTCAA
>JAJYJX010000203.1 GCA_021789095.1 bacterium
TTGATTTTTAATATGGTCGGAGATCTCCTGTTTTGCCTTCTGCACTTCTGCATCTGCAATTCGATCCCCTTCCTTTTTTAAGCGTTCTATCATATTCCGGCCTTCCTCATGAATGGCTTGTTTCTCCTTTTCAGCCCTTGCATTCATGTCATCGATAATTTCTTTATTAATCTTATCAAACTGGCTGAGCTGCTTTGCCGCGTCTTCATGCCTGGACAACGCCCTCTGCTTTACTTCCATTGCTTCCGTAATAAGCTTCTCTATAGTATCTTTCCGTGCCTTAAAAAAACTTCCTCCGCGGAATTTTTTGTAAAGATATACAAATCCCGCCAGCAGGATAACGAAGTTTACTATGGACCATACAAGGTTGAGCGTGAAGAAGCCCTCTTCGGCAGCATGTGCGTATGCAGGGAAAAGGAACATAAAAAGTACTATGAACACCGGTATAATCATTTGAGCATCATCTTTCCGGAAATTAAAGGGATAAACTGTTTTATATCCGCGCTAAGCCTGCCGAGCAAATCTGTTTTTTCTTTCTCTATCTGGGAGACCATGGATTTTATGTATTCCTGCATCTCCTTGCCGGCCTTCTTGATCATCTCATCCCTCTTATTCTTTGCATCTTCTATATATGACAGCCTTAGTTTATTGGCCGATGCGGTGCTTTGCTCTATTTTCTTTCTGAGATCTGCTTCAAGGTTTTCTGATTCATGGTTCAGTGTTTTTGCATCTTCCAGTGCCCTGATAGTTTTGGAATTCCGTTTTTCATAGACCGTGGAAAAAGGTTTGAAAAAGAACGTATTCATTATGAACCAGACCGATAAAAATACGGCAGACTGTATGATTACATATAAGGGTATTATATGTAATTGTGTGAGAGGTGTCATAAGCACCTGCTTCAGATGTATCAATGCCTGTGGAATTGCCATGTTCATATGTTTATCTTTTCTTAACAATCCTCATGATTCAATTTTTCTTTCCAGCCAGTATCGTGTTACAGAGTAGAAGAATTCTTGTCAAGATTTTTTAGAGACACTGTTTTTATACAGCATCTTTTTAAGCTAATCAAAGAATACCGGTTCTGTAGTTTTGGGATCCGGTTTAAACTTCTTATGGGCTAAGTCGAAGTGTTACAGGCAGTGTTATGGGGCTGTTAGGGGCAGATGCCAAGCTATCACGGGTAAAAGTATGATAACCACTGCTGTGACCTTATCAGCTTAGTGTTTATCATTCTCCTTTGAAGCATCTTGATCTCTGTGCTGTTGAGACTTCTCTTTATGATCTTTGTCTTCATGTTCCTTTTTGTGTTTTTTCTTGCATAGGTCTATGGTCACTGTGCCCATGCATATACCGCCCTGTGAGTCGTTCCTTAAGAATCCTATCACATACTCGCATTTCTTGCCTTCTTCACAACGCTCCTCACCCTTGAGCTTTATCCGCACCGTCTGTGTCCCTATGCCGGAAACATACGACTTTTTAATGTTGGTCAGTTTCCCGTGTTTAATCCCGTTTACATGCAAAATTGCAAATGGTGCATTGATACCCGTGATTGTTATTATTGCCACTCTTTCATCCTCATGTCCTGTTATTTTTACCTTTGCCTTTGCAGTGCTGCAATAAGACGCAATACCCGGCATGGCCCCGAAACCAGGCGTGGTCACAAAATATCCAACCAGCCTGTTCCTCTGACAGTTGTTCGTCTCGTCGGTCTCAATTACCTGATCGTCCGCATCAGCACACGCATACAAATGATAGGTGGTGTCCGTGAGATCGGCCGGTAATGTTACTTCAAGTCCGCCTTTGCTTGTTTGTTGCGGCGCAAGTGCCGATATAGACCTTTGTCCGAGGGATTTGTCAGTTGCTGGACTTATGTCCAATCCCTGAGTGATATAGTATCTGGTTATAGAAGGACCCGCAGGTACATTCCCGTAATTACCGGTTACATCAGTAAGTGTAATTGTTTCTCCCGCCTTTGCCCTGATAAACAAAGGATAGAAATAATCCACTGCAAGGTCAGGACCTCCTGACCAGGTTACCTCAACAGGCTCTGATGAAATAATTTCCCCGCCTCCCTGCGCCAATAGAAGATAGGGGATATCCGATTGCATAAAGGTGCTCATAGCGAGTTTTATGTTATCACCTGTCGGTTTATATTGACTCACTCTTCTCATTGCATAAGCCACAAGATAGTCTGTACCCGTTATCTTGCTGGTATACTGCAATACTGCCTGCCCATTCGCATCGGTGCTGTTCCCTTGTAGTACAAGGTCCTGATTGGGTCCCGAAATCACACCAACCGTTATACGGTAGCCTGATAATGGTGTGTCGCCTTGGGTGAGTGTTGCTGTCATGGTATAATATGTCCCAATGGGTAACGTAGCTTTTGGTGGACTTAAAGTAAGCTTTGGCGGAGGGGGGGGCGGAACATAGCTCTCCTTTAGAGACTGTGTGAGATATTGTGCATCAGAAACAAGGACACTGCCGCACTCTGCGCCTATGGTACCCTGCGATTGGTCGGTATTTAATGTGCTTAGATACCCTTCCATTATAGCTATT
>JAJYJX010000065.1 GCA_021789095.1 bacterium
TACTCCTACATGTGCTAGCCCCCGTATGGCCCCCCCGCTGAGACACACACCTATTTTTAACGGTGTCCTTGGCTTTTGGTCATACTCGTTTATAAGTTTTTCAAGAGGCTTCTTGTTCTTCATTAACACTTCTACTATATAGATACACCATGAACGTAACAATTGGCAACTGTTTTTTGATTATCTAATCAAAGCGCGGAACAGTGAATCACCTGGCATGCATGTCTTTTATTAATCCAGAAGATGCATTTGAAAATAAGAAGGTTTGTGGATGGGTGCCCCGAGTGAACAAATAAACTTTCTTATTGTATTTTTGGGGTTAAGGAGAACAGCAACTGAGGATCAACCCTGCTGTCCATCACCCTGATGCCGAAGTGCAATGCCGGACCTGTGACCCGGCCTGTCATGCCAACGTACCCGATTACCTGGCTTTTCTTTACACGCATGCCCTTTTTCACAGTGTAATTCCTGAGATGAAAGTACATGGAGTAAATACCCTGGCCGTGATCTATGACAACACTTTTACCGCCAAAAAACATATCGCCTGTAAAACATACAATGCCGTTGTTTGTTGCCATGACAGGTGTGCCGATACCGGCTGCTATGTCAATCCCTGTGTGAGGGGATCTTTGTTCTCCGTTTAAAAACCTTTTAACTCCGAAAGGCGTAGTTATTATGCCGTTAACAGGCATTATAAACCCCATTTGCCACAATGGTCTTGTTTTATCTGCGGCAAAAATCCTGTCCAGCTTTGCCTGCTCCTTTAAAACCCTTTTTAACTGGAAAGGAGTCAGTTCAACAAAATGCTTCGGAAGCTTCAGATACTGGTTTGGATATGCATAACCCTGCACCTGCACGGTTGTAAACGTTATGGGCATTGTTATACCCTGCGCATAGAGGTTTACCTGATCGGTTCCCGGAGGATGTCCCAGATCAATGCCCAGCAGCAGATCCGTGCTGCCTGTACCGGAGACCGAAAGTGCCCGCTTGTCGAATTCAACATTATATGTCGTACCTGTAACAAGTCCCTGTATGCTCAGCATGAAGGGGCTGCCCGGATGGAGACCGGCAGGTGTTACGGTCATGCTTATGCCGTGACCCTGTAACAGTATAAAAAGTATTGTTCCGATCAAAAAGCTCATGACAACTTATGCACTCCTGTACCTTATCCGGTATTTTTCAGGCCTGCTGATATTGCATTAATGCTTAGAAGCACGGGGTATATCAGCCTGCTGGCTTCTTTTTCTGACAATGTGCTTGATTTAAGCCTGCGAAGGAGGATCGTCTGGATATAGGTAGGTGCATCAATATAAGGTTCTCTAAGCTCGAGGGAAAGTTTTAACTGCGGCTGGTGATCCAGTAAACTCTTCTGTCCCGTTATGAGTAAAAGCATATTCATGGTTGATTGATACTCCTCTTTAATCATACTGAAGAACGTATCTGCTCCCTTTATATGTTTTGCGAGGTTTGCGTACAGTTGTGCTATGCGCATGTCAGCCTTTTTTACGGCCATCTCTATATTGTCCACCAGCACCTTGAAAAACTGCCAGTTTTCATACATCTCTCTGAGAAGCTTTATATTATTCCTGTGTTTTTTTGCAAAGACATACGTTGCATGACCGAATGAAAACCAGCCGGGGACATTGTGCCTGCTCTGTGCCCAGCTGAATGACCACGGGATAGCCCTTATCGAATCAATCGTTTTCCCCCTTACCCTGAAAGCAGGTCTGGAGCTTATATGCAACCTGGATATTTCATTAACCGGCGTGGCCGAGAAAAAATAATCGGTCAGCAGTGGATTATCGTGTATGTATTCCCGGTAGTGTCTGTATGCGCTATCGGCGATCTCCTCCATACAGGATTCATATAGTCTTTTGCTAACATCGGCATGGGGAAGACTTGCAGAGATTACGCCGGATACAACTGATTCAAGGTTATACAATGCGGTATCAATGTTTGCATACTTGTAGGATACAACCTCACCTTGCTCAGTGAATTTCACATGCCCGTTTATGGTATTGGCAGGCTGGGCTTTAATAGCATTATAGGTGGGCCCGCCTCCCCTGCCGATACTTCCGCCCCTTCCGTGGAAAAACAGCACGTCTACACCGTGCCCGGATGCAGCGAAAACAAGCTCCTTCTGCGCCTTATAAAGCGACCATGCCGCCTTAAGTATGCCACCGTCCTTGTTGCTGTCGGAATAACCGAGCATAATTTCCTGCTGCATGCCCGAACGCTTCAGTATGGACATGTACAGCTTATTTGAAAATGCCTGTTCCATTATTTCCGACGCGTGTTCAAGCGCATAAATGGTTTCAAACAAAGGCACGATCTTTACCGGTGCATGTATCGTATTTTCACCGCTTTCAAGTATTCCTGCCGCCTTCATAAGGAATGCAACCTCAAGGATATCGCTGAAGCCGTGGCACATGCTTATAATGTAGGTCCTGATAGCATCCCTGCCCATGGTTTTCTGTATGCGCTTTATGGTCCTGAGCACCTCCATGGTGTTTTGTGATATTTTTGACAGCTTCAACGGCGTTTTGAAATCCTTTGTCAGATGCCCGATTAAGATCTTTTGTCTGGCTTCTTCCCCTTCCCCGGAGTAAGTCCCGTTCAGCAGTTCATCTACAACATTCTCATGCACAGCATGGTGCTGTCTTACATCCAGGGATGCAAGGTGGAAACCAAACACGCATGCCCTGATTATGAGACCTGAAACTTCTTCAGCCGCTATGTCGCCCGCTTCGTTCGCGCTCAGGCTGTTTTTTATAAGTACAAGATCAGATATGAACTCCCCCGTGTCGCTGTATGCGCCTTTTTTATGGCCGCGCAGCGCGACAAGCCTTGCATAAATAAGGGCCAGTTTCTGCCTGTAGTGTTCCGATGTACTTATGTTGCGGAAATCAATAAGGCCCGGCATCCTGCCAAATCTCTCTCTATCCTTCTTGATCGATTTTTTTAACGCTGCTGATACACCGGCCTGCCTGTCCGACATGGAAAGGCTCCTGAAAAGCGTGGTTATGTCCTCTCTGTAAAGGTCGAGTATTATGTTGTGATGCATGTCCATTGTATCCGATATGGTATTCTGTGATACATTGGGGTTGCCGTCCATATCTCCGCCTATCCATGAGCCAAACTTCATAAAATTGCCGGATACGGCAATGTCCGGATATCTCTGTTCTATTGCGCTGCTTATCTTTTTATATAATTTATCGATAGTGTGATAAAAGGTGTGCCTGAAATAAAACATCCCGTTAAAGACCTCGTCGGACACCTTTACTCTGCGGTTCCTGATTCCATCCGTCTGCCATAGTTTTGTTATTTCGTTCTTTATGAGCTTTTTGTACTGTTCCGGTTCACGCAAATTAAGATATTCATGCCGGCCTGACAGATAATCGTAGATCCTTCGGTGTTTCATCATTATCGTATGCCTTTTAGTTTCTGTCGGATGCGCTGTAATAACAGGCATGATATTCAGGTTTCTCGTAAGCGATCGAACAACGTCCGTGCTATAATGCTTATGAACCATGTCAGAAAGGCAGTTGTCTATTGAAAATTCTTCTTCCCTGGGAACGGGCAGTGTTGATCGTGTCCGGTAAGCATAGTATTCCTCCGCTATATTAACGAGTTGGAAATATATGGCAAATGCCCTTATCAGATCCGCCATTTCTTCCGGAGGCAGCTTTGAGATTGTTTTGATTATTTGTTTTTCAAGAACCAAATTGTACCGTTTCCTCAGTTTTTTAATACTCAACCTTATATATTCTTCCAGTCTGAAAAATCTTTCTCCTTTTTGTTCCTTTAAAACTTCTCCAAGCAGGTGTCCGAGCATATTTATGGTTGACGACAGATTCTTAACTTCTGGCTGCAGCCCGGCATTGATTGAGCCGGAACGTCCTGTTTTCATGACAGTGCACGTACCTCGTTTTCTATCCTATAATGCCCGTGCCATTCCCTGAGACTTGCCCTTATCGGGTTTGCGCTGTAATCAATCAGGACATAGGTGAGTTTTGTATGCCTGCCGGGATTATCGATACCCATATCAACAATGTCTGTCCATGTTCCCGTATTAAGGTATTGTTTCTCCTGTACCTCTATGTGCATGGCTCTGTGGGTGTGGCCAAAGATTACAATCCTGTAATTTGTATGCCTCAATATGGCCACGGCGATATCCGTAATGGAACTCAATTTCAGCGATTCCATAACATGTTCAATAGTTATGCGGAATTTCCTGCGCCTGTGAGGATCTGAATGGAACCTGTTCCTCAAGTAGAACCATACCATCTGGATCAGGGTGACCACGGTCTTTCTTGTATCGAATAAAAGTCCCCACCTTATGTACTTTTTCAACGGTTTTATCCTGTCAAGGTACGGCATGTTCTTTTTCCTTGGGTATATGAACGTCAAAACGAAATAGCTGCCCCATGGTATGTTCAGCACAGGTTCATTTGTCACAGGAGATTTTTGTATGGAATCAGCAGTGGAAAAACCGTTCAGGATATCGTAGTTGTTCCCGTGTTCTATGTATATGCTGTCGAATGTCTTGGAACGCCTGTATATTTCCACCCTCGGTGAAATGTGGGTTTTCAAAAAATTTTCTACCCTGCCCCAGAGCAGTCCCTGATCATGGTTACCCACGATAATGCTGATATGATGGTTCAATGCGTACATAAACTGCTTCAAGGTATCGAAGAATAATGCATGCCCTTTTATAATCCTCTGGAGCATCAGCACGTTGTCGGCCTCCGTGATCGTAAAGCCGTCTTTCAGTATATCTGCCTGCAGCAGGTTCAGGAAATCACCGTTTATAATAAGTTCCACATCGTAGTCGGTGTAATGCCCGGACGTATAGTATCCTATAAACTCAACAAAGCTCTCGTCAAAAAAGAAATCCTCGTAAGGGTTCCTCATGCCTTCAGATGTGAACCTGCCCCTTCCGAGGTGCAGGTCGCTTACAACAAGTTTTATTATCTTGGTCATCTCAGGTTAAACTGCCCTGCCTGTTATACTTTCATAGCATCCTGTACTTGACTCATGAGCTATATCCCCGCCTGCACCCGGAGCGGCCGTTGTATCGCCTACGATGTAAAGGTTCTCTATGCCGTTTATGGCATAATTCAGCCGCTTTTCCTGGAGCTGGTTTATATTCAGTTCAACCCCGTCAACCATGGCATGGTGTATTACACGCTTGAATATGGTTTTCGTTCCAAGCTCCGGGAAAACAGTCTCTATCCTGTTTTCCAGTTTCTTCTGGTAGTTTTTAACCTGGTCCTTCTGCTTCATCTCTTCGTTGTGTACCGGGCAGAACCATGTCAGGAGAGACTTACCCGCCGGAGCTGCATCCGGCGAGAGATTCGATACAAAACACCCAAAACCCACAGGCTCCTCAAGATATACAAGCCCGCTGATATCGGTTATGCATCCGTCTATTGCGTAATCAATCGATATGCCGGATGTAGGCACAAGGCCCGGTGCGGTTTTCATCCTCTCGTCTTTTATATCCTTCAAATTCATTATGCCCGCGAGTTCCTGGGAAGGGATATCGATAATTATATTTTTTGCACTGATGGTACCATCCTTCGTCCTTACTCCCGTTGCCCTGTTGTTTTCCAGTATTACCGAATCTACCCTTACACCCGTCCTGATTTCACCGTGCTTCATGATTATGCCTGTAAGCGGTCCAATAATATCTTTCTGCCAGCCGTGCAGCGGGTATTCAACGGATATGCCGGACTTAAGGACCATGTTTATATTTTCCGTCAGCGCCTTTGCAGATGCCACGGATGAAATGGGACACACAAGCATTGAAGCACAAACAAGCATGAAGTACCGCCTCAGACCGTCCTCGATCTTTTCATTGCTCATCCAGTCTTCGACAGTAGCATGTTCAAGCCTGCCGTACTTTCCCCTCCTCAATTTTAGCATTACACCGAGTGCCTTAAGCCTTTCCCCGAAGCTGAACAATTTACTTTTCAGGAAACCCGATGGATCCGTAGGAAATAAAATGAACTTATTGTGTTCATCCACGAGATAAGAGTCCCCGAGCGGTACAAATTCGATTTCCCTGTCTATATGCCTCATGACTTTTGCAACTGCACTTTTCCTGCCGAACCGTACAAGATGTATGCCGTTGTCGAGCGTAAACCCGTCCTTTGTATGAACAAACGACCTTCCGCCTATGTGCTGCGCCTGCTCAATCACGAGCAGTCTGCTGCCGTCATGGCTTAACATCGCGCCAAGCTCAAGCCCTGCTATCCCGCCTCCAACAACTATGAAATCATACATACTGCTCCCCTGATATGCCCGTCAATGCTGATCGGGCGCTTCAGCAGCCTTCTTTACGATCTTTAATTTTTCCAGCCTCCGGCCTTTTATCTTCAAGACATATATCCTTACCTGCTCGTCTTCGTAAACCTCTCCTGCATAAGGATAATGCCCCAGAGCACCTGTGACAAACCCTCCTATTGTACTTACCTTGGAATCATCAAGATTTACGCCTATCGCATTATTTATATCCGATATGTTCACGTTTCCCAGCACGATTATTCCGTCCTGGTCATGCTGGATCGGCTCCTCTTCCTGAAGATCGTATTCATCCCTTATTTCACCTACGATCTCCTCAATGATGTCCTCCATCGTGGCAATCCCCGAGACACCGCCGTACTCATCGGAAACAACCGCCATCTGTATATCCTTCTTCCTGAATTCCTTTATAGCGTCATCCAGTCTCATTGTATCGGGTATAAAATGGGCGGTCCTCAGTATTATAGAAAGCTGCTTGCCCTTGTTCTTTGCATCTATAAGATCTTTTATGTGCACTATGCCAGCCACGTGGTCCATGTCCTTTTCATACACAGGCATCCTCGAATAACCCGACTCTATCATCCTGTTCAATGCCTCGTCCGTCGGCGTATCTTTTTCAAGGGCCGCAACATCAACACGCGGCGTCATAATCTCCTTTATCATAGTATTGCTGAATTCAAGCACGGAGTAAATCAGCTTTCTTTCATCAGGTTCAACAACTCCTTCTTTTGTACCTTCGTCTATGATGGCCCTTATCTCATCTTCCGTGACCACGGCCAGCCCGCCTTTAAGTTTTAGACCGAACAGCCAGCCGGTAAGCTGAACCGACATGGTGAGGAACTTTACAAGGGGAAAGAAAATTTTTAAAACGAGATTTATCACCGGGGCGGTGACCGATGCAATCTTGTCCGGGTACTCAACGGCTATTGCCTTCGGGAAAAGTTCTCCAAGCACAAGGAAAAGATACGATATGATTATTGTTACGAAAAAGATGGAAATCATCTGCCAGTGATACTTGCTCAGCAAACCTACATGTGAAACGAGCAGGTTGGACAGGGGGTCAGCATACCACTGTGCTGCAATGGCAGATGAAAGGAACCCCACAATGGTCACCATAATCTGTATTATGGAGAACAGGCTTCTGGTATCTTCAAGCAGCGATGATACGCTGTCCCATAACTTGTTTTTGCCCTTTTCTTTCTTTATGCCCTTTGCCCTTATAGTAATTATGGCTATTTCTGCTGCAGCAAAGAACGCATTTACAAAGATCAGAAAGGCTAACAAAATCAGTCTGGATATAACAGGACTATCTGCTCCCATGTGCTTACTTTAGCCAAACGATGCTTATTGTCAAGAATGCGCTCAGGCGCGGGTTCCCTACAGGCAAAAAGATAACCCGGACTTATCAGGCTGACTGGGCACTGTCACCCTGACACGAAAAACTAATTTTATGACCCTCAGAACCCAACCTGCAACTGGGCTGTCAGAAGGTTGCTGTTCTTCTTTGCACCTTCAACATCCTTAATCTCATAGTCAACCTGTATCCTTGTCAAGGTGGTAAAGAACCAGTTCAGCCCTATCGTGTATATGGAAGATGTATTATTTGATACATTTATGTCCGGATCGTATGCTTCGTATCTCAGGGCACATTGGAGCCTTTTTTCAAGAAAGAAATGTGCTCCCTGAATATACCATCCCTGGCTGCTGGTAGTGCCTTTCTTGGATCCGTCTTTTCCTTTTATGTATTCAGCCCTTAAAGATATAGGATCATGGATATATACCAGTTCAGCACCAACCATCGTGTGCTCATAGCTGCTGCCGGTTATACCGTACAGTGCGTTTCTTCCTGTATAGTACCCGCCGCCAAAGGAAAGTCCGTTGATCGGATGGATCAGCAACCTTCCAACATAGTCTTTCTGATCATTCAGATCGGGTGTATTAATTCCCTGGCCGTTGAATATTCCAAGAGCATATTCAAAAAGGTATGTATCAGAAAGCTTTAAGAATTTTCCTCCTGCCTTCATGCCGATATCCCTTCCAATCTGATTACCGAGAACAAGCGTCTGAACAACTTCAGGGCGATCAATCATTTCCATTACTTTACTTGGAGTAAGATTTTCTTTGCTGAATGGTATCTTTGACTGGCCTCCGGTGAATATGAGATAATGGCCAACTTCATAATCCATATAGGCATCGAGCAGTTTTGCAGATGATCCCTCAAATGCAGGCTGCAGCCTGTAATCAATACGGTCTGTAATATTTCCGTTAAAATCAAGCCTGGCACGGTGTATGTCAAAGCCGGCTGCGGCATTTTCAGGATACTGGTACCGTACCTGCGCAAAGCTGCTGATCTTCAGTGGTATGCCCGCAGTCAAATCAAAACCCTTATGTTCGCCAGTCTGTTCCTGTTTTTTTGCCAGCTCTTCTTTGAAAGACGCGGCATCTCCTTGCTTAATCACTCCTTTTTCAGTTAGAAAATTAAGAAGTTCATCCGTGTCAGATGCATGTGCATTGAATGCTGATGTAATAAACAATGTAAAAGTCATGAAAACAATAACCCATCGTCCCGCCAATTTCTTTGTCCGTCGCATGCCTTTTCTCCCTTCTTCGTTATATTTGTGTGACTATAACGGTAGAACGAATCTTGTGTCAAGTCTTTTCAGGATCGTTGTCCGCTGCAGCGGTATCCTTAGATACCAAGTTTTCTGACTTCCTTTTTTAAAAACTTCCCGAATTCTTTATGGAGTTTCCAGAATGTCCCTATGGCCTTCTCGCCTGCTTGTGTAAGCCGTGCGCCTCCCCCGCCTTTACCACCTGTGGTCTTCTCCACGAGAGGCGTTCTTGACTGACGATTCATGGAGTCCACAAGCTCCCATGCCCGCTTATAAGACATCCCCATGGATTTTGCTGCCTCAGAAATCGAACCGTATTCCCGAATCCTTTCAAGCAGAACCACCCTCCCGTATCCGATGAACGTCCCTTTCCGGCCTTCGAGCCATATCCTGCCTTTGAGCGCATAGCCTTTTCTGCGGACTGAATGGTCTTCTGGTGTTGTTTCCCTTTCATGGTGAGTAAATTTCGGTCTGGATTTATTCATGTGCGTACTATATCAAGATGGATAAGTATAATCAATCCTCGAAATGCCTTTGCAAAATAAACAAGCCTGGGTAATGAGCAAATTTCCTTGCTGCATTTTCGGGATCAACGAAAACCGGGAATAACTGTGAATATTCTTTCGCTTTTCAAAAACACTGTTGAGATCTGCCCTTGAGCAAGGTTTAATTTTTGCATTGCATAATCAGGCAGTTCAATTTCAATATTCTTTTGCGTACCGTTTGGAACAAAATAAACCGCCGTGGTCGCGCCCTTTCTGAAAATCTCTGCAATTGTCCCTGTAATCGTATTGTCCTGATCCTGGCGCTTCAGATCAGGCCTGTAAAACATAACATCCTCAGCCCTTATGCCTATGGTCACTTCTTTATTCTGCAAACCGGTAAATTTGTCCGTAGTCAGGTTAAGATCTACATTGAGATCCTTGCATCTGACAATTACTCCTTCTTTCGCTGAGTTTATGACCTCTGCTTCGTACAGGTTTCTTATCCCGAAAAATCCTGCTACCTCCAGTGTTGCCGGAAACCTGTAAACCTCGTCCTTTGTGCCTGTCTGGTATATCCTGCCGTCTATCATTACGCTGATTGTATCCCCAAGAAAAAAGGCCTCTTCCAGGTCATGGGTGACCATAATAATAGTCAATCCATACTGCTTCTGAAGCTTCTTGATCAAAAGCCACAACTCCTTTTTCATGGCCTCATGCAGTGATGAAAGCGGCTCATCCAGCAGGAGATACTTGTTGCCGGTTGCCATTGCCCTTATCAGGGCAACCCTTTGGCGCTCTCCCCCGCTTAAGTTATGAACCGACCTCTCGAGAAGGTGCGCGACACCGAGTCTTTCAATAAGCCCGCTGACAAGCGCGTCTGGTTTTCTGTCTTTTGCTTTGCATACCCTTGCACCGTAATTGATGTTTTTTCTTACATTCAGATGCGGGAAAAGCGCGAGGTCCTGCGGCAGATATGATATTCCGCGACTTTCCACAGGCAGACTGCTTATTTCTTTGCCATGAAGCCATATTTCCCCGCGTGTAGGTTTTCTCAATCCGATGACTGTTTCAAGGAGTGTGGTCTTTCCGCATCCTGTCGGACCTATGATTGCATGGCACCTCTGTTCTTCAACATTGAGATCTATCCCCTTCAGCAGAAAACTTCCTGCTTTTACTGTAATGCCTTTCAATTCAAGCATAGGGCATTTTCTTTGTAAAAAGCCTTGCGACGTAAAGAATGCCGAATCCTATGGATATAAGGATCAAAATCAAAGCCGCTGTCCCTTCAATATCTGCAGTGGCAAGCCTCATGAATATGGCTATGGGAAGGGTCTCTGTCTTCATAGCCATGGTGCCCGCTACCATGATGGTCGCACCGAATTCTCCCAGCGCTTTTGCCCATGTGAGTATGGAAGAGGCGAAGATGCCCCTTTTTGACAGCGGCAGCGTTACCGTGAGGAACGCCCTGACCGGTGATGCACCAAGGCTCCTTGCCACGTCCTCGTACCTGCCCGGTATTTCATCCATTGCTGCTTTAATAAGCCTTGTTGCAATGCCAGCCGTGGTAACAAACTGGGCGAGGACAATGCCTGAGAAGGCAAAAATAAATTGTAGGGTATGTTTCTGGATGAATTCACCCAATGGTGTATTGAAGAATATGAGAATCAGTGCACCAAGCGCCGCAGGAGAAACAATCATAGGAAGTTCAAGCATTGTATCTATAACATGCTTACCTTTAAATTCAAATCTGCTTAAAGCGTAGGCTGAGGGAATTGCTAAAATCACTGAAAGGGTGGTTGCAATGGTTGCTGCAATTATGCTCAACTGAATGGAAAATAACGTCCTTTCAGAAAACAGGGTCTCTGCAAAAATATGTCCCTTAAAGAAATAAAGAATTGATACAATCAGTCCGCTGTAAAGCGCGAAAATCAAAAAGGCAAATGTTATAGACAGTTTCTTAAAATTCATCTATTTGACGCAGTGTTATCGCTCATTACACAAACTCTCCTATTTTTCAAATGTATTTGGGGGGTTAATCCACTCTTTTGGCACCACATACAACGGCCCACCGACGGGTTTCTTCTCGCCGATCCATGAGAACGCCTCATCCGGAGTCGTAAAGTAGTGGTACTTTCTGAATATTGCCTTCCCTTCATCAGAAAGGACAAAGTTGATGAACTTACGGGCAAGATCCCTCTGCTTTGTGAATCTGGATATGGCGATGGCGCCGTAGTTCAGACGTACTATTTCTGATTTCTTAAGAGGAATGATCTCTATCCTTTTTGGATCCCAGTATCCAAAGATCCTCCACCCTATGATAGCATCTACGGTCTTTAACGATAGGTCGGCACTGAGCTGATCACAGCTCGCTGCGTAGTTGACCACGTTCTTTCTGAAAGCTGCCTTTTCCTCGGGTGAAAATGATTTCTCAATGATCTGCACAGCGTATACGCCAATACAGCCGACTGCCGGATTTGCAATGGCAACCCTCAGGCCCGGCCGCGTAAGGTCGCGCAGGCTTTTTATTTTCTTTGGGTTTCCTTTTTGTACCAGGAGAGCAGGCACAAGATAGACAACCCTCTTTTCTGTTTCAGGGAAGACAACGCCCTTCATTTTTGCCAGTTCCATGAAATCAGATGATGGGGCAAAGTATATATCACCCTGCTTTGAGAGTATCATCTGAGAAATGAGCGTGCCGCCGGCACCAAAGTTGAGATCTACCTTTATGCCTGTCTTATTCTCAAATACCTTTGCAGCTTGTTCTGTTGGCGGCTTCAATGCCGCACCGGCAAAGATGGTAAGGTCTCCTCCAGCATATACTCCTGTGCTGAATATTGTCATTGCGATACCTGCGACAATAAAAAGCAACAAGAACTTTGCAAAATTCTTAATCCGGCTCATATTTTTAC
>JAJYJX010000066.1 GCA_021789095.1 bacterium
CAGCATAAAGGAAGTGCCGATCATCTTTGAAGAGAGGAGAGCAGGGCAGTCCAAGATGTCGAAGAACATTGTAACAGAGGCGTTCATAAGGGTGTTGATGATCAGATTTAAAAGGGACAGCGCCCTATTTTCTTGATGGGTGTTTCGAATAACAGGGATAGTTATCTTTTAAAAGAAAAGAGGGCGCTGTCCCTATGAGCCTTTATGTGTTAGTGTATTGTTAAATTATGAAATTATTAAACGGTATAAAAGTTCTTGATCTTACAAGGCTGCTGCCGGGTCCGCTGCTAACTTTGTTCCTTGCTGATCTCGGTGCAGAGGTAATAAAAATAGAGGACACGGAACAGGGCGATTACCTGAGATGGATGTCCGCGCTTGATAATACATCGGAAGATACTTCCGGCGCCTTGTTTAATGCCCTGAACAGGGATAAAAAGGCTATAAGGCTTAACCTTAAAACTCCTGAAGGTAAAGAGATCTTCAAAACACTCTCCACGCATGCTGATCTTATTGTCGACGGGTTCAGGCCCGGCGTTATGGACAAGCTGGGGGTTGGTTACAACGATATAGCAAAGATCAATGAATCAATCATTTACTGTTCAATTACAGGGTATGGCATGGACGGCCCTTATGCGGACAGGGCAGGACATGACCTTAATTACATGGGTATAGCAGGTATTCTTGGTGTTGCAGGGGACGATAAAAAACCTGCAATCCCTGGTGTGCAGATAGGAGATATAGGCGGAGGAAGCATTACCGCATTTGGCGCAATCATGCTCGGGCTTTACCATAAACAGAAAACAGGAAAGGGTCTGTACCTTGACATTTCAATGGTGGATGGTCTGATCAGCTTCATCGCGGCTTATCTGCCTTATATAAAGACCGGGATCAGAAGAGGAGAAATGGAGCTTACGGGGAGCATACCGTGCTACAATATTTATAAAACAAAAGACAATAAGTTTATCACCATAGCTGCACTTGAACCGAAGTTCTGGAGCAGATTCGCAGAGATGGTACATAGGGAGGACCTTGTTGACAGGCAGTTTGCGAAAGGTGAAGAATTTACAAAGGTGTACAGCGAGGTGCAGGATATCTTTATGACAAAAACAAGGGCAGAATGGGTAGCTTTCTTTGAAGGGAATGATGTGTGTGTAGAGCCGGTCAATGAACTTGATGAACTGTTGGACGATCCACATATTAATCACAGAGCCATGTTCGGGTATGTTGAAACAGACGGAGGCAAGTCAATAACAATAATGAACCCTTTTTACAGGCAAAAGGGAACCGAACTCCCTAAAAGGGCACCGCAGCCGGGTGAACATACTGTTGAGATCTTAAAGAAAGCCGGTTATTCTGATAAGCAGATAGACCGGTTTAAGCAGAAGGGTGTGATATAATAAGTAGCGAGTAGTGAGGAGCTGGTGAATAGGAATAAGAAGGAGTTATTATGAGAAAGGGAACCTTTAAAAGAAAGACAAAAGAAACAGATATCAGTGTTGATCTTAACCTGGATGGCACAGGGAAGGCCGAAATTAATACACCGATAGGTTTTCTCAATCACATGCTCGAGCTGTTTTCTTTTTTTTCGAAGATCGATCTTAAGCTCATGGCATCCGGCGATGTGCTTGTGGATTTCCATCACACGGTTGAAGATATCGGGATCAGTATCGGTGAGGCTGTTTCAACAGCCCTGTCAGACAGGGCGGGAATACACAGGTTTGGTCACGCGGTCACGCCCATGGATGAGGCTCTGTCGCAGGTTGTTATTGACGTAAGCGGGAGACCGTTCCTTGTCTACAGGTCTGTACCGCTTCCTGAAAAGATCGGGGAGATGGACTCTGAGCTGTTTGAGGTGTTTTTTCATGCATTTGCATTCAGGGCAAAGCTTACGCTGCACATCAATATGATCTACGGGGACAACGGACACCATATCATAGAGTCTTGCTTTAAGGGACTGGGCAGGGCGATGCGGCAGGCCGTTAAGGTAACGGAAAAGGACATACCGAGCACAAAAGGGGTGATATAAGTTGACTCAAAATAGCAATAACAAGGTTTGCTTGTTATTGCTTTATCTCAACAAAGAAAGGATAAAGCATGATCGTGATTGTTGATTACGGCATGGGGAACCTGCGCAGCGTCGAGAAGGCAATTGCATCTATAGGTGCGTCTTCAGAGATATCGAATGATCCCGGTACAATCTTAAAGGCTGACAAACTTGTAATACCGGGTGTCGGCGCATTCGGTGACTGTATGAAGAATATAAGGGCATATGGCATTGAAGACGCTGTGAAGCAGTTTGTTGCAAAAGGCAGGCCCGTGATTGGCATATGCGTGGGCATGCAGATGCTCTTTGACGACGGCGATGAGAACCCCGGTGTAAAAGGCCTCGAGTTGATGAAAGGCAGAGTAAAAGGGTTTGATTATGAGCAACTCGCCGGGGAAGGACTCAAGATACCCCATATGGGATGGAATACGGTGAAACAGGCGAAAAAAAGTTTTTTGTTCGAAGGCATTGAGGATAAGAGCTATTTTTATTTTGTACATTCATATTATCCGGCTCCGCTTGAGGATGTTACAATCGGCACCACTGATTACGGCATCGATTTTACAAGCGTTGTCCAGAAAAATAATGTCGTTGCAACACAGTTTCATCCTGAAAAGAGCCAGGCAAACGGATTAAGACTGCTTTCAAATTTTATAAATTACAGGGGCTGATATGGACATAATACCTGCTGTTGATATAAAATCTGGCAAATGCGTAAGGCTGTGGCAGGGCTCGTTTAACCGCGTAGATGTGTACGGAGATAACCCCGTGGAAATGGCATTGAGATGGGAGAGGGAAGGTGCGCGTATACTCCATGTTGTTGATCTCGATGCCGCTGCCACCGGTAAGCCAATGAACAGGGATTTTATAACCGATATATTAAAGAATGTGCATATACCTGTTCAGATCGGCGGAGGCATAAGGGACAGTGACATGGCCGACTATTATATAGGCCGTGGTGCAAGGTCTGTTGTTATAACAACATTCGCCTATGAAGCACCGGATGAGGTTATAAGTATCGCAAAGCATTATCCGGACAGGATTGCCATCGGCGTTGATGTAATTTCAGGAGCCGTTGCAATAAGGGGGTGGACTCAGACAGGCACTGTCCAGCCGTATGAATTTATAAAGAGATTCTCCGATGCACCTGTCTATGCATTTATCTTTACGGATATCTACAAGGATGGGACCCTCAGCGGCATAGAACCGGACAGGATAGACAGGATGCTTGACGGGATTTCGGAGCCGTTCATTATTTCGGGCGGCGTCTCAGATGTCGGGGACATAAAGAAGCTGAAGCGGATAAAGGACAAGAACATTAAGGGAGTTATAATAGGAAGGGCCCTTTACACCGGTGCCATAGCTCTTGGCGATGCAATAAAGGCAGCAGGATAATGTTGACGAAGAGAATAATACCCTGTCTCGATATAAAAGACGGAAGGGTAGTGAAGGGCGTGAATTTCGTTGCGCTCAGAGATGCAGGCGACCCTGCTGATAACGCGCTTATCTATGACAGGGAGGGTGCCGATGAGATTGTATTCCTGGATATAACAGCTTCCAGCGAGCAGCGCCCAACGCTTATAGATGCTGTTGAGAGAACTGCAAACGTTGTGTTTATGCCGCTTACAGTGGGCGGCGGTATAAAAAAACTTGATGATATAAAAACACTGCTGCGCGCAGGTGCAGATAAGGTTTCAATAAATACGCAGGCTGTGCTTGAGCCGGACTTTGTCGGTGAGGCTGCTTACCGCTTCGGCACACAGTGCATTGTTGTTGCAATAGATGCCAAAAGGACAGCTGCGAAGAAAGGCTGGGAAGTTTATATATACGGCGGAAGGAAATCCACCGGTATAGATGCTGTGGAATGGGCGGTAAAGATGGAAAAGGCAGGGGCAGGAGAAATACTGCTTACAAGTATAGACAGGGACGGGACAAAATCGGGCTATGATATAGAACTTACATCGGAAATTTCCCGAAGGACCGGCATACCTGTAATAGCGTCCGGCGGTGCAGGGAGTATGGAACATTTTTATCAAGGCTTTACAAAAGGCGGCGCAGATGCCTGCCTTGCCGCGAGCCTGTTCCATTTCAGGGAACTCTCTATAAAAGAGCTTAAGAAATATTTAAGTAATAAGGGAGTAATGGTAAGGATGGTATAGGAAAAACAAATTAAGCACGTGATTTAACTGGAATGTTATGCTAACATATACAAAGGCAAGAGGTTTGTAAGATGAGCGAAAAGATGCGTCAATAGGGATCTGCTTCGAATACCAACACAAGAAATACTATAAATTGTCTGCATATAAGCTTACAGAGGACTAAAACATAGTAGGTAATGTATCGTAGGTGGATCGCAGATTGGAGCGAATGAACAAACCTCTGGATAGACATTATGAATATTGATGAATTTATAAAAACAATAAAGTTTGACGATAAGGGGCTTGTGCCTGCCATTGCGCAGGACTATATGACAAACGATGCCCTTATGCTCGCCTATATGAATGAAGAGGCTCTGAAGAAAACATTATCAACCGGAAAAGTTCATTATTTTTCCAGATCAAGAAAGTCACTATGGTTAAAAGGTGAAACTTCGGGACACTTTCAATACCTTAAATCCATATTCTATGATTGCGATAACGATGCTGTCCTTGTCAAAGTAGAGCAGGTGGGCAATGCGTGTCATACAGACCACAGGAGCTGTTTCTTCTCTGAATTTGTAAACGGACAGATAGTGGATGTTGGAAAGCAGGAGCAGAATGTGCCACAAGATTCCGGGATCATAGACGCTGTTTACAGCATAATCCTACAGAGAAAACAAAACCCGCCTGAAAAATCGTATGTGTGTTCGCTTCTGCAAAAAGGCATAGACGCCATTAATGCGAAGATCCTTGAAGAGGCCGGAGAGGTTGCAGAGGCAGGGAAAATAAAAGAGGACGCTGATGTTGTTTATGAATCGGCCGACCTGATCTTTCATCTGCTCGTTCTGCTCGGCTACAGGGATATAAATCCACAAGAGGTATACAGGGAACTGAAAAGAAGGTTCGGGGTTTCGGGAATAGACGAGAAGGCATCAAGAAACAAAAAATAACCATGGATCTGTTAAAGGAATATAAAAGGGAAATAGAGTACTGCACATTCTGTCCCAGGCTGTGCAGGTTCGAGTGTCCTACCGCACTTGCAGAGGGCAACGAGACATACACACCTACTTCAAAAATGACCCTCGTGTATCTTACCGAAATGGCGAGTGAGAAGCCGGAAGAGGTAAAAGAGGCTTTTTACATGTGCGTCGATTGCAGACACTGTATGACGCCGTGCCTGCACAGGATTGACGTGCCGAAGGTACTGATTGCTGCAAGGGCAAAAGTCTATGAATCGAACATTGCAGACGATACTATAAAGAAATTTGCTGCCTCAATTGAGAAGTATGATCATCCGTACAGCACTGTACTCGAAAATAACCTGGAAGATATTCTGAAGACTCAACAAGAAATATTGTTGCAAAGATCAAAACAACCGGACGGGCCTTCTTCCCCGCTTGCTAACGGGGAGGGAAAGGTGCTTTATTTCCCGGGGTGTACTGCCCTCAGATTCGACAAAGAGCTTGTTAAGGGAGCTATGAGATTGCTCGATAGACTCGGCATCGCAGCCGATGTTATGGATAAACCTTTATGCTGCGGATATCCGGGTTATGCAGCAGGAAACATGAATTGGTTTATGAAAGTTGCTTTGCAGCTTAAACAGTTGCTGGACAGGTATGATTCGGTGATAAGCACATGCCCGACGTGTATAAACACATTTAAAAACACCTATCATAGGTATGGCATTGATATTAAGGCAAGGTCTATGCATCTGCTTGAATACATAGCCCCTGAGATAAAGCCATTCCTCGATGGGATTGCGAAAGAAAACAAATCTGCTGCTTACCATGACCCGTGCCATCTCGGCAGGCACCTCGGCGTGTATAATGCTCCAAGAGAACTCATAGATCAGCTCTATGAAAGGCGCATAGAGTTCCAATGGAACAGGGCAGATGCAAACTGCTGCGGCGGCGGCGGCGCTGTCCCCCTGACGCATCCGAAAACGTCGGAAAAGATAGCCAAAAAGAGGATGAGCGAATTCAAAAAGACAGGCGCTGACGTATTGCTTACAGCCTGTCCCAGTTGTGTAAGATGGCTGAAAAAGGCTGACGAACACGCAGAAGTTATGGACATCACAGAGGTTATAGTAAGCAAGCTTGCAGAGCGGGTATAGCCGTCAATTCCTGCGTTATTGCGGGCACAGACATTCGCCTTCAAATTGTTTGAAAAACCCAAAATTGTTATCTATACTCGCTCCATGAAGCGCGAGGGTCTTATTACAAGATTCTATAGGTTATTTTACGCGCATGATATGCCTGCATATATAACTTCGGAGCGTATCATAGTATATGTCAGATGGGTCCTTCTGGCTACGATAGCTATTATCCTGTTCCGAACACCGGGAGTAGACAGAAATTTCATCTTCATTACGGCTGCAGGCATTGTTATTTATAACGTCATACTGTCGATTATATTAGATTACAAACCATCGCAATCGGTTTTCAGAGTAATTCAGTATATGTCCGTTTTTACCGACGAACTGTTCCTGATAGCTGTTACTGCCGGTGCCGGCAATGCCAGCAGCGATATTTACCCGATAATTTTCTTCGGCGTATTCAGTGTTGCTCTTAGAATGAACAGTGAAGATAGTTATACAGTATCAACAATAAATATTTTTTTCCTGCCGGTTGCACTTTACCTGTTTATGCATGGGAATACCGTATCGCTTAAAGCGGCCCTGCTGAGTATAGCGAGTATGGTCAACCTGTTCTCTACAAGGGTAATACAGGTGAACACAAAGCTGTTTAAACAGGAGATGCAAAGGGCGGATGCTGTTTTCTCCATATCCAGCCGCATAAACTCTGTTGTGGAACTAAAACCCCTCCTTGAAATTACCATATACGAACTTGTTAACAGGCTTAATGCCGTCGCAGGCGTCATTGCATTGTTTGACAGTAAAAAAGGGATGTATACGCATATTGCATCGTCCGGTAATTTAGATATCATAGGCGGCTCTGTTTCAATGAATATGCTTTATGATTCCTTGATGAATAAGGTCATGCATGGGAAAAAATATTTCCTGCTGCCGTATACCAACAACCGTGTGTTCGATTCCGGCGGTTCATGGTTTAAATCGATGCAGTCTGAAAGTATCATATTGTTCCCATTTGCCTGCAGCAATACCTATAACACTTATAATGCCGTTATATGCCTGTTTGGCAGGAAGGATAACGTTCGATTTTCATCGTACGATATCAATTTTCTGAAGGCGGTATCTTCCCAGATCACCATTTGTGTGAACCGGGCTTTTCTGTATGAAGATCTGCTGTACAACAGGGTTATACAGAGAGAGCTTCTCGCAAGGATTGAGACCAATTACGATGACGAGAGGAAAAAAATTGCCGGAGAGATACACGACATGGCAAGCGGCGTTATGTACGAACTTGTAAACTCCATTGATAATTTTACGGGGGAAGCAAAGGACCTGCCGCAATCATCGCAAATGAAGATAGATCACATTAAATCGCTTGTGATCAATTATCATAAACAATTGAGGACGTTCATGGCAACGCTGCGGCCTACCGTGCTGGAGGACTTTGGCCTTATTCATGCTTTGAAGGACCTTCTCGGCAACATCAGGCAGCAGTACGACATAGATGTTGAATTTATCAATGACGGAACCGATTATCCGTTGACGCCTCTGCAGGAAGATTTTTTATATAAAGTTGCCAACGAGGCGCTGGTAAATGTGGCAAAGCATGCCTCGGCAAAGATTGCAGTTGTAAGGCTCTATAGAGGAGACGGCTCTATCGTGATGTCCATCATAGACAATGGCGGTGGATTTAACCCAACGGAGAGATTCTCGAACAGGTACGGGCTTCTTTATATAAAGGAAAGGGTTAATTCCTTCAGAGGGAAGGTGGACATCATAAGTGAAGCAGGCAAGGGCACGGCGATAACGGTTATGCTGCCGCTGGAAGAGGCAGAAATAGTATGAGAATTGTCGAAGTAATGCTTGTTGATGACCATAAGGTTGTAAGGGAAGGAATTAAGTATATCATAAACAGCCAGAAGGACATGAAAGTGGTTGCGGAACTGGAAGACGGCAATGATGTGCTGAATCTGTTAAGGAAGGTTTCTGTGGACGTTATGCTGCTTGATATCAAGATGAAGAATGTGGGAGGGATCGCGCTTATTCCGAAGATTGTAAAAAGTTTTCCCAGGTGCAGCGTTATTATTTTGTCCATGTATGATAATCCCAACTATATTTTTGAAGCCATTCATGCCGGTGCAAAGGGATATCTTCTTAAAGAAGTTGGATCGGACGAACTCATTCATGCCATCCGATCCGTACATGTAGGACAGGGATTTTTACAATCATCCGTGACCCTTCCGGTATTAAAAAAGGTTGCGATGGACATGCAGATAGAAAAGAGCACAATCCTTACACCCGCTGAGCTCGGTATACTGTCAATGCTGGCGTATGGGAAAAGGTACAAAGAAATAGCAGTTGCGTTCTCCATAAGCGAGGAAACAGTTAAAAAGCATCTCAAGAATATATACGAGAAACTCGGTGCCTCGGACAAAACGGAGGCAGTTGCAATAGCGCTGAGGTGCAAGCTGATAGATTGAAGGCTATTACAAATATTATTATAATAACATTCCCCGAAAAGGTTTATCATTTTTCTTTTTGGGGTATTTACATAAATTTATTATTAAAAGTATTCTTGCAGAAATATGTTGCAACCAATATAAATGAAAGGTACAACCATGTCTCAGGATAATGTCAGGACGGATAATACTCATTTCAAATAAAAAAATGGAGGTCAGTTATGAGAAGATTGTTTAGTGTGTTATTGCTTGCGGCTTTTGTTGCCGGAGTTACAACCGTTGCACAGGCGTCCATGATGAATATCCCGGATGAGTACGGTATAACGGCACGAGGGATCGGTGTGGGGAATGCGATGACCGCATATCCCGGAGACATTGGAGCGGCATACTATAACCCTGCCTCTCTTGCCCTTATAGACACCGGTGTTATGAGCATGAGTTACATCTATGCGGATCCTTCTCTCAAGCTGACCGTCAATAATACAACGTACAATGACATCAAGCCGCTGAACCGGCCGCTCTTAATCGGTTATGGTTTGGACCTTTCAAAAATGCTGGACACGCCAATCTATCTTGCGCAGATTTTGAGTGTTGATGATCTGATTAGTACGGTGAAAGGCGGCAGGACTCTCGTGGATTTCAGTGACGGAGCAAGCCCTGCGGGCAATTTTTTCCGGTACGGGCACTCAAACATGATGATGCTTACCTCTATGGGCATAAATATTCTGCCGTGGTTGTATGCCGGTTACGGCATATCCTTATATCTTGCGGCCAACACGGTCATGAATACGACAACAGACCTTGCCGGCAATACGAGCAATTCCTCAATAGCTCTTTCCACGAGCGGCAAATTTTCTTCTTTAGCCGGCATTTTGCTGACGCCGATGAACGGAAAGTTAACCGTGGGTGTTACCTACAGGGAAGGGCATATTTTCAATCTTGGACCTATTTCAGCTGATGCTACATCAACGGTTGGGGGCTCTACGCTGGTCAATCTGCCGCTGAACCTTTATTTCAAGGATGGATTTGTACCGACTCAATGGGCTTTAGGCGTAGGATACAAGCCTCTGTCATACCTGCGGGTATTATTTGATCTTACCTATTATAACTGGAAATGGTTCAACAAACTGGTATCTTCCGGGGATGCAGCCAAGACAGGGATATCGTTTAACCTCAAAGACACCTATGCGCCAAGGATCGGGATTGAAGCAGAGCCGATAGAAAATCTTTATACAAGGATCGGTTATCAATATCTTCCCTCACCGCTCCATGGTTCGACAGGCACATTGAACTGGGTTGATTCAACGCAGCAGGTATGGTCAATCGGGGTTGGCTATACGATGGCGCCGGCAAGTCCTAAATATCCTGTGAGCATTGATGCTGTTTACCAGTATCATTATCTGAACAAGACTTCGTTTCCATTCTCATCAGGAGATATTGCACAGGCAAAGGGAGACATAAACGCCTTTGGTGTTACGCTTACCATGAGTTATTAAATAAAATAAATATTGGGTGATTTATGAAATATACAAAACTTGCATTTGTTATAGGTTTGGCTGCTTTACTCCAGGTATCCGGCATGAGCGGATGCGGAAGGAAGTCGTCACCGCATTTGATCGCAGCGCCAGGACAGACCAGTGTTGTAGCAGCACTTCCATGGGAGGGGGCGCGGCTCATACCTCTGAATTCAACGGTAATAATCAATTTTTCGAATCCTTTGAGCCAGAATAACAATAATGTAAGCGTAAATCTTGTTTCATTATCTTCGGGGAAGACTATTACCGGGCAGACAAACATCCAGTCAAGTTATTTATTCTTCACGCCGTCTACCAGCCTTGACCCGTTAAGCTACTATAGATTTACGCTGTCAGGTTCCCTGTATGATGACAATGGCAAGACGGTATTCCTGCCTGCGCAGGGGTTTACATTTTCTTTTGAAACAGAAGGCCAGTATGCGCCCCTGCCTGGCGTAGCGCCGCAGCTTGTCAATATATTCCCGTCATTGTCCGGGCAGGTCTTTACCAACGCGGTATTCAGGCTCACGTTTTCACAGCCTTTGTTCCAGAGCTCCATCGTGTATGGCGGAGATATCATGATTACGGATACGACATCCAATGCCCTTGTACCGGTCAAGCTCGTTCCCATTGACAACAATATAGTGCTGCAGCCTGTTTCGGGACTTACAGCAGGTCATACATACAAACTTGTGCTTAAAAACCAGATTTCAGGGATCAACCTTGTACCTATCTCAGTAGGCAGCGGGACGGAATTATCATATACATTTACACCTGTGCCAGCGGGTAAACAAACAAAGCTCACAGTGGAACTCTCCCCGTCAGTTGACCTTGATAGCTATGGTAATATCCTGAACATGAATAATGTAGATGCCACGGGTGTGCCAATGAACGCAAATATTGTAAACTCCAAGCTTATAGGCAGTTCAATTGCATATCTTACGGGATACCTTGTAAACTATATGGGTGATGCGGCAATAAACCCTTCGCTTAATCCTATCATCCTGCCGGCAGGCCAGAGGCTTTTTGGATCGAACATGGCAGTAAGCCTTGGAGGGGTAATACCCACTCCCTTATCGTCAAAGAAACTCAGCATTACACTGCTTGACAATGTAACCATGTTTATGACAGGTAATCCATACCAGAATATAAATCCCAATGCCCCGCCAACCATGTACGGTATTCAGGACATTAACCTTACTGCACAGGATCCGGTTACCAATGCCGTGCTGAACCAGAACCTTATGGGTATGCAGCTTACAGGTACTGTTACCGTGGATAAAGATGGAAATTTGATCATCAATTTAGTAGGTGTCACGGAGCTTACCATTATGGGCATTGAAAAAGCACCCCTGACATTATTTTTAAGGTTTAAGTCGGTTCCTGTAGGATGGGTTGCACCGCAGAGGGACAACACCTTTGTTGCAACAGGTACAATACCCTACAGCGGCGATGACCGGATTGGCACGGACAGCGGGTTTATGGTAAACTTCTCGGGCCCTGTTGATTATGACCCGCAAACCTTCACGAACATGTTTAGTCTCAGTCCTGCGGGTTCTACAATCGGATATCAAGTTGTATATAGGGGATCGAATGTGATTATAGCGCCGTATAATCTTTTGCCGCCTCTCGGACCATTATCGCCAATACCTCTTGCGCCACTGACAACATACAACATAGCAGCCTCTGCAGGGCTTGCATCCATTATGGGCACTGCCTTGAACCAGGACGCTGTGTTTAGCTTTACCACAGATTCTGTGGAACAATTCACTGCAGGCACGAATCCAACAGCAACAGACGTAAGCGGAGACTTTAGTCCTTACCCTGTTATTGCGACTGTTTTCCCAGAGGACGGTGGTATGCTGCCGTTGTTTACACATACATGGATAAGCCTTGACAAGTTTGTAGACCCGTCGAGCGTCGTATACAATCAAAGCGTATTTGTCACAGACACAACAGCAGGCAATATACCGGTACCAGGTGGAGTTGTTGTGACAGGCAAGCAGATA
>JAJYJX010000067.1 GCA_021789095.1 bacterium
AATGGAATATATCCTGTTAAACCCGGACATCTCCGCACGACAGGCCATGGACGTGGGGCTGGTAAACAGGGTATTCGGCGACACCGCGTTCACGGAGCAGACAACAGCATTCGCCCAGGCCATTGCCGCAGGACCTACTGTCGCGTTTGCCTATGCCAAGCGTACCATGAACCAGGCATACTCGGAACCGATGGAACGCATACTCGAGCTTGAGAGGGAAGGTATAGCTGCATGCGGATGCACCAAGGATTTCAAAGAGGCAAGTGCGGCCTTCGTAGAAAAACGCAAGCCCGTATTCAGGGGCAGATAGCCGGTACCCTACGGTTTTGATATCAGCTCGTCGAATTCTTCCACTTTCAAGGCCGGTGCAGTGGTAAATCATTTTTGCTTGATCTCAGGATTTCAATTATCTTTGCGCAGTTTGCGGAAATCCGAGACTATTTTATAACTAAATGATTCAAATAAGGATGGAGAAAGCCTGTAGATCCACCACAGCAACTTGTATAAAAATGGAAAAACAATTATAGCCTTATTGCGCTCAACTCCGCTTAAAATTACCTTTGCAACCTTGCTAACATTGGCGATCATGGACTTAGGTATTATAGCCAGAGCCTGCTGACGGTCAATGTTGATAACCTGCGCAGTATCAAACAGCTCTGTGCGGATAAAGCCCGGGCACACAACACTCACCTTAACTCCCAGTCCTGCTCCTTCAAGGCGTAATGAGATTGAAAGCCCGACAACGCCGTGTTTGGTCGTCACATACGCTGTCTCGGTCGGAGCGGGAAACAAACCCGCCACCGAGGCAGTATTAACGATATGACCAAACCCCTGCTTGATCATCTGCTTATATGCAGCAATCGAACCATAGATCTCACCATTCAGGTTAACATCAAGGATACGATGCCACTGGTCAAGGTCTATGTCACGTGTCTCGCCCACGTAGGCAATACCAGCGTTATTGAACATAAAGTCGAGGCGACCGTGCTCTGCAGCGGTATCATTGATGAGCTTCTGGACATCCTCTGCTTTTGTCACGTCCAGACGTATCGCCCGCGCCCAGCCTCCTGCTGCTGTAACGGCCTTTGCAGTATGCTCTGCACCTTCGGCATTGATGTCCGCAACAACAACCTTCGCTCCACTGCCGCCAAGCTCCATGCACAGTGCACGTCCAATGCCTGATCCGCCGCCGGTAACAATTGCAATCTTATCTTTATAATAGTCCATGGGTACCAATAGAACACATACCAGGTATCATGGCAAGTCTTATGGATAGAAACGAAACTCATCATGTAGTCCGGACAAAGCAATAAGAAAGTTTTTTGTGTTGATTTACCCGAGAAATGCATGTGGGAATAAGGAAGTTTGCGTAGGGAATTACATACCAGGATACACGGCTCTGCCGGCATAGTCGTACTCAATTTCAAATAATCTGTTGTACTTTGCAACAAGCTTAAATTTATGGACGAGAATACCTCTAAAAGGTTTTTTCAATTTGCAGAGATGCGAAACATAGTAGCACGCGAATACCTTGAGATGAGATGGGAACGGATAAAAAAGGTTTACGGAAGATGCCGCGAAGCTTTATCCCGTTTTTATAGATAACGCAAGAAAAATTATACGATAAATCTGACAGATTACCCGGCAAGGCATCGCGGTTCGTGAACTACCGCCGTCAAAGACCGTGGGGTTCTACGCTAATCTAAAACTTCTACCAGTAAAATAGTTGACTGGTATGTGGACCCGCCCCTGAGCGATGCGGAATATAAATACCTTGATTCGATAAAGGCATACATAGACAGGATCTTTTTCCTGCTGTACAAGATCGATACCATGAGCGAGCAGGAATACGGAGAATCGCTCCATTTTACAAAAGCACTCATAGAAAAGAAACCATCCATAAAGGACGCGAAGATATTCCTCGTCTCGGCAAAGCAGGCGCTGGAGGCGAAGATCTCGAAGAATACCCCGCTCTATGAAAAAAGCGGGTTCAAAATATTTGAAAACGAACTGGACCTCTTTATTAAAAAAGACAAGCTTGAAACCCTTACCACTCTTTTCAAATGCGCTTTATGTCTTCTGCTGCGCTTTGTTATTTTTGCACCACTGCGGTGCTCATCTGAATCATCCTCTCGAGCGGGAGCCTTGCCTTCTCTATGATCGCAGGAGAAAGGTTTATCTCATAGCGGTTCTTTTCCAGCGCAAGCAAAACATCCTCAAGCATCGTCCTTTTCATGTTAGGGCATATGAAGCCGTTCGATGCAAGTATGAATTCCTTTTCAGGACTGTTCTTGCGCAGCTGGTACATGATCCCCTCTTCGGTGCCTATTATAAACTTCTTATGCGGGTCTTCCTTTGTAAACCTTATGATACCCGATGTTGACGTCACCTTGTCGGCAAGATCGACAACTTCCGGCCTGCATTCCGGATGGCACACAAAAATCGCATCCGGATTCTCATGTTTCAGGATGTTGATCTCCTCCGGATAAATATGATGGTGCGTGGGGCAGTACCCGTTCCATATGATCATCTCCTTATCGACGAACTTTTTCACATAGCTTCCGAGGTTCTTGTCGGGTATAAAGATAATCTTATCCGAGGGAGCGGCCTTTACGATATTTACCGCATTCGATGACGTACAGCATACATCCGTAAGGGCCTTTACATCCGCATTTGTATTCACATAGCCCACAACAAAGGCGTCGGGATAAAGTGATTTCAGCCTTTCGAGCTCTTCCGCACTGATCATGTCCGCCATAGGACAGCCGGCATTGGCGTTGGGCAGCAGCACTTTCTTGCCGGGCGAGAGTATCTTGGCGCTCTCTGCCATGAATCTCACGCCGCAGAATACAATGATGTCAGCGTTTGTTTTCGACGCTTTTACGCTCAGTTCATAGGAATCGCCTGTAAGGTCAGCGATCTCCTGTATCTCTGCCCTTTGGTAGTTGTGCGCGAGAAGGACGGCGTTCTTTTCCTTCACCAGCCTGCGTATACTGTCCTGAAGTTCTTTTTTCTCCATAATGTAAAAAATGTAATCATAGTTTGTGTAAATTACAATAAACTCAAGAAATGCATTTTAAAATAAGGAAGTTTGTGTAGTAGGCGAAAAACTGCGATCTATTGTGTCATTCCTGCGAAAGCAGGAATCCAGAGTAAAAAACTGGATTCCGCATCAAGTGCGGAATGACAAAGAAGTAAATGTGGATCGCCCGGCCTATCTCCCGGATGGGTACCCCGAGCGAACGGGCAAACTTTCTTATTTCATTTTTTTGATTTATAGCCCTACAGTCCCATCGGTGTCCTGTCAAGACTGCGGTACTGGATGGCCTCTGCAACATGGTGCGCCTTTATATCCGGTATACTGTCAAGGTCTGCTATGGTGCGCGCGACCTTTATGATCCTTGTATAAGCCCTTGCCGAAAGGCCGAGTCTTTCAATTGCGGATGAGAGTAGGCTCACGGATGCCTCATCAAGCTTGCAGAACTTCTTGATATGCCTTGATGTCATCTGGGCGTTTGAGAATATCTTAGGCCCCCTGAGCCGTTCATGCTGCATGGTTCGCGCCTTCTCTACCCTCCGCAGTATGTCATGGGATGACTCCTGCACGCCGTCCCTGATCATGTCCGTAAACCTCACAGCAGGCACATCGATCTGGATGTCGAACCTGTCAAGCAGCGGGCCTGATATCCTCGCGCGGTACTTCATGATGGACGATACCGTGCAGGTGCACTGGTGATGGGGGTCACCATAATACCCGCACGGGCACGGGTTCATCGCGCATATAAGCATAAACCTTGAAGGGAAAGTAAGTGTCTGCTGCGCCCTTGATATTGTAACATAACCGTCCTCCAGCGGCTGGCGCAAGGCCTCGAGTGCATTACGCCTGAATTCAGGCAGCTCGTCAAGGAACAGTACACCGTTGTGTGAAAGGCTTACTTCGCCCGGTTTTGGCTGTTGTGTTCCTCCCACAAGCCCTACATCCGAGATCGTATGGTGGGGAGAGCGGAACGGCCTTTTCGTGATGATTGCCGTGCCTGGCACAAGCATGCCCGATACGCTGTGGATCTTTGTTGTTTCTATTGCCTCTTTGAATGTCATCCTTGGAAGAATTGTAGGAAGCCGCATTGCGAGCATTGTCTTGCCCGAACCCGGAGGGCCTACCATGAGTACATTGTGCCCTCCTGCGGCTGCTATTTCAAGAGCACGCTTTGCATGCTCCTGGCCTTTTACCTCGTCGAAATCGACGTCGTAAACCGACAGGTTCATGTATAGTTTGTCAAGACTAACATTTACGGGTTTAATCGAAAGCTCTCCCCGCAGCAAACTAACAATCTCGGAAAGATGCCCCGCCTCATAAACCCTTATCCCTTCGACTATTGCCGCTTCCGCACCGTTGCCTTTCGGGACGATCAGACTTTCAAAATTCATCCCTGCCGTCATGATTGCTGCAGGCAGCGCGCCCTTGACAGGCTTTATAATACCGTCGAGGGAAAGCTCCCCTAACAGCACGACACCGTCGATATGCCCTGGTCCGATTACGCCAAGCGCTGCGAGTATGCCTATGCATATAGGCAGATCAAATGCAGAGCCCTCTTTCTTGATATGTGCGGGTGCCAGGTTCACGGTTATCCTTTTGGGAGGTATGCTGTACCCGGTATTATGGATAGCGCTCCTGATGCGCTCCTTTGACTCTTTTACTGCTCCATCAGGCAGGCCTACGATGGTAAAAGAGGGCAGACCGTTTGCAATATCTGTCTCAACCTCAACAAACAGCGCATCCACACCGCAAAGTGCAGAACTTAAAACCTTTGAATAATTGACACGGCCCATAATATTATCGTTAGTATATATAAAATTAAAACGCAATAAAATAATGAGTAATTTCAAAAACAGACCCTCCGGCGAAATGCCGAGAGAAAAACTGTTAAGAACAGGCACCCGTTCCCTGAGCGATGCAGATCTGCTGGCCATCATTCTTCAGACAGGGACAAGGGGTAAGGACGTGCTCCAGCTGGCCATTGAACTGCTGAATATGCTCGGGGGCATATCAGGCATCGAAAGGACAGGCATTGACGAGCTTCTGAAGGTTGACGGCCTGAGCATTGCAAAGGCTGCAAAGCTCAAGGCGGCGGTTGAAATAGGCAGGAGGGCTATTTTCTCTGACCGTGCCGCAACGAACAAGATTTCAAACTCGAAGGAGGCATTTACAATGCTTGAGCCGTTACTGAAGGGTCTGGCGAAAGAGAATTTTATGGTAATACTTTTAAACAGCCGCAACAGCGTAATAGATATAAAGCGGGTCGGGGAAGGCACTGTGAATGCGGCATTGATATATCCGAGGGAATTGATGGAACTTGCCATAAGGGCATCTGCTACAGGCATTATCCTTGCCCATAACCATCCGTCCGGCGGTACCATGCCGAGCATTGAGGACAAGAGGCTCACCATGAACATACTGGTGCTGGGGGAACTATCCAGCATGGTGCTGCACGATCATATAATCATAGGCAATGATGGTTATTTCAGCTTTGCGGACCAGGGCATACTCGAAACATTGAAACAGCAATTTATGCATGCACTGTCTGTTTAACCCATGCCTTTTCTGTTTTTCTTTACAATTATTTTAAAATATATAATGCTTTCTATGAAAGGAGGTTTTATGGCAAGCAAGAAACTTTTAGACAAACTCAATGATGCAATCGCCAGGGAGCTTCAGGCAACCATTCAATACATGTGGCAGCATGTCATGCTGAGAGGGCCATTCGCAGACGCTATCGGGAAAGAGGTAGAGAAGATCGCCATCCAGGAGATGAAGCACGCGGAAGCAATAGCTGAGAGGCTTGATTATCTTGGCGGAGTACCCACGGTAAAACCAACACCAATAGAGATAAGCGGCGAGCTCAAGCAGGTACTCAGTGCAGACATAAAGGCCGAGGAAGAGGCAATAACACTTTACAGGGACATCATCAAAACCGCTGTTGCAGAGGACGATGTTGTAACAAAGAAGCTGTTTGAAGACATACTGGAAGACGAAGAGGACCACCACAACACGTTTACGACACTTGCGGAAAAATAAAAAATTACCGGTATACCTTTGCAGGGGCGGACAGCAGTTCGCCCTTTTTATTTGCCCAAAAATGCATTTGAAGATCTCGCCCTCGTGGCAACGGGAACCGGCTTTGCATTTTGTATTGAACAAACCGCGCTGTATATGGTAATTGCTCTCTATGAACCGCGAGTTCATTTTTATTATACTATGTCTTTCCCAGATGCTTGCAGTACGGAATGCAGGCGCAATAGAGCTGTCATCTCTTTTAACCCAGAAAGGTATAATAAAATTCAGTGCTGATAAAGTCGTCTATAATGATAAAACAGGAGTTTATGATGCACACGGCAATGTCAAGATATCAAAAGGCAATGCGTCGGTATCAGCTCAGCACATAGTATTCAACTCAAAAACGTATGATATACTTGCAGAGGGAAAAGTCAGGTGGACTGTAGAGAACGAGTTGATCGATGCAAACAAACTTGAGATAAACCTTAACACCCAGACAGGAACGATACATAACGGCTATATATCCATAGAGAACGGGACCTATACAATAAAGGGCAGGGTCATTAAAAAGCTTTCCGATGTGCACTTTATTGTGGAAGAGGGTTCACTTACAACATGCAAATGCGATCTGGGAAGGCCTGCGTGGGATATAACAGCAAGTCACATTGACGCGACACTGGGAAGCTATGCAACGGTTAATAATGCCGTTTTCAAGGCAAAAGGCCTGCCGCTGCTCTATGTGCCGTGGGCGACCGTACCTGTCAAAACAAACAGGGTATCCGGCCTGCTTATACCGAATTATTCGTATTCAACAATTAATGGCTTTGCAATCACCATCCCGTATTTCTGGGCAATTTCGCAGGACAAAGACGCAACTTTTTATTTTGACGCAATGACTAAAAGAGGGCTGGGAGCAGGCTCGGATTTCCGGTACGCCAAAACCGCAAATGACAGCGGTGAATTCAATGTCAGATACTTCAAGGAACTTTTTTTACCTTACAAGAGGGACAGGTTTTCCATTGGAGCAAATTACTATCAGGACATTTATGCAGGTTTTTTTTCCAAAGGACTCCTGAACTACTACAGCGACAGGCTGTACCTTAACGATTTTTCCACCCTGCTGGAGAAGTCTTCCGTCGAGTATGTCGAATCAAAATTTACCCTGCAGAGAAATTTCAACGATGCGGATGCTCTTGTGTCGCTTATATACCTCGAAGACATGTGGTCACCGAACAACGATGCGACACTCCAGCAGCTGCCGTTCGGATCTTTCAGTTACTTTCCTGTACGGATTATGCCGGTCCTGCCTCTGTATGCCGAGTTCAATACAAATATCGAGAATTTCATACGTGCCGATCCGGCATTGTCAAAGGGGCAGAGGTACGGACTGATCCCGGGGTTATACTTGCCTTTTACGATAGGCGATTACCTCTACTTTAACTCCGAGGCACAGTACAGGGCGTATTTTTACAATGCCGGTATCTACGGCATCTATAAACCCGGCAATATACTCTCATCACACCTGTCAGCCGAGATATCAACAAAACTGTCCAGGGTATTGCCGATAGAGATAGGTGCATTAAAAGCGGTCAAGCATATAGCATCACCGTTTGCAAGCATATCATCGGATCACACATTGATAAGCAACGAGCTCTACGGCTTTGACGAGGTGGAAAACTCACCGCTTGAAGCAAGATCTGTAAATTTCGGCATACGCAACAGCTTTATAGGAAAAACAAAACCATACGAAAATATGGTCTCATACCCTGTTATAGGCAGGTTTGATATCTATTCAGGTTACAACCTGATAAAGACTGCAAGGACATTGACAGGCACGACCGAAAATATCAAGCCGTTCTCTCCTATAAACCTTGCACTCGTGCTTCAGCCGCCCAGCTTTTTCAATACAAATATAAACATGTCCATTGATCCTGCAACCTTGAGCCTTACGCAGACCACGGTAATAGAATCCACCAATGATACAAGGGGTGACAGCTTATCTTTAAGCTATTCATATGCCAGATCGGTGCTCAGCAGTATAAATGCATATCTGAATTTCGCTCTCACAGGACATCTTTCGTTTTACGGCAGTGCTAATTATTCATTCTACGACCATTCGATGATACAGGCGGTTTACGGCGTAAAGCTCGGCACGAATGCAAACTGCTGGAACATAGATGCTTCCTTTATACAGAGACCTCTGACTCCTCAATATAATACAATCAGTGTTTACCTCACACTTACAGGTCTTGGGACTATCGGACGATAACATGAATAAAAAGGCCGCAGATCAACGGAATATATTGTGGAAGTACTTCTTTTACCTCGGGTTCTCCTATGGACCAATGGTTTATACAATGGCAAGGACCATGTTTGTTGAAAAGCTCGGGCTGCTTAAAAACAGCGATATAACAGACGGTATTGCAATAGGCGAGCTGATGCCAGGAGCGGTGTTTGTTGACTTCGTCTCCTACCTTGGGTTCCTGCTCAATAAAGCAAGGGGCACATTCGCTGCGGTACTGGCATTTATAGCGCCGTCCTTCCTGCTCATGCTTATACTGAGCTTTCTTTATACCAGATACGGTGAGCTCCCGCTGGTCCAGCACATATTAAGAGGGCTCTCGGCCATAATGATAGCACTTATAATCAAAGTAATTATTGATATATACAATTCAGCGGTTAAACGTCCTGTTTACCTTGCAGTGTCAGTAGTAGCGCTTTTACTCCTCATTATTGACGTAAACATCGTATCGATCCTGATCACCGGGGTAACCACTGTGCTCTTATACGGCATATACACCGGTGAACTGACTTTCAAAAAAACACGCATTACTCTGCCTGACTCTCGATCCATAATTACATTCATCAAGAACCATTTATGGACAGTATGGCTCACCGCCGGGCTCATTGCAGTGAATACGACATTGTATTTTATTTCGCCGGACATGGCCCTTATGAACGGCAACCTGTTCAAGATCGGTTTATTCACTTTCGGTAACGGGTATACAATGCTGCCGTTTATTTCCAAAGAGGTTGTCAGCACATTCCACTGGCTTACACCCAAAGAGTTTTCAGACGGTATTGTAATGGGACAGATAACGCCCGGCCCTGTTGTTATCATTGCAACATTCATAGGCTACAAGGTAGGTGGTTTGTTAGGGGCATTGACAGCGACGGTATCCATATTCCTGCCCTCTACGATGCTCGTTGCTCTGGTTGCAAAGCCGTTTATCAGATACAAAGACAATACATGGGTACTGCAGGCGCTCAAGGGCATATTGGCATCCTTCATAGGGCTGCTCACGCTTGTCGTTGCGCAGATGGCAAAAACAAACATAACGGACTATAAAACAGCACTGTTTGCCCTGGTTTCAATCGTGTTGTTTATTTATACAAAAATAAACCCAGTAATCCTGCTGGTAATAGGCATAGTCGTTTCACTTTTTATGTTCAGATGAAATCTCGAAGTTCATGTTTTCACTTATAAAACCGAATTTTATCTCACTTATCGAAGGACTTGAACAATACATCAAGGGAAACAATCCGCTTGGCAAGCCATAATTGCGCAACCTGAAAATATATTACGGGAATATCACCTTCAACGTCTCGAGCATCTTTTCCTTATGCGTCCCTCCCCAGTAGATCCTGCTGCAAGAAGGACATTTTGAAAAGCCCTGCTGCGTAGACAGTACAAATGACGGAACAACGTCCTTCACTTCATCCCTGCTAACGATCATAAGTTCGCTGTTGCACACAATGCACCTCGTAAAAAACCTGGCAGGATCCGGGACTATATTGTGCCGCCTGAAAAACTCCTTTAACTGTCCGATAGTGTAGTTATCGTGAAGTACAACGGCCTCTCTGCCGCCCTGTGATTCAAACCACGTGTCCCTGGTTATAATAATGCGGCCTGTTTGTTCCGATATCTTTATAAGATCTTCCCTCTTGTACTTGCCATCATACAGTGCGTCAAAACCCGCAACCCTTAGCCATTTTGCAAGCCTCCCGAGCATCCTGTCAACAACAAATGTCAATTTGTCAGAGGATGTATTCATGTATCTGCCCTGCCCTCCATTGCCGTCTTTGATAAAGATGCCAACCCCGTTAGAAAACTTAAATAGTAATTGTAACATCGCTCAAACACACTGTTTATATTACCCTGCCTCAAACGGCGAAGCTTACTTATTTTTTAGCTGGGGCCAACTTTGCTTGCATTATACAATTTTATCCTTTATATGCACAAGCATTATGAAAAAAATAGTTGAGATTGCGATAAAATACCCGTGGCGTGTTGTCATTATCATAGCCCTGCTTACGGTAATAGCAGGATATTTTGCCATAGGCGTACCTGTCGAGGATGATATCATGAAAACACTGCCCGAGCATGACCCTCAGGTAACGTTGTTCAATAACATAGGCAAAAGGTTCGGCGGCACCGATTATTTCCTCGTCGTCATGGAAGGAGAACACCTGTTCAGTCATGCAAGTCTTGAAAAGCTGAAGACTATTACCGACAAACTCAAATCCCTTCCCGAACTCAACAGGGTTGAGAGTCTTACCAATGTTGAAGACATAAAGGCAGCCGGCGGAGAACTCGATATATCAAAATTTATGGAGAACATACCTGACAATGAACGGGCATTAGAAATGCTTCAACAGGAAGCGGTTTCAAACAAACTCTATCTTGGGAATTTGATCTCTCCAAACGGAAAAGCACTTGCAATACTGTGCCAGATTAAAAAGGATATAAACAGTCAGTCACTCGTAAATGTTATCGAAAAAATCATTAAGCCCTACAAAGGGCCGGAGAATATTTACTTAATAGGTGTACCTGTTGATAACGATATTATAAGCAAAGCAATACATTCCGACCTGGGCAAGCTCCTGCCTCTTGCGATACTGATCAATATAATCATAATGTTTATCCTGTTCCGCAATTTTATAAGCGTGATCCTGAGACTTACCCCTGCACTGATCGCGATAGTACTTACCGTCGGAATCATGGGTATCACGCATACCCCCTTTACCATGCTCTCCGTGGGCATGCCCACCCTGCTTATTGCCCTCGGCAGCATATACAGCATACATATCATGACAAGATATTACCAGCTGCTTGAACACACAAAAAACAATGAAAGGGCGTTAAGGGGTATGATAAAAGAACTCGGCATGCCCATGCTCTTCATTGGATTAATAACTTCTATGGGGTTTTTTGCGAATATATCTTCCACAATCATACAGGTAAAACAGGCAGGCATATTCGCAGGTATAGGCATACTCTTCTCAATGTTTGTTTCTGTAACACTTGTACCTGCTCTTCTTACACTCAGGCACAAGGGAAAAGAGGAGCAGCTTGTAAACAAAAAAAGCGGCTTCAACCATTTTCTTGAGAATCTCTCTGTATGGGTACAGAAACACAACTTCATAATACTGATTATAGGCATAGGGATTGCCCTTATCGCTATCTATAGGGTAAAAACTATCAACACGGAAACAGACATAACAAAATTTTTCAAGGCTGATTCAGTGGTGAGAAAGACATCTGCAAGGGCTGTTAAAAACTTCGGCGGTATATTTGTGCTTCAGATCCTTGTGCATGGTGATATAAATTCCCCTGCGGTCATGAACACCATGGCTAAGCTTGAAGATGGGTTAGGCACAATTGACGGGGTTCATTATCCATTCAGTGTTGCCGATCTTATCGGAAAAATGAATCAGGTAATGCACGACAATAATCCAGCGTATCATACCATACCGGACACAAAGAACGCCATAGCCCAGTATCTGCTCCTGTATTCAATGTCGGATCAAAAGTTACTGAATACACTCATTACGCCTGATTCAAAAGAAGCGATCATTCAGGCAAGGATCGGGAAATTCGGCTTTCATGAGATAGAACAGATTGTCACCCAGATCGAACAGAAAATACAGCCCCTTGAAACAAAGGACATCCATTTTACGCTATCCGGTTCACCCATGCTTATCATAACCATTAACAAACATCTCATAGAAAATCAGGAGACAAGCCTTTACATATCTATTATAGCTGTCTTCCTCCTGCTATCCCTTGTATTTAGATCAATTGTAGGCGGGTTGATCA
>JAJYJX010000068.1 GCA_021789095.1 bacterium
TCTTGATATATTCTGGCTTAAGGATGAAAGCCTTGAGGATTCTGACAAACTCCCGGCCCCGGATATCATTGCGCATGATATAGCAGAAAACCTTGAGGCTGCATTGGAGCAGTTCAATAGCATAGTCGCTAATTTAAAGCAGAACGCTAATAAGAAAGCTGAATAAGAGAGCGGAGTGGACAGCGCCCTATTTCTTTTTGACCGGTTTGTCGCCCGTGATTGTCTTTGATCTTCTACCCCGCAATCCCCTACACTAGCGACGCCGAAATAGGGCGCTGTCCCACTTACCCATAACCACTTGAGATTAACCGTCAATACATGTTATTGTAATATCATGGCCGGACAAACAAAAATACTGGTTGTTGATGACGAAGAAAATATAAGGTTTGCGGTTTCCAATATTCTTAATACAAATGGTTATCAGACAAGCACTGCATCAAATGGTGAAGATGCTTTTCTGGAACTTAAAAAGCAGCCTTATGATTTTGTGATCTGTGATATAAAAATGCCGAAAATGGACGGCATGGAATTACTGAGAACGCTTCAGCATAACAGGATTGAAACTACCGTTATCATGATGTCTGCTTATGGGAATACAGACAGCGCAATCGAAGCTATTAAGGAAGGGGCTTACGACTATATAACAAAACCATTCAAACCCGACGAGCTGGTGCTGACTATCAGGAAGGCCGAAGAGCGCCTAAAACTGTACAGGGAGAACATTTCGCTTAAAAAGACTATTGCAATGGATTATGACTTCAGCGCAATAGTTGGTAAGAGTGAAAAGATTTTGGCCGTTCTCAATGAAATAAAAAAGGTTGCGAGCCATAAGACCACTGTCCTGATTACCGGGGAGAGCGGAACAGGCAAGGAACTTGTTGCAAAGGCAATACATTATAACAGTGATAGAAAAGACAGGCCGTTTGTGTCAGTAAATTGCGGCGCAATACCCGAGAACCTGTTAGAGAGTGAATTGTTCGGTTATGTAAAAGGTGCGTTTACAGGTGCCTATGCAAGTAAACAGGGCTTGTTTGAATCTGCAGATACAGGTACTCTGTTCCTTGACGAAGTTGGAGAACTGCCTTTTAACCTGCAGGTAAAGTTGCTGAGGGCCATTGAACAGTTACAAATATACCGGATAGGTGACACAAAATCAATAGATGTCGACGTCAGGTTTTTGGCAGCTACATCAAAAAAACTTGATGAAGAGGTCAAAAAAGGGAGATTCCGAGATGACCTGTTTTACAGATTGAACGTATTTAATATAAATTTACCCTCTTTAAGAGAAAGAAAAGAGGATATACCGCTGCTTTCACGTTATTTTCTGAAAAAGGATTCTACTACCCTTAAAAAACGTATAAAAGATTTTGATGATGACGTTATGCATATATTCATGAGTTACCAATGGTACGGTAATGTAAGGGAGCTTGAGAATGTAATTGAGAGGGCGTGTATTTTAAGCGAAGGGGAGGTAGTAGCCGCTGATGCTATACCCGATGCCATTAAATCTGGTAACAGCAGCAGATTTTCCGCGGTTGAAACGGGTTTTTCAATAAAACAGGCTCAGATAAATCTCGAGATCGAATTGATCAAAAAAGCATTGAAAGAAACCAACGGCAATAAGACCAGAGCAGCCCAGCTGCTTGAGATAAGCCTCAGGGCTTTAATGTATAAATTGAAAGAGTATGGTATTGAATAAATACTGGAGGGAAATATGAAATGGTTTATGCTTTCGTTCGGTGTACTGATGCTGGTTGCCGGCTGTCAGAAAAAACAGGAACCTGTCAGAACCATGTTTTCAGGCAATGTCGGACTAGCCCTGACGGTTAATCAGTCAATCAAGATACAACCAGATAATCCCAAAACGGGTGATGTTCTTACTGTTGCAACACCCGGGAATATCTCTGCCAAAAGTATTACATGGTATGTTAACAACCGGCAGCACGCAATGACAAACAGCCTTCAAAGCGGTTTTCAAAAAGGGGACAGCATTACAGCTGTTGTTTCTTATACAGAGAACAAAGGTGAACAAAAGGAATTAGTTACACCGGCTGTACTAATACATGACGCACCTCCAATTATTACTTCTATAAACATACAGCCCATGTATCCCACCATTGCATCAACGATGCAGGTAACAGTCCAGGCATCTGATGCAGACGGTGATCCCGTAGCTTTTGATTATAAGTGGTATGTAAATAACGCTCCTGTGGAAGATCAAACAGGTGATTCATTCAGCTGCGGTTCTTACAAACACGGTGATGTGGTCCACGTTGACATAACACCGTCTGACGGTGAACAGAATGGCCTAAGCGCAACAAGCAGTTATATTTCAATACAGGATACCCCGCCTGTTATTACTTCAAAGCCTCCTGTTTCGATTACAGGGTCCACGTTTTTATACAAGGTTGAAGCCGTTGATATTGATAACGATCATTTAACTTACAAGTTAGAATCAGCCCCGCAGGGTATGACAATAAACCATGACGGTGTTATATCGTGGGATCCCAAGGATGCTGAATTACCATTGGAGACTACTGTGAAAGTAGTTGTGGACGACGGTTATGGAGGGAAAGCGTACCAGACATTCAATTTAAACCTCGGGACAAAGACGCCATAATTATGTATAATTATGTATTAATATACATATATGTTAATAAAATACTTGACATTTAATTTTAAGTATGCACTTATAGGCAATAAGTGAGGTATAATAATGGGTAAGCACAATAATTTGAAACAAATAAGGGCCAGGGCATTGATGAGCAAGGCTGAACTGGCAAGAAAGGCTAACATATCTGTTCTTACCATAACAAGGATAGAGCAGGGGAAGGAATGCAGGGTGGACACCAAGAGAAAAATTATTCAGGCACTGGGATTTAAGATTTCAGAGAAAGATAAGATATTCCCGGATTAATAACTCAAGGAGGTTTTATGGCTTTATTTGGCGGTGGCAAACAACTGATAGGTCTTGATATCGGTACAAGCAGTGTAAAACTGATAGAACTTAAGTCTGCAGGAAAAAAGGGCTATCAGTTGGTCAATCTCGGTGTGACAAACCTCCCTCCTGATACCATAGTGGATGGTGACATAATCAACACAACGGCAGTAACAGACGCAATAAAGAGTATTCTCGCAAATTTGAAGCTGAAAACAAAGATTACATCTACTTCCGTATCAGGACATTCTGTAATAATGAAGAAGATAAACATGCCTATAACAACGGATGAAGCCCTTGCAGAATCGATCCAGTGGGAAGCGGAACAATACATACCATTTAACATCAATGACGTTAATCTTGATTTCCAGGTACTCGAAAGATCAACGGCAGAAGGACAGATGAGCGTGTTCCTTGTCGCAGCAAAGAAAGAACTTATAAATAATTATGTAACTGCCATAGGGGAAGCAGGTCTCAATACCACTATTATAGATATAGGTGTTTTTGCCCTGCAGAATATGTTTGAAGTAAATTATCCGGAGTATATGAATGATACCGTGGTACTTGTAAATGTTGGGGCAAGTATTACTAACTTTAATGTGGTAAGCAAAGGGATACCAATCTTTGCAAGGGATCTTACTCAATCCGGAGGCAACCAGATTACAGAAGAAATACAGAAAGGCCTGAATATATCAAGGGAGGAAGCAGAAAAAAGGAAGGTGGGCGCGAGCGGCACTCCAGTTACACCTGATGTAATGGAGATCATAAAGGCTGCATCAGATGGCATATCCGCCGATATACAACGATCCATAGATTTCTACCTTTCTACAGGCGGGGAAAAGATAACAAAGATTATGTTGAGCGGGGGAACGGCTAAAACCCCGGAATTTTCCAATTTAATTGCCCAGAAAACAGGATTACCTGTGGAGATTATGAACCCGTTTAAAAATGTGGCTGTAAACACCAAGGTTTTTGATATAAACTACATAAACGAGATTGCACCTATTGTTTCTGTAGCTGTTGGTTTATCCATAAGGAAGGCTGGTAACTAACATGATAAAAATTAATTTACTAAAACAGGTAAAAAAAGGAGTATCACCCAGGGAAGTGGCCGTATATCAGCAGCTGGTAATAGGTGGGATACTGCTCATTGTAGGCTTGGTTATAATAGTGTTTATAGAGTACAGTATACGGAGTGAAATAAATTCAACCAAGAGCAGTATTGCACAGCTGAATCAAAGGATGGTTCAATTGAATAAAGAAGTTAACGAGATCAACGAGTTCAAAAAAATGAAGGATCAGATTAAATCAAAGCTGGATATTATAACCACTCTTGAAAAAAACAGGACAGCGGAAGTCCATTTAATGGATGAGCTGTCAAAAGCAATACCTGTAGATAAGACGAGCATACTGTCCAAGAAGCTATGGCTGGTATCACTGAAGGAGCATGGCGATCTGATAGGTATGGATGGTATAGCACTTGACAACAGCACCATAGCGCAGTTTATGGACAGTCTTTCTCATGATCCGTATTTTGGCGATGTTAATCTTACCAAGACTGAACAGGTAAAATCGAACGATCTCCTGTTGTATAAATTTTCGCTGACCTGTAAATTTATTTCTATACCCGGCGCCGGTATTACGCAAACTACAGCGGGGAAAAGTCAATGATATGGACAATAATAAGGAGTAAATTATGGATATTAATCTTAATACAATAGCTAAGCTTCCGCTGCAGCAAAAGCTTATAGTTCTTGCTGTTGTTATGGCTATAATCGTGCTGCTTGACCTTTATGTCTGGCCCGGATATTTATCCGAAAGAAATACATACGCAGGACTTCAGTCTCAGGAAAGGTCTCTTCAGGCAAAGGTTCTCGAAACACAGGCAATTGCTGATCATAAGGCCGAATTTCAGAACGAGTTAAACAAGCTTAATGAGCAGTTGAAAGAAGCTCTAACAAAACTTCCCAATGATCCGGAAATAGACAAGTACCTGGTTACACTGAATAATCTTTCAAAGACAACCGAACTTAATGTTATCAAAATAGAACCCAAAAACGAGGTGGTAAAAGGATTCTATGCAGAAATACCTGTTCAAATACACTTAACAGGAACATACAGTGATATTGCCGTGTTCCTTTACAAGCTTGCAGAATTGCAAAGGATAGTGAACGTTTCTGACCTGGAACTCAAAGTAATGCAACAGACATCTACCGGTAAAACAATGCTTGATGCGGCTTTCTTAACAAGCATATTCAGGTTTGTACAGTCTGCTCCTGTTGCTGCCGGAGGCAAAAAAAAATGATAAAAGGAAACAAGTATGAAAAGTATTAAATTGTTACTGTTGATTATCTTTGTCGTGTCTATTACTGGCATAGCTGATTGTAGAAAATCTGCTGTACCGAAAGCTGCCGCCACAAAAACCGCTACACCTGAAAGTGTCGTTTCTCAGCCGCAGCAGCCGGGCAGCGCCATTACTCAGAGTACTGCGGTTACTGAAACAACCGCGTACTACTATAATCCCGCAGGTAAGCCCGATCCATTTGAACCGTTCGACATATCAAAGGTAAAGCCGACAACAGCTATCACACCTCTCCAGCAATTTTCTTTAGACCAGCTTACAGTAAGGGGAATCATCTGGGGTGTTTCAAATGCAAAGGCAATTATTGAGGACCCCACAGGTAAAACCTACATAGTTGGTACCGGAACAAAAATAGGCAAGAACAACGGAATTATAATACGCATAATGAATGAGAAAGTAATTGTTCTGGAACAGTATACGGATGTGTTTACAGGCAAGGTGAAAACAAACGAAGTCACCATGGCATTAAAGAAAACGGAAAAAATTTAAGGGGGAACAAAATGAAAATAAAACTTAAAACGCAAATCTTGATATCAACTTTAATGATAACGTTTTTTATAGGAGCATGCGCAGGTTCAAAACCTGTTCCTGGCGGGGGTGCCAATGTTATTGGTAATATTGATATATCCGATCAGGATGCAGCTACTGTATTGACGGCAGAAGGAAGTGCTCCCCCTGTTTACACGGTATATAAAATGACAAATCCTCTAAGGATAGTTGTAGATTTTAACAATGCAGATATATCCGCTCTGTCAAAGAGCATGGCTATAAATAATGGTGTGATAAACACTGTAAGTCTGAAGACAGTAACAGAACAGGGCGCTACACTAAGCAGAATGGATATAGGACTTGATAAACTTGTCGATTATAATACATCTGTTCAGGGTAATAATCTTGTCATTAATGTTTCAAAAACAGCTTCGCCAGCCCAAGCGCAAGGTGCACTGCCGGAGATTCCGGCTTTGGGTACAGCCGGCGCAGAGCTGACGCCTGCAACGCCTCCGCTATCTGAAATGCCGCCGGTACCAGGCACAGCAGAGACAACAACTGCACAGGCTCCCCCCCTGCAGCCTCCTGCTGAACAGCAGCTTCCGCCGGAAGTCGCTCCGGTTCCACCTGCAGCACTTCCAGGACCTGAGCAGCCGCTTGCAGCAGAAACTGCAACACAGCCTGCTGAAGCAGCAATGCCGCCGGCAGAAATGCCTCCTTTGGCCCCTGAGGCAGGACAGCCGGTAACAACTCCTGCTGTTCCCGTTGTTGAAGAACAACAGTTGCCGCAAGCTGCAGAAGCACAGAAACCTACTGCTTCAAAGATAATAGATGTTAAATATAGTACGGTTGACAACAAAACGGTTGTTGATTTTGTAGGAAACGGGAATATAGGCAACTATAATGCATTCAGGCTTAATAATCCGCCCAGGCTCGTAATTGATATCCTTAATGTGGGTAATCTCTTCCCGACAAATGAGATGTCTGTAGGGACAGATGACGTACAGAGAGTAAGGATTGGCCAGTATCCTGATAAGGTAAGATTCGTACTCGATACGTCGAAGGATCAGTTTCCTCCTTATACAATAGACAAGAAGGGCAATGCGCTGGTCGCCACTATAGGTTCAGGTGTACAGGAGCAGGGAGTGGTTATCCTGCCGAAACCGGAAGGAGAAATCCCGGGCGCACCTGCACCGCAGCAGATAAGCACGCCGCCGGCTTCCCCGGCTGTTTTCTCGCCACAGAGTCTTGGTATGAAGCGCATATATACAGGAAGGAAAATATCACTGGACTTTAAGGATGCTGATATTCAGGATGTGTTAAGGCTTATAGCGGAAGTAAGCAACAAGAATGTCATAGCAGGGGATGATGTTAAAGGCAAAATTACCATGAGAATGGTGAACGTGCCGTGGGATCAGGCCCTTGATATAATCCTGCAGACAAATAACCTCGGAATGGTCCAGGTTGGCAATATTATAAGAATTGCGCCGATGGAAAAGCTCAGGAAAGAACAGGAATCACAGCTTGAAGCCAAGCAAAAACAGGAGAAGCTGGAAGATCTTGTTACAAGGATTATACCGGTTAATTATGCAAAGGCAGACGATATCTCCAAACAACTAAAATCTATACTCACATCAAGGGGATCCGTGAATATTGACGCGAGGACAAATTCAATCATAATTAAAGATGTACCGAAGGTGATCTCCGAAGCGGAGCGGCTGGTAAAAGCGCTTGATCTGCAAACACCGGAGGTCTTGATAGAGGCGAGGATCGTTGAGGCCAATACCAATTTTACCAGGCAGCTGGGCGTGCAATGGGGAACAAACTACCAGGCAAATCCTGCTTATGGCAATGCAACCGGTTTGTCATTCCCGAATACCATAGGCGTTGGCGGCGGTATCATAAGAACCAACCCGACATCGCAGCCTTTGCCGCTGTCAGGCGGTGTTGGTTCAAGCGGGAGTAACTTTATGGTAAACCTTCCTGCGGCAGTCGGTACTGGATCGGGCGGCAATATCGGTTTCACATTCGGCAATCTCACGAACAGCTTCCTGCTTGATTTACAGTTAAGTGCTATGGAGCAGACAGGGGAAGGTAAGGTTATCTCGAGTCCAAAGGTTACAACGCTTGACAATACACAGGCAAAGATACAGCAAGGTCTGTCGATACCGTATCAGACTGTTTCCCAGCAGGGCACGCAGACACAGTTTATAGATGCAGTACTGAGCCTTGAGGTAACACCGCATATTACTGCAAATGGCAGTATCATAATGAAAATAAAGGCTGAGAAGAATGCACCCGATACATCTATACTGAGTGCAAGCGGTGTGCCGAGTATCTCCAAGAAGGAAGCCGATACAGAGGTGCTTGTTAAGAACGGTGAGACCACTGTTATAGGAGGTATATACCAGATTAACAAATCTACTACCGTAGCAGGTGTACCCTGGTTCTATAAGATACCATTAATTGGCTGGTTGTTCAAAAACACGACGAATACGAACACAACGACAGAACTGCTTATATTCATTACGCCAAGAATAGTTAATCAATAATGACCGTAAACTGATGATAAGATACATTACTGGCGGGGAGTCCCACGGTAAAGGCCTGATAGCCGTAATCGAGGGATTACCTGCCGGTCTCTCTATAGATTTGGATCTCATAAATTCCTATCTGTTGAAACGGCAGCGGGGCTATGGCAGGGGCAAGAGAATGTCCATTGAAAGAGATCGGGTTGAAGTCCTCTCCGGCATCAGGGGTGGATATACAATAGGTTCGCCTGTAACATTGTATATTGAGAACAGGGATTGGACAAACTGGAAAGATATTATGGACCCTATCAATAGTATAGATAAAAAGATCGTAACAATGCCAAGGCCGGGTCATGCAGATTTAGCCGGTGGTATAAAGTACAACCACCATGATCTGAGGAATGTCCTGGAAAGGGCAAGTGCCAGGGAAACAGCTATCAGGACAGCTGTAGGGGGTGTAGCAAAATTGCTGTTACGAGAGCTTTCCATCGGACTTTACAGCTACGTTGTATCGATAGGAAATGTGAAAATAGAGGACAAGATTTTACCTTTAAAAACACTTGGGACTGTACGTCTTAAAAAGCTCAGCAAGGCAGCGGAATCTGATGAGAACAATATGAATATGCCCGATAGAGCGGCATCTGAAAGAGCGATTAAGCTTATTGAGGATACAGGGAAAAGGGGCAATACGCTCGGCGGGGTTTTTGAAATCAGGGCGGTAAATGTACCTGCTGGTCTTGGCTCATACAGCCAGTGGGACAGAAGGCTTGATGGCAGGCTGGCTGCGGCATTAATGAGCATTCAGGCAATAAAGGCTGTTGAAATCGGAGACGGTTTTTTAAATGCAGGCAGGTTTGGTTCGGAAGCTCATGATGAAATATTTTATTCAGCGGGTAAAGGATTTTATAGAAGAACAGACAGGGCAGGCGGTATGGAAGGGGGCGTTACCAATGGAGAGGAGATTATACTGCGTGCGTATATGAAGCCCATTTCAACGTTGTACAGACCGCTGCACAGCGTTGATGTTGTAACAAAGAAACCTGTCATGGCAGCCGTGGAAAGATCGGATATCTGCGCCGTCCCTGCAGCTTCTGTAGTCGGTGAAGCGGTAACTGCCATTGAGCTTGCCGGTGCAGTTATGGAAAAGTTTGCCGGTGATACAATGAATGAATTGAAAAGAAATTTTAACGCTTATATTTCTTATACCGCAAAGTATTGAATTATGTATGGAGCATGTTATACTGATAGGAATGATGGGATCGGGCAAGACAACAATTGGAAGGATTATATCACGGGTAACATCAAGAAACTTTATAGACACGGATCATCTTATAGAAAAGAAAACAGGCATGAGCATATCTGATATTATTAATATAAAAGGTGAGGCCTATTTCAGGATAGTCGAAAAGGACGTTATTATGTCTCTCGAGCCGGAAGCGCCGTCTGTAATTTCAACCGGCGGCGGGGCGGTAATGGATGATGACATTTTCTCATTCTTAAAGAAAGCGGGTAAAACAGTTTATTTAAAGGCATCACCCGATGTTCTTTACAGAAGGACTACAAATGCAGAAGTAAGGCCTCTTTTAATGCATGGAGACAGGCTTGAGATTATACAGAGGCTTTTGGGGAAAAGGGAGCCGCGTTATCTGGAATCTGATATTGTTATAGAATCGGGTAACCGGTCTCCGGCAGATATTGCTGAAGATATAATCAAGAGGCTCCATCTGTGAAAGGTCTGATTACCCTCAGGTTCAAGCGGGCAAGCGCAGATTATGACATCCTTGTTACCGATGAGAAGCCGCTTATTTCACTGTCAGACAAGACAAGTTCAATGGATTACAGCAGTCTTGTTTTAGTAACAAATACAATTGTATGGAGATTGTATGGTTCCATCGTAAGTTCCCTTTTTAAGAAAAAGAGCCCGAAGTGTGCCGTTATTGTCCTGCCGGACGGCGAGAAATATAAAAATTTAAAAACGGTAAAGAGGATCTATGATAAACTTCTGTCCTGCAATTCTGACAGGAGTTCAATAATAATCGGCATGGGCGGGGGAGTTATAGGAGATATTGCGGGTTTCGCTGCTTCTACATACATGAGGGGTGTAAGATATATACAGGTGCCGACAACACTGCTTGCCCAGGTAGATGCATCTATAGGAGGTAAGACCGGCGTGGATCATCCTCTTGCGAAGAATATCATAGGAACATTCCATCAACCCTCTTTTGTTTATTCAAATATAAATTTTTTAAAAACCCTGCCGAAGCGCATTTATATGGCAGGTATGGCAGAGATCATAAGGTATGGCGCCATAAAGGATGAAAAGCTGTTCTTATATATAGAAGAACATAGAAAGGATATTCTCAACCATGATCCTGCCACTATGCTTAAACTTGTATTGGATTCCGGCAGGATAAAGGCGGATATTGTTCAAAAGGATGAGAAGGAGGTTTCGGGAACAAGAATGCTTTTAAATTTCGGGCACACATTTGGCCATGCTATAGAAATTCTGACCGGTTATAAGATATTGCACGGAGAAGCAGTTGGTATCGGGATGATAATAGCTTCCAGGCTTTCTTACGCATTGAACCTGTGTAAAAACGATGTCCCTGTTAGAATAGAGCATATGGTTAAAGGTATAGGGTTGCCTGGATCGTTTAAGGGTCTGGATATAGAAAGCTTGAGTAAAGCTGTAAAATATGATAAAAAAAGCAACGGGAATGAGATAAATCTTGTCCTGTTGAAGAAGATTGGCGCACCGGTAATTTATAAGATGGACAAAAGGATATTAAAAAAAACATTAACGGAGGTAAGGGTATGAAAACCAGGATAATTTTATTGTCCGTGTTGATTACAGCAGTAGCGATTACGGTAAGTTGTGGCTCTAATCAGGCACCAAATGGTTCTACAATAACTCTAAGCACGAACAAGATTGCTGTAAAGGATACTATAGATCCATATATTGATGAATATGTACGTGTTACTGTTTTAGGACTAAATGCCGTTCCAATGAACGGCGTAAAGGTTGTATATGATTGCGGGCTTGCAGTTGGACAGGAGGGAAGTAATAACACAGGGGTTCTGGCTATTCTTGATAAGAACGGGAATATATGTCCGGTGCCGTGTTCAGACACAACCGATCTCCGCGGCATGACAACAATGCAAGTGAGATTATGCCTTCAGACACAGCCGGGTTGTCCGTTTTCTCCTCTTCCATTTACAGGAACAACAAGTTACCTAGGATACGGCCCTGTCGATGTGTTTGTTACATCGGGCAATGCAGCCCCTGCCTCCATAGAATTTGACGTTAATACCCAGTAACAGCAAAACACTCTTGTGCATAATAAGGGAATCAGTAAACGTTTAATCGGCAGCAATGCAGAGGACAGTGCTGTAGAATTTCTTGAACGGCATAACTATAAGATAATAGAACGGAATTACCGCTCCCACTTTGGTGAGATAGACATCATAGCAACGGATAAAAAACATACTGTCTTTATAGAGGTAAAAAGCAGGAATACCTACTTGTTCGGCAGTCCGTATGAGTCTGTTGTTAAGGAGAAAAAAAGAAGGATTACCTTAACAGCCATTGATTACATACAGAAAAAGCGTCTCGCGAACAAACCCTTGAGGTTTGACGTGATCGCCATCAATCCTGACAGTTCCATAGAGCTTATTAAAAACGCTTTTGATGCAGAGTTCAGGTAGATTATTTATCGTTTCAACCCCCATAGGCAATCTTGAAGACATCACAATAAGAGCCATTGAGATCG